>JASHQB010000264.1 GCA_030037775.1 Candidatus Acidiferrales bacterium
AAGAGAATGGCCGTGTGCGTGGGTGACGTGTAGCGCTGCGCCCACACCTGCAGCGAGAAGCACAGCGCCGTCGCTCCCACTGCGGTAATCAGAATGGCGGCAATCAGGTTCGGCGACCATCGCAAGAACGGAGCTTCCCAGCGCGTCACCGCCAGCACCGGCAGACATAACGCGGTGAGAACTGCCGTCGTGGCCACCTGCAAGAAACTCAGCGCCGCCACCGAATGCGCTGGGCTGTATTTGGCAACCAGAATAATGTGGAACGCAAACATCACCGCGCAGCCCAGCGCCAGCAAATCTCCCACGTTCAGCGCGGAAAAACCAGAGCGCGGCACCGTCAAGAAATACAAACCCACTAGCGCGGCCACGGCGCCCGTCCACGCCCACCGGCTGATTCTTCGGCACCAGAAAACGGCCAGCAGCACGGGCACCATCACCACACCGGCGCCGGTGATGAACGCAGCCTTCGATGGGGTCGTGTATTTCAGGCCAAGCGTCTGAAGCGCGTAGCCACTGAACATGAAAAAACCAATCAGCGCGCCGGCGGCCAGCGTGGCCCAATCCAATTTGCGCAACGAACGAGCATACACCACGCCCATGACCAGCGCCGCGAGCGTGAAGCGCACAGCATTGAAGGAAAAAACCGAAGCAAATACGAGGGCGTCCTTGACGACGACAAACGTCGCGCCCCAAATCAGCGCGCACAGTGCCAGCGCGAGGTCAGCCTGCAATCGGCGGCTCATGCGCAGGCGCTCAGTGCCGTTCGTAAACCACGCGGCCGCCGGTGATGGTCATGTCGGTGGAAGTGCGCAGAAGTTCGGCCGGCGGCATGCGCGTGATGTCTGCCGGATAAACCACAATATCGGCGAACATGCCGGGCTTCAGCAGACCCTTGCGCTCCTCTTCGAACTCCGCATACGCCGACGCCGTCGTGTAATCGTAAATGCAAACGTCCATCGGTAACTTTTCCTGCGGTTCCCATCCACCGGGCGGCCCGCCCTCGGGCAGTTCGCGCGTGACGCATTCGTAAAGCCCGCGCAGTGGATCGATCGCTTCCACCGGGTAGTCCGTGCCAAACGCCAGCCGCACTCCGTCCTTGCGCATCGTGTTCCACGCATACGCGCCTTTCGCGCGTTCCGACCCAATGCGCGCCTCCGCCCAGCGCTGATCATCCAGCAGGTGCGAGGGCTGCATCGACGCAATCACGTGCAACTCCGCGAAGCGCGCGAAATCCTCCGGCGCGACAATCTGCGCGTGCTCCACGCGGTCGCGGCGGTCGCGCGGCCCGTTCGCGGCCACGACTGCGGCAAACGCGTCGAGCGCCACGCGATTAGCGCGGTCGCCGATGGCGTGAAAATTCAACTGAAAGCCGGCCTTGTCGCGCTCAATGCACATCCGGTTCAGCTCGGCCGGATCCACCCGCAAGATTCCAGACGTCGACGGATCGTCCGAATAAGGTGCGAGCATCGCCGCCGTGCGCGAACCCAGCGAGCCGTCCATGAACGCCTTCAGCGTGCCCGTTTTCAACCACGGATCGGTGGTCCCGCCTTCCCGGCGCTCCTCTTCGAGCTGTGCGAGCGGCTCCATGAACGTCAGCCACTCGGTGATGCGCAGCGGCAGTTTGCCTTCGTTCTTCAACTCGCGATAAACGAGAAAATCACTCCATGTGGAATAGTCCTGAATGGAGGTCACTCCGTGCGAAATCGCGTCGGCCAGCGCCAGTTCAATCGCGCGCGTACGAATTTCATGGCTTGGCGGCGGCACGCGCATATAAACCAAGTGCATCGCGCCGTCTTCTTCCAGCATCCCATTGGGCTCGCCGGTCTTTGCGTCGCGCACGATGTGGCTGCCCGCCGGATCAGCCGTGTCCTTGGTGATTCCCGCCATTTTCAGCGCCAGCGAATTCGCTACGGCCACGTGTCCATCCACGCGCGAGAAAATCATAGGATGATCTTTCGACACTGCGTCCAGATCCCATCGCGTGGGAAAGCGTTTCTCCGGCCACAGCGTGTGATCCCAGCCGCTTCCCGTGATCCATTCTCTGGGCTGATAATTTTTCAGCGCGGCGCGAATCCGCCGCTGAAATTCCGCTAGCGATTTCGCGCCCTCGAAGTTTACGGTCAACTTGGCCATGCCGGCGCTGGCCAAATGCACGTGGGCGTCGTTGAATCCGGGCATCGCAAAACCGCCGTGCAAATCGATCAGACGCGTTTGCGCACCGATCCACGCACGCATCTCGACAGTCGAGCCTACCGCGACAATCTTTTCGCCGCGAATCGCAACCGCCTGCACGCGAGGCCGCGCGGAATCCACGGTGTAAATGTCGCCATCGGTTAAAACAAGATCGGCGGGCGCACTCGCTCGTTGCGCATCTATGAGTATGCTTTTTCCAGAGCGGACACCATGGAGAGATGCGGCGGTGAGGAGAATGCCACCCGCGAGCGCGGCAATGACACCGGCGGCAACGAAGAGTTTGTTTCTCAGGATCGTGCTCCCGCGATGGCGAGAATGGTGAGCAGCGCGCGCTTCAAACCCAATTCCCTTCCCGCGGGATCATACCACTCGTTCAGAGAGTGCGCGCCGCCGCCTTCTCCGCCGCCGCCGATGGCGATCGCCGGGATGCCCTGCGACAGCGGAAGGTTCGCATCGGTGGAAGAGCGTTCCAGGCGCGACCGGTTGCCCAAGTAACGATCTGCGTTCTCGATTGCAGCGAGCAGCGGCGAATCCTCCGCGAGCTTTCCCGCAGGACGCACGCCAATCACACTGATCTTGAGCGTGAGCGGACTCCCTTCGGAAGCTGCAGCCATCTCTGCACCGACCGCGCCGGCAAACGCTTTGCGAAGCTCGCTCTCCAAGCGCCCCAATTCCG
Source organism: Candidatus Acidiferrales bacterium (assembly GCA_030037775.1). Lineage (GTDB taxonomy): Bacteria > Acidobacteriota > Terriglobia > Acidiferrales > UBA7541 > DAHUXN01. The sequence continues at coordinate 2,870 of JASHQB010000264.1, forward strand.
CTTCGTCTTCCGACCGCAGATCCACTTTCACGTCGGCGTGCGTCGGAATCGAGTTCACGGAATTTCCGCCGGAGACGACGCCGAAGTTGAACGTGCTTCGGGGCTCCTCCGGCATCGGCGTGCGCGAAAACTCCACAATGCCACGCGCCAACGCCGTGATGGGATTGGGCATGCCAAAATCCGACCAGCTGTGCCCGCCGGGGCCTTCGATGCTCACTTCCAGGCGCCGCGAGCCCAGCGCGACGGTCGTTACGTAGTCCGTGGCCGCGCCATCGATGGCGATCACCGCACGAATCCGGTTCTTATATGTGTTCAGTAATTCGCGAATGCCGCGCAGATTTCCTTCGCCTTCCTCGCCAACATCGGCGCAAAAAACAACCGTTGCCTCCGTCTTGACTTTAGCCTGATCCATGGCCCGCGCGAGGCCCGCAATTGTCGCCAGGCCCGTGCCGTCGTCGGAAATGCCCGGCCCTTCCAAGCGGCCCTCTGTGCGCTTCACCTGCACCGGCGTATCCGCGGGAAAAACCGTGTCGAGGTGAGCGACAATCAGCACCACATATTTTTCCACCGTCCCCTGGCGCTCTCCAATCACATTGCCTACCGAATCGGTGCGCACATTCAGGCCATTTGCCGCGAGCAGCCTCGCCACATACGCGCCGCGCTCCTTTTCGGCAAACTCCGGCGCGGGGATCTCCGTGATGGCAATCTGCTGCTCGGTGACCCAGTCCGCGTTCTTGTCGAGCCAGGCGAGCGCCTTCGCGACCTTTTTGTCTTGCGCGATGGCCTCGATCGGATTGACGGCGCGAGCGGTAAGCGTTCCCATTAACATCAGCATACCGAACCCGAAAAAAACTTTCACGGATTTTATCGGCGCGCGTTCCCGCAAAGATGGCCAGCGACCGCTAGAGTGAAGATGTTGGGGAGGTGTCAAGGCGATCCAAGCCCAGCTCAGCGCTTCGTTGCCGCGCGCGGCGCGGCGTCGCCACAAAGCGCCAGAATCTCTTCGTCGCTCATCACGCGCTCGGCGCGCTTCGCCGCGTCGAAGATGCACGTGACTAGCTCTTCCGTCGCCGTTATGCCATGTTTTTCCAGCCAATACGTCACGTTGGAGCGCCCGCTCAGCGGCCCGATTTCGATGACCTGCTCCAGGCCAAACAGATTCGACGGCACGCCGCTGTACACGGAGTTCGCCAGAAAAGCGTCGCCCTTCCGATACGCTTTGATGATCGCCGCAGCGTGCACGCCCGTCGCCGTGCGAAACGCGTCGCGTCCCACCACCGGATAATTCGGCGGGACCGTGGTGTGCGTGGCGCGCGCCACCGCCTCCGAATACTCCTTGAGTTTCGATAAATCGCGTTCGATCAAGCCCATCAACCGCAAATTCACCAGCATCAACTCCATCGGCGTATTGCCCACGCGCTCACCCAGTGAATTCGCCGCTCCGTGCACCTGGTCCGCCCCGGCCGCGAACGCCGCCAGCGAGTTTGCCACCGAAAGCCCGCGGTCGTTGTGTCCGTGCCAGTCGACGCGAATCTTCTCTCCCGAGGGCTTCACGATCTCTTCGATTGCGAAACGGATCAGATTGTGCGCCCCGCGCGGCGTGGCGTGGCCCACCGTGTCGCACAGCACAATTGCGCGTGCGCCGCTGCGAATCGCCGTGGCGTAGAGCGTTTTCACGGTTTGTGGATCAGCGCGCGTGGTGTCCTCGGTCACATACATCACCGGAAGCCCCTCCGCCAGCGCGAATCGCACCGCTTCCTCCGTAGTTTGCTGGAGGTGCTCGACCGTCCAATCCTCCACCAGCCGGCGAATCGGACTCGACCCCAGAAAAGTCGCCGCCTCGATGGCCATTCCTACCCTCTGCGAAATCTCAGCAATCGGCCGAATGTCTTTCTGGTGGGTTCGCGCCGCGCAGTTCGGGCGAATCCTCATCCGGCATTGCACAATCTCTCGCGCCAGCGCCTCCACGTCCGCCCGCGCGCGCGCGCCGGCGCCAGGCAGCCCGATATTCACGGTGTCGATGCCGAGGTCTTCCATTAAATGCAAAATCTGGATTTTTTCTTCGATGCTCGGGTCGCGTGCAGAAGGGTTCTGCAGGCCATCGCGCAAAGTCTCATCGTTCAGCAGGAGCTTGCGGCCGGGGGCGATTTCGCGGCCGTTCGCGGTATTCCAATCGTAGATCAGCTCTTCGCGATTCATGCGGGCTCGCCCGTGCCAATCCACCCGCCGCCGAGTACCAATTCGCCGGAATAAAAGACTGCGCCCTGTCCCGGCGTGATGGCGCGCTGCGGCTCATCGAAGCGAATGCGCGCTGCCGCCGCGCCAAGCGGCTCAACCGTGGCCGCTGCGGCCTCGTGCCGATGCCGCACCTTCACGTGCGCGCGCACCGGCTCCGCCGGAGAAGTAACCGAAATCCAATTCACGTCGCGCACTTCGCAGAGCGAAGTGAACAGCTCATCATTCTCGCCCACAATCACGCGATTCGCTGCGCGGTCGAGCCCCAGCACGTACACCGGCCGCCCCGTCGCAAACCCAAGCCCGCGCCGCTGCCCGACGGTGTAGCGATGCAGGCCTTCATGGCGGCCAATGACCGTGCCATCGGTGGTGACAATTTCGCCTGATTCCGCCGGCAACTCCTCGCCCTGCTCGCGCAAATAACTGCCAATGAAGCGGACATAATTGCCCGTGGGCACAAAACAAATCTCCTGGCTCTCCGGCTTTTCCGCCACAGGGAGCTGCGTGCGCCGCGCAATCTCGCGCACTTCGGACTTGGTCAGTTCACCCAGCGGAAAGCGCGAGCGCGAGAGCTGCTCCTGCGTCAAACCAAAAAGAAAATACGACTGGTCCTTCGACTCATCCGCCGCGCGCAACAGCTCGTACCGTCCCGAATCTGCATTCCATCGCACGCGCGCGTAATGGCCGGTAGCCACGCGCTCGGCGCCAATCTGCCGCGCGGTGGTCAGCAACTGCTCGAACTTCACGTGATTGTTGCAGAGCGTGCACGGAATCGGCGTGCGCCCGCCGAGGTAATCCGCGACGAACGGGCGGATCACGCGCTGCTCGAAAACCTGTTCGAAATTCACCACGTAAAATGGGAATCCTAAATGCTGCGCCACGCGACGCGCGTCGTACACGTCATCAAGCGAGCAGCAACGATGCGGTGCCGGCCCATCCGTGGCGGCCAGCTCCGGCAAACGCCGCTGATTCCACAACTGCATCGTCAGCCCAACGATCGGTTCGCCCGATTCGTGCAGCAACGCCGCAACCGTCGAGCTATCGACGCCACCGCTCATGGCCACAGCGGTCAGTTCAGTTTGTGGTCTCGCAGACATGTCTTTAATTCACTAGAATAGCAAGGAAGGCGCAACTTCGCAGCAATCACCGCGCCGAGACGGCTTTGGAATACGTCGGCGAAATCGCGCGCAGGCGCTCCACCACGCCCGGGATTACTTCGAGCGCGTAATCTACGTCCTCGCACGTACTGAAGCGGCCAAGGCTGAAGCGCAGAGTGCACTTCGCCTCGTCCCGCGGCAAACCAATCGCGCGCAATACGTGCGAAGTCAAAATCGCACCCGAAGAGCACGCCGCGCCCGTCGAGCACTGCACTCCTTGCAAATCCAGCGCGATCACCAGCGACTCGCCCTCCGCATGCGCGAACGTAAAGTTCGTCGTATTCGCCATACGCCGCGCGCGGTCTCCGTTCACGCGCACATCGCAAACGCTCGCGAGAATCCCATCCTCCAGGCGGTCTCGCAAAACCGCGAGACGCGCAGGCTCGTCTGCCAGACGCGCGTGCGCCAGCCCCGCCGCCTTGCCTATGCCGACGATTCCGGCAACGTTTTCCGTCCCTGGCCGCCGGTCACGCTCATGGGTGCCGCCGAACAATATCGGTTCCAGCGGCGAATTTTCGCGCACATACAACGCGCCGACGCCCTTCGGCCCGTAAAATTTGTGCGCCGAGAGCGCTAGAAAATCCACTTTCATTTCATTCACGGCGACGGGAATTTTCCCCGCCGATTGCACCGCGTCACAGTGAAAATACACATTCGCTTCGGACGCGATGCGCCCGATCTCCGCAACCGGCTGAATCGTGCCCAGCTCGTTGTTCGCGTGCATCACCGTGATCAAAATCGTCTCCGGCCGCAGCGCGCGCCGCACATCCTCCGGATCGATCACGCCGTCGCTCGAAATCGGCAGCCAGGTCACCTCGATACCCTGCTTTTCGAGCGCCTCCACTGAATTCAGCACTGCATGGTGCTCGATCGGCGAAGCAATAATGTGCTTCCGCTCGCGCCGATCTCCCGCCACCAACCCGAAAATGGCCAGATTGTCGGCTTCCGTGCCGCCGCTAGTGAAAACAATCTCCGACGCCTTCGCGCCAACCAGCGCCGCCACGGCCGCGCGCGCCGACTCTACCGCGGCGCGCGCTTCCTGCCCCACGGAATGGATCGAACTCGCGTTCCCGTACGCCTCCGCAAAAAACGGCAGCATCGCCGCCAGCACTTCGCTGTCAACCGGCGTGGTCGCGTTGCAATCGAGGTAAACGCGTCGCATAGGCATTTGCACCGCCAATCGAGAATAGCGCCTCGTGCGCTCCATGGTCAAATCGCCAATACTTCCGCCCCGCGCGCCGATCCGCAGGTCCAATTCGACCAAGATTTGTGAGATGATTTTGCGCCGGGAACACGAAATGCGCCGACGCACTTGGTGGCTCACCGCCGCAACGCTCTGCCTGTTCGCGACGACCGCGACGGCCGCTAAAGCCGGCCCGCCCTTCCAGACCGACGACCCCGAACCCGTGGATTACCGCCATTACGAATTCTACGTCTTCGGCAACGCCGACGGCACCGGCGTCGAAATGGATACCGCCGGGCCCGCCATCGAATTCAACTGGGGCATTCTGCCGAACACGCAATTTCACATCATCGTTCCCGCCGCTTCCGTCATGCCTTCCAACAACATAAATTACGTTCCCTCCGGCTCCGGCCCCACCGCCTTCGGCATGGGCGACATCGAAATCGGTGTGAAATACCGTTACCTCAACGAAACAAAATATCGTCCCATGATCGGCACCTTCACCATGATCGAAATCCCCACCGGAAACTACAATCTCGGCCTGGGCGTCGGCAAAGTCTGGTGGAAGCTGCCTGTATGGGCGCAAAAAAGCTTCGGCCCGTGGACCACCTACGGCGGCGTGGGCGAGCAAGTCGTCCCGCAGACCGGCTACAAGGATTTCACCTACGGCGGCTGGCTCGTGCAGCGCGACATCGGCAAGAAATGGACGCTTGGCTCCGAAGTTTTCTCTCATGGTGCGGAAGGCTCAGCGACGCCCCAGCTTCGCACCACCACTCTTGTCGACTTCGGCGGCTACTACTACTTCAAGAATCCGGGCTTCCAATTGCTCTTCTGTTACGGCCATGAAATCGCAGGCCAGCCTGAAACCTACGCTTATCTTGGCCTCTACTGGACCTGGGGAAACTCCAAGGCCGATAAAAAGTCGAGCGACAGCGCCGCAAATCTTCGTCGTCCCCCGGAAATCCCCGGAATGATGTAGCCCGGACTCCGGCCCCTGCTTTCCCGCAGTTCCAGAATTTCAAAGCAGGAAACCTGAACTCGCACATCGATTGCGCCACGCCCGCCTCTTTGCCACACTTGCGATTCGGCGGAAATCCACGCCGCCTGGGAGCAAATCTTGGCGCGACCCATCATCACTCTCACCACCGATTTCGGTTCGGCCGATTCGCTCGTCGGCTCCATGAAGGGCGTCATTCTCAGCATCCAGCCTGACGCGGAGATCGTCGACATCACCCATAAAGTGATGCCCTACGATCTTCTCGACGGCGCTCTGGCCATCGGTACCGCTTACAAATTCTTCCCGCCGCGCACCGTCCACGTCGTTGTGGTCGATCCCGGCGTGGGCACGGAGCGCCGCCCGGTGCTCGCCACCGCGGGCCAGCATTATTTCGTCGCGCCCGATAACGGCGTCCTCTCCATGGTGTACCAGAGCGAAGAATCTCTCACCGTCCGGCATATCACTTCCGAGCACTATTTTCTTCAGCCCGTCAGCAACACTTTCCACGGCCGCGATATTTTTTCTCCCGTTGCCGCATGGCTTTCCAAGAACGGCCAGAGCTCGGCCTTCGGCGAAGAAATCACCGATTTCGTGCGCTTCGCCTTGCCCAAACCGAAGCCCGCGGGCAACGGCGTCAAAGGCGTGATTTTGCGCGCGGACAATTTCGGCAATCTGCTCACCAATCTCCGGGAGGAAGACCTGCCCCAGGTGCTCGCCGGCTCCAACTTCAAAATGCGCGTCGGCACCGCGGAAATTTCTCGCCTCGCGCAAACCTTCGGCAACGGCGGACCCAACGAGCCCATCCTGATTCTTGGCTCCAGCGGTTTTTTTGAAGTGGCCGTCAATCGCGGAAGCGCCGCAAAAACCACCGGCGCAGCCCGCGGCGCCGAAGTCACCGTCGAATTCGCGTAGGCGGTCATTCATGAGCCGTCTGTTGATCGCGCCACTTTTGCTCCTCTTAAGTGCGGCCTCTCCGGCTCAACAGAAGTTCACCTCCATTCGACAAGTTGACTTCAAAAATTTCACATATCCGTTAGACAAATCTTTCGGTGTGCCGACAACATGGGGATGGATGCCCTTGCCAGTTCATAGCACTTTCGATTTAGTGAATGGCAGGCACGATTCTTTAGGCTTTGACCTAGTCGCAACGGCATACGGCAACATAGGCAATCAAGAAGTTGCCGCCGTGGACGTGAGTTACAGCACCGGCGCGACCGCCAACTGGCGTTATTTGTTTCTCTATGAGCTGGAAGACGGACAACCGAAGTTAATGGGTTGGCTCAGGAGCGGCTCACGTGCGTATGGCGGACTCATCCGTACCGCGTTTCAAGACGGGCTGCTTGTGCTTGATTTTGAAGACGCGTCCAAGCGCGAAGGAGACTGCTGCTCCGACGCGTATATTCGTGTTAGCTACCGCTGGCACAACGATCGGTTTACGGAAGTCTCTCCGCGGCAGTCAGGCACGTTGAAGTAACCTCTCACCGTGCCAAATCCGTAACAATCAAATACGCCCTCGTCTTCGGGTCCATCCAGTCGCGCAGGGCATCGCCCAGCATATTGAAGGCCAGCACCGCCGTGGCCACGGCCAGCGCTGGAAACACCACCATGTGCGGCGCATCGAACAGATGGCTGCGCGCGTCGTTCAGCATCGCGCCCCAGCTCGACATCGGCGCAAGCACGCCCAACCCCAGGAAGCTCAGCGTCGACTCGGCCAGAATCGCGCCTGCCAGTGCGATCGTCCCTTGCACCAGCACCGGCTGAATAATATTCGGCAGCAAGTGCCGATACAAAATCCGACCGTGCGACGCGCCCAGCGAACGCGCCGCAGCCACGTAATCCATTTCTTTCGCCTGCAACACCTGCGCGCGCGCCAGCCGCGCATATCCCGCCCAGCCCGTAATCGTTAGCGCGATAATCACGTTTCCGAGCCCGGGTCCGAGGAACGCCGCAAACGCAATCGCCAGCAAAATCCCCGGGAACGAGAGGAACGCATTGATGAGCACGATGTTCACAATGCCGTCGAACCATCCG
>JASHQB010000265.1 GCA_030037775.1 Candidatus Acidiferrales bacterium
GGGACGCCGGCGACCGAGGCGACGCGGTTGCCGACGATCGGGCCGATAAAACGAAAGTGAAGGCTGTCTTCATTCGCTGCACCGAACCTGCGCTGCGCGTAAGACGGAGCCGCGGCCAGCGCGATCACAGCAAGAACCAGCAGAAAAGTCCTGAAAGAAATATTTGCGATTCGCATTTCGTTTCTCCCCGCTCGCATTGATATTGCGCGTGAGCTTCTTACCATAAAATCCATAAAAGCGTGTGCGTTGACTTACCGACCGACCCTGCTCCACGCCAAGTGATTGAGACGTACACCGGCGGAGGCAGTTACAGCGAAGTCCGCCGGCGACGGGAACGGAGCGTCATTGCCGCCGCCGGACAAAGGGCGGCAGGCGTTCCTCTTTGATCTGAAAATTCTCCGGAGGGGTCACGCCCAAAAGATACTGCACAAAATAGTCCCAGCGGCGGCGCGTGACGTATAAAGCGTGAGGGCCGCTATCGCCATGAAGCATGTTCGGCACAAAAAGCATGTCGAAGCTTTTGTTGGCGCTCATGAGAGCGTCGACGAGACGCATGGTTTCGACGGGGTGAACGTTGTTATCAATGTCGCCGTGGATGAGAAGCAGATGGCCTTTGAGCTGGCCGGCCATGGTGACATTGGACTGATCGGCATAATCGGTACCGACGGGATAGCCCTGGTACTGTTCGTTCCACCAAGCTTTGTCGAGGCGCGCGTCGTGGTCGCCGGAAGTCGAGACGCACACTTTGTAGAAATCAGGAAACTGCAAAATGGCGTGAGCGGAACCGTAGCCGCCCGCGGAAGTTCCGAAGATACCGACGCGGGTGATGTCCATAAAAGGATACTTCGCGGCCATCTGTTTGATCACGGCTACGTGGTCGGCGAAAGAGCCGCCCAGGTTGTGATAGGAGAATTCGTGGAAAGCGCGAGAGCGCCCCGTGGTTCCTCGTCCGTCGACCATGACGAGCACAAAGCCGAGTTCGGCCATGGACTGCAGGCGGAGAGCAGATGGAAACGTCTTCGGCACGAAGAATCCCTGCGGGCCGGTGTAGACGTACTCAACGATCGGATATTTTTTGGCGGCGTCGAAGTTCGAAGGGCGCCAGATGAGGCCGTAAAGATCGGTTTTGCCGTCCGTCGCGGTGCCTTCGAATGGCTCGGGGAATTTCCATCCGGTTGTGAGCAAAGCGCTGACATCCGTTTTTTCCAGGACGCGAACTTCTGAACCGTCGCTCGAGCGGCGAAGGACCGACTCGCCGGGAAGATCAACGCGAGAGTAGGAATCAACAAAGTATTGGCCGTCTGGCGACATGGTGACGGCATGATTGGCGTTTTCCGGCGTGAGCAGTTGCAGGCCGGAACCGTCAAAGTTCACGCGGTAGAGATGAGTCAGGTAAGGATCTTCACCCTTCTCGCGCCCGCTGGCGAGGAAGTAAATCTGATGGTTTTTGGCATCGATGTATTCGAGTTCGCGAACGACCCATGGACCCTGAGTGACCTGGTTCTTCAGCTGGCCCTCGTCGTCGTACAAATAAAGATGATTCCAGCCGTCCTTCTCTGAGGACCAGACAATCCCGCCGTTATCAGGAATGTAGCGGAAGAAATGCTCGCCGGGATCGATGTAAAGGCCGTCTTGCTCGGAGATGATGGTCTTTTGGTCGCCGGTGGCGGCGTCGACGACGCGGAGCTCGGTTTCCTTATTGCCGCGCGTGCCGTGTTCGTAGAAGAAATTCTTGCTATCGGGAAACCACTCGAAATAGCCGGGACCACCTTGAAAAGGAATTTCGAGCGGCTCGGTTTTAACGTCTACGCGCTCGCCGTTCAACACATCGAAAACCATGACGGACGCTTCCGGAAGGGCCTCCGCTGGGAGGGGATAAACATAGTCGTAGGCTTTAGGGCGAATCTGGCCGGGCGGAACGAACTGGAGGCTGGTGAAGCGACCGGAGTTTCGCGAATCGATGCGGAATGTGACGAGCTTGGAAGAATCTGGAGACCAGAAAACTTCGGGCGGCTGCTTCACGTCCTCCCCGCGGCTGGCTCCTTCTCGTACGAGCGCGCTGAGGTCGGGGAGCGGAGCAGAGTAGTCCCAGCCAGGGACCCCGTCGCGAGTCAATTGGATCACTTGACCGGTGGAAGTGTCGCGCACGAATAAATTGTGATCCTGGCTGTAAGCGGCCCAGTGGCCGTCGGGCGACAGGTTCTCGAGACGACCGCCAGCAGCTGTCTCGCGCCTGCTACAGCGGTAATCAGCGAGCGTACAGCTCCAGTCGGCGCCGTCGAGTTCGAACTGGATGGCGCTCTGATTCTCGGTGAAATCAAAGTCCTCAAACGGCAGATTCCCGGCGGCGTAGGACTGCCCGGCCGCTCGCGATAGAGCCGCGGCGAGCTTCACTTGATCGAACGCCGGGCGGCTGGTGTTGCCAGCCGCGTCGACGACAATGAACTGCTTGCCGGCAGCGGTATTCTCGACGTACCAAAAGCTATCCGTCTTGCCAATCCAACTGCTCAGGCCAGCGCTGAACACCGAGTGGCGGACGTTGCCCGCCAGAAAACGCTCGGCGCGTTGGTAGTCGGCAAGAGTGCCCTGCGCGAAAACCGGCCCGGCAGAGACCAATGAGACTAAGGCAATAAGAAGAAAAGTGCGGCCACGTCTACGGAGCATGTGCCCTCCGGGAAAAAGCCGGCGAGATCGCGAGGCGAAAGGCGCGACGAGCCGGGAAGTAAGAGAACGGAGGGGAGTGTATGTATAAAATATAAAAAGTCAATACATTAGGTTTAGGGTTTCCGAGGAGGGAGATGGAACACGATGGGAATGGATTGGCTGTTCTCGTACCCAGGGGGGCTGTCCGCACTGACAGTTTTTCACCAGGAATACCGGGCAACCCAAAGAACGCAAGATTTATTAATCTGACACAGATCATTCTTATGATTACTGAGTTGTTCTGATTTCTGAACAGACATAGCTCTGCTATAATCCGCCCGCGCCCTACCTTTTTTTCGGAGTTGCAGTAAATTGTTTCCTGGTGCCCATCTTCGCCGAGTTCGAGAGCGGCTGGCTCTCACTTACCGCGATGTCGAACAGGCGAGCTATGAGCTCGCGCAACGACACGGCCGGCCGGAATTCATTATTCACCTCAGCCGGCTGGCGGATTTGGAAAACAGCAGTGTGGTTCCCGGCCTGCACAAACTATTCAGCCTCTGTTGCATTTATCATCTCGACCCAGACGAGGTTTGCCGTTGGTATGACGTTCCCCTTGACGACATTTTTACGGACGGAATGTCGTTCGTTGGCCCGAAGACGCATCTTGCGGCGCCGCCGCGAACCATTCGTCTTCCGATTCATTTCGATCCGGCGTTTGATCCGCAGCGCACGACATACCTGACGCGAATGATCGAGAGCTGGGGGAACTTCGAAGCCATCTCTTTGACCCATGGACCAGGCTACCATTACGGTTACATCGGCGACGCCGATCACTGGATGGAGCCGCTGCTGCGACCGGGGGCGCTGGTTCTGGTGGATACTCGCCGGCAGAAAATCGAAGCCGGCGGATGGAGGAACGAAACGGAAAGGCCGATTTATTTGATTGATATACGCTCCGGATACCGTTGCTGCTGGTGCTTGCTGGAACGCAAACGGCTGATACTGCAGCCGCATCCACTGTCGCCGTGCGCGCCGGAAAATTATGAATTCCCGAACGAAGCGGAAGTCGTAGGAAGAGTGGTGGGCGTATCTATGCGACTGGCGTACTAACGGGGTCTTCCGCGGCGATCAATTGCAGCAACGTGGCAAGGTTCGAGCAGAAGAGCAGCCGGAGATAAACGGGAACACCGGAAGGAATCAGAAACCTGTAGAACTCGTGCTCGCGCCAACGCTGAGCAACTCCACTCGCACTGCTGTCAAATCCCCCCAAGCACCTGCGAATTTCGATCTCCTGATGCTCAAGCGAAGTCTCCAAAACCCTCTCGAACAGTTCTTCATGACATAGCCGCAGAGCCTGGTCGACAGCTGGCTCGGAATAAATCGCCGCCAATCCTTCGTGGCAATAACGACCAGTGGCCAGGTCGCGAAGCGTAGCAATATGCAGCAGCCGCGACACGTCGCCGGGAATGACCTCCAAAGTACGCGACGTGAAATCCTCGATCACGCGGCGATCTTGATGGAGTTGTTCCAAGCCTTCCATTGTTGATGTTCCGCCTTCAGAACAGTTCGCCGGAATTCGTCTGCCCGCGGCCACCGCCTGAGAGAAGCGCGCTCCAGGAGGTGGTCGAAAATGAAAGGAAAGGCAGCTTGTTTTCTGTTCGCCTGCGCGCTCCTTACGGCGATAGCAATCTCCGGTCGTTCTTACGTTAACTCCGCAGCACCGACAAACGCCAGCGTTAATTCAAGGGCCGTCTTTCTGGTCGACGGCGGGAACCCCATGCCGCCCTTCCCGCCTCCGCCGTCCGGACTGCGGTCCAACGGAGTTTCTCCCGTTCTTTTCGCTGACGGCGGCAATCCGATGCCACCGTTTCCACCACCTTCATCGAAATCGTCCAGCTCGTAGGCTGGCACAGGCCGCCGGGAGTGCCTAACAGTTTACGTCACCCATAGTAAACTGCTATAGTACTCCCAGCGGACATGCAGCTATCGTTTCTGGTTTCCTTGCACTGGGGCTTGAGCGCCCTTATCGAGGCGGCAGTTTTCGTCCTCGCAATCCGCCGGGGTCTTTTTGAGCGTCTGCCCATTTTCACGGCGTATCTTCTCCTTCTTTTGGTGAACGAAGCGACAACGGCAGCGGTTTACGCGACGACGGGAATTACCTCGCATGCTTCATTCGTGACGGCGTGGACGCTGCAGGGATTGCTGGTTTCGCTCCGGGCGGTGGTCATCTACGAGATTTGCCGAAGCCTGCTTTCGGCTCACCAAGGCGTGTGGAGGCTCTGCCGACCGATCTTGATTGGCGTAGCCGTGGTCCTCGGAGTAACGGCAGGCACTGTGGCGGGGAGGAACGTGCACTTCCTCGAACAGTTCATCCTGACAGCGGAACGGGGGCTGGAGCTGGTTGTACTCGGTATCCTGCTCTTCGGCCTCATCTTCTGCCGATATTATGGCGTTCGTATTGAGCGCCACCTGGCATGGATCGCGCTGGGCTTGGGACTTTACTCGGCTATACAGGTCGCGAATAATACGATGCTGCAACATTGGTTGCAGTATTTTCCCCTGTGGAATGACTTGCGGAACTTTTCTTTCAACATTGCTGTGGTGATGTGGATTATCGCAATCTGGCGGCCCTTGCCGACCAAGCACGCTTCAATGGTTCTTAGCGGCGACAAATACGGAGAGCTTGCACCGCAGGTGACGGCACGGCTGCGCGAGCTGAATAGCCGCCTGCTGGAGATATGGAAATGAGTGCCACGTTCGCATTCATGGTGGTGCTGTCGATTCTTGTTCTTCTGGCACTGTTGTGGCTGATTTTTGGGCGGCAAACTCCCAAGACTGACCTGGCCGCGGCCGCGTTGGAAATCAAGAGGCTTCTGCCGGTGCATTGCAGCCATTTTCCGCAAATCTGCGGCATCCTGAAGGATGAGGATGAGCGGTTCATGCGCCGGCGTGCGCCGGCAGATATCACGAAGCGATGGCGGGCGCAACGGCGGCAGATTCTGCGGCTTTACATTCAAGGACTGGCCCAGGACTTTCGCGGCCTAGAAAGGCTGGCGCGGTTGATCGCGGCGCTTTCTCCAGAGGTCAAGCGAAAGCAGGAATGGGAATGGCTCTGGCTGGGAGTGCAGTTCCGCGTGCTTTATCGAGTGACGCTGGTGCGATTGGCCGTGCACCGGTTGGAGCCGAACGAACTGGCCACGCTAACGGAGATGGTAGCTGACCTGGGCCTGATACTTGGGCGCTGGATCGACCGATTGACGGAGGCGCTGCCCCAGGCGCAGAGGAGCACAACGCACTGAGAACACGCGCTTGCAGTTTTAACCGGATGGGAAACGCGAAACGTCCAGGCAAACCAATCCACAATATACTCAATATATTTACTATAAGACCGAAAAAGACGCAAGTTCTTTCCCTGCATCGAAAAATCGTCCAAGGTGAAAACACGCGAGGGCACAATTTGCGCATTGCAGTAACTTGTACGCGCCATGCACGAACTCCGCGACGAGGGCCCGTCGAGAGCCCGTTATAATGGCCTCGATTGAGGGGAAAAGGGTTGGCCGGGGAAAAAATACTCGTCTGCGACGACGAAGAAGCCATTCGCGAAGTGGTTTCCACACTCCTAGAAGCACAGGGCTACCGCTGCACGGTTGTTCCCGATGGAAGTCACGCCATCCAGCAAATCAAGAACGATTCCCACGACCTGGTGCTGAGCGACATCGTGATGCCGGAGATGGACGGAATGCGTCTGCTGCGGCAGGTCCGTTCGCACGATAAGGACGTACCCGTGATTATGGTGACGGCGATGCACGATATCTCCATCGCTTTGGAGGCCATTCGCGCGGGGGCCTACGACTACATCCTGAAGCCGTTTGAGAAGGACCAGCTCTACCACAGCGTGGGACGCGCGCTGGAGCATCGGCACCTAGTGCTGGAGAATCGGTCGTACCAACGCAACTTGGAGCATCTGGTGGCGGAGCGGACGCAACAACTCTCAGTGACGCTGCACAACCTGGAGCAATCGTACGACTACACGCTCGAGGCTTTGGGAAGCGCGTTGGACGCTAAGGATGCGGAGACGGAGGGACATTGCCAGCGCGTGACCGCGATCACCATCCTGATTGCCAGGATTATGAGAGTGGACAAAGACCGATTGCGGCACATCGCGCGCGGCGCTTTCCTTCACGACATCGGCAAAATGGGAATACCGGACCAGGTGCTGCGCAAGCCAGGGCCGCTGACGGAGGATGAGCGCGAACTGATGAAGCGCCACTGCGACATCGGCTATACAGTGTTGAAGAAAATTCCCTTCCTCAAGGAAGCAGCGGAAATCGTGCTCTCCCACCAAGAGTTTTTCAATGGCAGCGGCTACCCGCGCGGGCTCAAAGGCGAGGAAATTCCACTGGGGGCGCGGATTTTCGCGGTGGCGGACACTTTTGACGCAATGACGTCGGACCGCCCCTATCGAAAAGCGCTGCCGGTGAGCGCGGCGCGGGAGGAAATCCGAAAGTTCGCGGGGATACAATTCGACCCCCTGGTGGTGCAAGCATTCCTTACCAAACCCGATATGTTCTGGGCGGACGTTCGCAAGAACATCGGAGATCCCTTCCATTACTTGCAGTTTGAAGATCCCTGAAGCGGAGGCTGTGGGCGACGAAAGACGGCCCTGCCGATGCGAAGTGGCCACTTAACTCTGTTTCCCAGTTAGCTTCCAGAAAACTCTGATATGATTTGGGTGAGTTTGAAGTGAGTCTAAAGGAGGAGACTGCGTATGAAGCGCATGGTTTCGCTCGCAAGCGCTGTGCTCCTGGCGATGGCGTTTCTGCCGCTGGCCGGCGCCGCCCAGGACCAGCAGCCGGCGATTACCACCACAAATCTGAAGGTCGGCGAAGTTGCGCCGGATTTCACGCTGCCGAGCGACCAACACGGGTCGGTGACGCTCAGTAGCTTCCGGGGCAAGAAGAACGTGATTCTGGCGTTCTACGTGCTGGCTTTCACGGGTGGCTGAACGAAGGAACTTCAGGCCTATCAGGCTGATTTGGCCAAGATTGAAGCAAGTGACTCAGTGATATTCGGCATCAGCATCGACAGCCCTCCCGCCAATGGCGCGTTTGCAAAGCAGATCGGAGTAACGTTCCCGCTGCTGAGCGACATGACGCGCAAAGTCCTGAAAGAGTACGGAATCGTGCAAAACTTTCCCCTGAACGGCGACCAGGTAGAGTTCGCGCGGCGCACTACTTTTGTAATCGACAAGAGCGGGGCGATCAAGCATATCGAATTCGATTCAACGGCCATCGACCCGACCACCGCAGTAACGATTTGCACGGGCCTGCACGAAAAGACCGGACAGTGAAACTCAAATGCTTTCCCGCGGGGCTCCTCCCGCGGGAAAGCATGATTCTCCACGCACGGCCAAGCCGCGACACAAACACAGAGGCTAGACTCTCAGGTTGATTCCGGATTGCAGCTTAATTCAGGTCAATTCAAGTGCAGGACAATCTCGGAGATGGGACGCGCAGAGTCGCGCGTGAAGGCGGGATGAATCGCATCGTGGTGCAGGTTGCGGCGCCGGTAAAGGACCGCAAAAATGGTCGCAAAGATGAGCATGGGGGGAATCGCGAGCGCCAAAATACCGTGGCGGAGGGCCGCCTGGGCTTGCGGGCCGGTGGCCGCGGCGTCGTTATAGCAGAGCGCGCAGCCCTGAGCGAAAGCGGAGCGCGCGCAAACGAGCGCGGCGGCGAAAGCAACGGCGACCTTTGATAATCCCTGCCAAAACCCTCGCATCTTCATCGACCTTCTCACTGTATCACGGATGCAGGGTGTGCAGATTCACAATCCGCAAGCTATCCGGGAACACAAATATCAAAATCATGATCAAACAGAAGACCAGCGACGGAACGATAATCAAGAACAGGCCAATCTTCTCGAAGCGCAAGTGCATGAAGTAAGCGACGATCAAGGCGGCCTTAATCAACGAAAGGCCGACGAGAATCGTCAGCATGAGGCGAGGCTCCAGTTGCAAGTAAGCGAGGAAGGTTTCTATGCCGGTAAGAATCAGGAGCCAAAACCAAACCCAGAGGAACAGCTTCTTCGAACCAGGTTGGTGGGTCTCTACGGCTGCTTCATGCGTGGTCATCGCGGGCTATGCACCTCATCCTTTCAGGCTGACGGACATCAAGTAGACCATCGGGAAAATAAACATCCAGACCAGGTCGACGAAGTGCCAGTAGAGGCCGCTGACTTCGACGTGGTCGGCATTGAACTTGCGGCGGCCAAAGCCATACGAAATGATGCAGAGATAAATCACGCCGATGGAAACGTGGAGCATGTGCAGGCCGGTGAGGCCGAAGAAGGTACCGCCGAAGAGCGGGTCGCCGGGCTGGCCGTTGACGACGTAATGATTGGACCAGGGCGTAACGCCTTCGGCGAACAGGCGAAACCACTCCATCAAGTGGAGCACGACGAACAAGATTCCGCCGACGGCGGTCAACAAGATGTAAATCACGGCTTTGCGCACTTCGTCGCGGTGCGCCGCGGCAACGGCCAGAACCATGGTCAAGCTGCTGGACAGAAGGATGAAGGTAAGAAAGGTTGCGTTGATGACGGCGGGCGAAAACTCGAAGGGTCGCGGCCAATTCGAACTGGACAGGCGTACGTAGGCATAGGCGAGAATCGCCGTGGAAAACGTGAGCGAGTCAGAGAGAAGGAACAGCCACATGCCCAGTTTCTTGGTGTTCGTGGCAAAAGGAGCTACGCCACCGTCCCAGGCTGCTCCGGCAACAGCATCGATGTGCGATTCAGCCAAGCGTCACCGTCCTAAGAGTAAAAGTAAGAAGAGAAAAACCCACAGCCCGTCCAAAAAGTGCCAATAATAACTGACGATCTCGGTGCCCGTTGCCAACGTTAGCTTGCGCAGCCGCCCCCAGCCGACAAATAGCAGAGCAGCGATGCCCCCCAGCAGATGGAGGCCGTGCGCTGCGGTGAGCACGTAGAAGAAGCTATTGCTCGCGTTGGAGGCGAGGTAGAAGCCGGCTGCGACCATTTGACGCCAAGCGATGAGCTGGCCAACGAGGAAAAGCAGGCCAAGCACGGTGGTTACCGCCCACCAATGGCGGAATCCGCCGCTGTCGCCGCGCTTGAAAAGGCGACGCGCCTGAATGAGCGCGCCGCTGCTGGCCAGGAGAATTCCGGTGTTCAGCCAAAGTATCCGCGGCATGCCGAATGGGAGCCAATCGCCGCCCAAGCCCTTCCTGACGATGAACGCGCTGACCAAGGCCATGAAGAACATCAAAATGCCGCCCATGGCGATGGTGATGCCGGTGACGTAAACGCGCTGGGGGATTCCGGAAGAGCCGCCGCGGCGCCCGCCGTCTCCATCCCTACCGGAGCCCGCAGGCGGTTTTGCGCCGCCGCTGGATCCTATGATTTCGAGTTCGTCTGTGGCTGTCAGGTGCGGCATGGGAGTTCAGGCTATCCGGCCTTGGCCACCTGTTCCGGGGCCAGATGCTGGGGGATGAAATCGTCAGCGGCGCCCGGAACGCTGTACTCGTAGGGGCCGCGGTAGACCGTGGGATAATCGCCGGCAAAATTATCATGCGGCACCGGGGTGCTGACGGACCACTCGAGCGTGGTGCCATGCCAGGGATTGCGCTCGGCGGGCTTGCCATGCTTGATGCTCCAGAAGAAATTGAAGTAGAAAAGCAATTGCGCGCTCATCGTGACGAACGCGGAGAAACTGATGAACATATTCACGGGATGGAGCGCAATCATGTAGTTCACCGACTCGGTGCTGGCATAACGCCGCGCTTCACCCACATACCCCAAATAGTGCATGGGCATAAAGATGCAGTAGACGCCGATGAAGGTGAACCAGAAATGAATTTTGCCAAGCGTTTCGTTCATCATGTGGCCGAACATCTTGGGGAACCAGTAGTAGCTTGCCGCGAACATGGCAAAGATGGCGGCTACGCCCATAATCAGGTGAAAGTGGCCGATGACGTAAGACGTGTCATGCAGATAGAGGTCCAGCGCCGGTTGCGCCAGGAAAATGCCGGAAAGGCCGCCGGTAACAAAGAGAGAAACGAAACCAATGGCAAAAAGCATGGCTGCGGTGAAGTGGATCCTACCGCCCCACAGCGTGCCGAGCCAGTTGAAGGTCTTGATGGCCGATGGGACCCCGATAACCAACGTCAGAATCGAGAAGGCCAACGCGGAATAGGGGTTCATGCCGCTGATGAACATATGGTGGCCCCAAACCGTGAAGCTGAGGAAGCCGATAGCCGTGAGCGAGTAAACCATGGCCTTATAGCCGAAAACCGGCTTGCGCGAAAAAGTCGAGAGAACATGGGAGATGATGCCCATGGCAGGAAGAATGGCGATGTAGACTTCCGGATGACCGAAGAACCAGAACAGATGCTGCCAGAGTAGAGGCGAGCCGCCCGCGTGATGCAGTACCACTCCACTGACACTCAAGTCCGCAGGAATAAAGAAACTCGTTTGCGCCAAGCGATCGAGCAAGAGGAGGATGCAGGCCGCGAGCAGCACACCGAAGGCCAACAGAGCAAGACACGCGGTAATGAACCAACCCCATACGGTGAGGGGCATGCGCATCAGCGATAGCCCCTTCGTGCGCAGATCGATGGTCGTTCCCAGGAAATTAATGGCAGACATGAGCGAACCGCCGCAGAACAGGGCGATGCTTACGACCCAGAGAGTCTGCCCCAACCCCAATCCCGGCCCAGCGATCTCTCCGACGGCGCTGAGCGGAGCGTAAGAGGTCCAGCCGCTGATGGTGGCTCCGCCGGGGACAAAAGCCGAGGCGAGAAGGACAATCAGGGCCAGGAAAGTGGTCCAGAAGGAAAGCATGTTGATGGTGGGAAAGGCCATGTCGGGCGCGCCGATTTGAATCGGCAGGAAATAGTTTCCGAAGCCGCTTTGCGGCACGGTGGTCAGCACGAAAAAGACCATCAGAGTTCCGTGCATGGTGATGACGCGGAGATAATCTTCCGGCGAAACGATGCCGTTGGCGAAACCCCAGATGTGCAGATTTGGCCAGACGAGATGAAGCCGAACGATAAGCGACAGAATGACCCCGATGGTCACGGCGGACAATCCGAGGAGGATGTATTGCGTCCCGATGATTTTATGATCGAGGCTGAAAATGTAGTGACGAATCCAGCCCTTGGGAGCTTCGGAATGATGGATGGATCCAGCATGCGCGCTCATCGGCGCTCTCTCCACCGCGGCAATAAACGAGACTGCGAGTCGTTACTCATTGAGCGTTTTGCGCCTCCTGCTTTTTCTCCCACTGCTCAAAATCGGCTTCGGACATCGCGTGCATGATCGCGTGCATATGATAGTGGCCTAAGCCGCAAAGCTGATTGCATGTGACTTCATAATCGCCCGTCTTGTTGACCTCAAAATGAATCGGAATGATAAGCCCGGGGACGCAATCCTGCTTGATGCGCAGCTCGCGTACAAAAAAGCTGTGAATGACGTCCTGAGAGCGCAACATCAGCTCGATGGGACGATCGACGGGTAGATACAAGTCCGGAACGACGATATCGTCTTTGCCGGCCGGATCACTTGCATCGAGGCCCAGAGGGTTGCCGACGGAGGCGTCGATGTCTTTGACGTTTATGCGACCGAACTTGCCGTCCGGACCTGCGTAGCGAAACTCCCATTGGAATTGCAGGCCAGTGACTTCAATCTGCAGAGCGTCAGGGGAAGGACCCCCGAAATGAACTTCGCCCCACGCATGGGCGGCCATCACTCCCAGAGCGACGAAAACCACCAGCGTGGCGGTGGTCCAAAGGACTTCGAGACCGTGATGGCCACGAACGAATGTGGCTTTGCGGCCCTGGTCCCGATAGCGAAAGACCAGCCACGCCAGTGCGATCTGGGCGAGCACGAAGACAATTCCGGTGACCACGAAAGTGGCAAAGAATTGCTGATCGATCTGATGGCCCACGGGAGTGATAGCCTCCGGGAACCACCAAGTCTTAGCAATGTGAAGGTAGAGAGTAGAAGCCACCAAAATCAAAAGAACAATGGCAAATAGGATGGCAGGAACTGCTGAGCCTGTGCTGGATTTTCGCGAGAGCATTTCCTCCGCTCCGGGAATCGGTGGCCTAGAACGCACGCGGGTGACCACAAATCCTCAGTTGTGACGATCGAATCATTCCAAGACGGTCAATCATATACAGCACACAGCAAAGAATTCAAGAAAGAATCAGAGAAATTTTGCCGTAGCCGGCGAGAGATTACGCGTGATGCAAGCGGAAATTCAAGAAGGAGGGGTCCTCGCGTCCAAAAATTAGAAAAAGCTCAGAGGCCACGAGGGACGGATTTTGGTGCGGTCGAGTGGATTCGAACCACCACGGTATTGCTACCGTCAGCCCCTCAAGCTGATGCGTCTGCCAGTTCCGCCACGACCGCACAGGAAAACGGCAAAACAATTCTAGCAAAAATTGCGCCTATTTGTGAGGCACCGGACTCTGCGGAGCAGGCGTCTGAACAGGAGGCGCCGCTGGCTTAGAAGGAGCCGATGGCATGGTCTGTTCCAGAATGGAACTTCCCTGCGCTGTCGTGGGGGCACGCTTCAGAGACAGCGCCAGAGAACTCATCATGAAAACAATGGCGCACCAGGTGGTAGCCTTCGTCAGAAACGTTGCCGCTCCGCGAGGCCCAAATGCCGTCTGGCTGCCGGCGCCTCCGAATGCGCCCGCCAAGTCAGCGGCCGAGCCGCTTTGCAACATAATCACGAAAATCAGCATGAGACAAACGAGGATGTGCAAGGTCACAAGCACGAAACTGAAATTCCAGCCGAGCCACACCAGGAGCACGGCAACAATCAGAGCAATCACCCACTTCGCTGTATTCGGCATTTCCACTCCACCGCGGCTAACCGTTCATCAGCCGCTAGAAATTCACAATCGAGGAAAAAGATTGCGGATCGAGGCTGGCCCCGCCAACGAGAGCGCCATCGATTTCCTCTTGAGCCATCAAACTGCGAATATTGTCCGGTCTGACGCTCCCACCATAAAGAATGCGCAAGGACGACGCATTCTCTTCGCCGAAATGCTCTTTTGCGAGGCACCTCAGGCACGCGTGCGATGCGCTGGCCGTTTCCGGCGTGGCCGTGCGGCCCGTACCTATCGCCCAAACTGGCTCGTAAGCAAACAGAATACGCGAGAACTCCGCGGTGGTCAACGCAGCCGTAGCACCGAGAAACTGAGTGTTCAGCACGCGTTCGGCGCGACCGGCTTCTCTTTCTTCAAGCGTCTCGCCGACGCAGACGATGGGTTGAAGGTTCGCGGCAAGGGCGGCCTTCAGCTTGCGGTTGACGCTGGCGTCGGTTTCACCGAAGTAACGCCGCCGCTCGGAATGGCCCAAGATCACCGCGCGACAACCCACGTCGGCGATCATCTGCATGGAAACTTCGCCCGTAAACGCTCCTTCTGGCTCCCAAAAGGCATTCTGAGCAGCGATGGCGATAGCGGTTCCGCGCGCCGATTCGACCGCCGCGGCGAGCGCGGTGAACGGAGGACCGACGACGATTTCGCAGTGCTTTGTGGCGCTTACGAGAGGATTGAATACCTGGAAAAATTCGCGGGTCTCAGCCTGGGTTTTATACATCTTCCAATTGCCCGCGATAACCGGCCGTCGCAATTCAGACCTCGCGCGAGGTCAGGGCCTCGACGCCAGGAAGCTTTTGGCCGGCCAGAAACTCCAGCGACGCCCCGCCTCCCGTGGAGATGTGCGAAATCTTCTTTGCGACTCCAACTTGCTCAACCGCCGCGACACTGTCCCCGCCGCCCACGATGGAAGTGGCTCCTGCGGCAGTCGCTTCGGCCACAGCGCGGGCGATGGCGAGGGTGCCACTCGCAAACGCGGGCTTCTCGAACATTCCCAACGGGCCGTTCCAGACGATGGTTTTTGCCGCGGCAATTTCACTGCGAAACGAGGCAATCGTCTTCGGCCCGATATCCAAGCCCATCCAATCGGCAGGAGTAGCCTCGACGCCGGCGATTTGCGTCGCAGTGTCATCGGGGCTGCGCGCCAGGACATGATCCACCGGCAGAACAATGCGAAAGCGCCGCTCGCGCGCCTCGCCGAGCAGCGTCAACGCCAGGTCGATCTTGTCCTCTTCCACCAGCGATTTGCCGGTGGTGAATTTCTTGGCGCGAAAAAAAGTGTAAGCCATGGCGCCGCCGATCAGCATGGCATTGGCAATCTTCATCAAGTTCTCGATCACTCCAATCTTGTCGGATACTTTGGCGCCGCCCAAAATCGCCAAGAAAGGCCGCTCCGGAACGGTCAGCGCTTTGCCGAGATAGGAAAGCTCCTGCTCCATGAGCAAGCCCGCAGCGGCCTGGGCAACAAACTTCGTGATGCCAACGACAGAGGCGTGCGCACGATGCGCCGCGCCAAAGGCATCGTTTACGAAAACATTGTCGCACAGCGAGGCGAGCTGGCGCGAAAACTGCTCGTCGTTTTTTTCTTCCTCGGGATGGAAGCGCAAATTTTCAAGCAGGAGAAGGTCGCCATTCTTCAGCGCCTGGCTCCTGGAGAGCGCTTCCTGGCCGACGCAGTCAGAGGAGAAGACGACCGGCCGACCGAGCAGTTCTTTCAGCCGAGCGGCCACGGGCGCCAGGCTGTACTTCGGATCCGGTTTGCCTTTTGGGCGCCCCAGATGGGAAGCGACGACCAAGCGGCCGCGACGCTCGATGGCCAGCCTGAGGGTGGGCAGAGTGGCGCGGATGCGCGTGTCGTCAGCGACTTTATTGTTCTCAAGAGGGACATTGAAATCAGCGCGAATAAACACGCGCTTGCCGGTCAGGTTCAAATCCCGAATGGATAGTTTGTCCATGCCAATTAGAGACCGGGGCGTGAACCGCCGCGGCGAAGGAGCATCTCAAAGCCGCTTGGCGATCATCTTGACCAAATCCACACAGCGCGATGAGTAGCCCCATTCGTTGTCGTACCAGGCCAGTACCTTGACGCAATTCGAGCCTAGCACCCGTGTGTAGCCCGAATCCACAATTGCCGAATGTGGATTGCCGCGAAAATCCACGGAGACCAACTCCTCTTCGGTGTATTCCAGCAGGCCTCGCAAGGATCCTTCGGCGGCGGCGCGAAATGCGGCGTTGACGGCGTCCACGGTGGCCGGCTTTTCCGTGTTCACCGTCAAATCCACGATGCTCACATCGGGAGTGGGGACACGCAAGGCATAACCATCGAGCTTGCCTTTCAGCTCAGGAATGATCAAGTGGATAGACTTGGCGGCTCCCGTGGACGTGGGAATCATGGAAAGCGCTGCGGCGCGGGCACGGCGCAAATCCTTGTGCGGCAGGTCGAGCAGGCGCTGGTCGTTCGTGTAGGAGTGGATTGTGGTCATGAATCCGGTGGTGATTCCAAACGTCTCCAGGAGAACTTTGGCAACGGGCGCCAAACAATTGGTGGTGCAGGAGGCATTGGAAATGACGTAATGCTTGGCGGGATCGTATAGCTGCGAATTCACGCCCAACACGACGGTGAAATCGGGATCGGTGGCGGGCGCCGTTATCACCACCTTCTTGACGGAGCCGCGAATGTGTTTTCGCGCTTCTGGCCCCTTGTTAAAAACGCCAGCAGACTCGACAACAATTTCGGCGCCGGTGGAAGGCCAGTCTACTTTGTCGAGCTCTTTCACCCTGAAAACGCGGACGGCTCGGCCATCGACCTGAATGGAATCTTCCGTGGATGTAATCTTGTTGCTCAAATTTCCGAGGATGGAATCGTACTTGAGCAGATGCGCGAGCGTTTTCGCGTCAGTGATGTCGTTGACCGCTACGATGTCAACCGCGGGATCGCCCAAGGCGGCGCGAAATATGTTCCGCCCGATGCGGCCGAAGCCATTGATGGCGATCTTCACTGGCATACGCCCTCCGAACCTGAGCCGGGGATTAACGGCCGCGAAGCGACCGGGGCATGATGAACGCGATGCTAGGGTGCAAGAGAAAAAAAGTCAACGCGGTTAGTCGTACGACTTAACGCGAATGACTTTGTCTCCGAGAAAGGTGACGAGAACAGTCTTCTCCGGCGGACGCCCATAAATCCAATCCTCGGTTTCATGGCCGCCGTCGTCATATTCCCGAACTTTTTGGTCGGGACGCCCCAAGGCCGCGAGCACCATATCATGATTCATGCCGACAATTGCGGTGCGATCCTTGATGGCCTCCCGAAATTCGGGCGGGAGCGTGTCGACCCAGTTGATCGCGGCCGAGTGTTCACCGCCGAAATCGAGAAATGGAGACAAGTCGTGTTTCAGGTCATCGGGGGTCAAGATGGGCACTCGCTTGCCGAACGCGAGCACCAATTCGGCTCCGACTCGAGTTGATGGCGGCGGTGCGCCGACAGGGGTCACGGTCGAAACAGGCACTCCGGTCACGCCGATCTGGAGGTGCTGCGCCAAATTCAAGTGCTTCTTGGTTCCCCCGTTAATGCTGACGATGATTTCTTTTTCGCGAAATTCGATATTGGTGATCTGTACCTGGTCACCGGGGTTTGCGGCCGAGCCGCGCATTAGGGCCATGTGAAGCTGTTTGGGATCGATGGGCCGCCCCACAGTGTAACGAAACCCATTTTTGTCCAAGGGGAGAGGCTGAACGACATGCGCGTATTCCTCGTCAACATAGCGAATAATCGCCAATTCTGATTCGGTTCGAGCCTTGTCTTTGGATTTCGCGCTGGAACTTTGGCCCACGGTCAGAAAAAGATCCGGCGGCGAAGAGGTGGCCAGAATGGTCGCGTCCAACGGAGTTAGCGGTTCCGACCGAAGCGGATAAACGCGCGGAAAGTCCAGGCATGCCATGAGCATCAACGCGGCGACGAGAGTGGTTAAGCGGAACATGTGAGCTTCACGATAGAGTTTCCTGCGAGTGGCATCGCAGAACGGTTCTCCCAGACCTTGCTTAAATCATAGCATTTTGACGGACGCTGTTGAAGAACTCAACCGAGCCTGAAGAAAGGCTCGCCCGGTGTAAGCGAAGGGGCGTTCGGCTTTTAGCCCGACGCCGCTTTCGAGTTTGCCTGCAGCTTTTTCTCCTCCTCGATTTTTTCCGCGGCTAGCTGGGATTCAAAACACCGGCGGCAACGGGCTTCATACATTCCACCCGCCCCGACGACAATCAACTCCTCGGACGCGACGAGGCGCTGAGTATGAACCGCAGGATTGCCGCAGCGGGCGCATATCGCCAGCAGCTTGGTGATCTCTTCCGAAACAACGAGCAGGCGCGGCATTGGTTCAAAGGGCCGGCCCATGAAGTCCGTGTCGAGGCCCGCTACGATGACGCGCTTGCCCAAGTCGGCCAGGCGCGTGCAGCTGTCGAGGAGGCTTTCTCCGAGGAATTGTGCTTCGTCAACGCCGACGACTTCGGTGCGCGCCTGCACTTTTTCGAGAATCTCAGCGCCGTCGGCGACCAGTTCGGAAGCGATTTCCAGACCGGAGTGCGAGACGATGCCATTCGAAGAGTAACGCCGGTCAATGGCCGGCTTGAAGATCTGCACGCGCTGCCGGGCGATCTCGGCGCGACGCAACCGGCGGATCAATTCCTCGCTCTTGCCAGAAAACATGGGACCAACGATCACTTCGATCCAACCCATGTTGCCTTTGACGATGTCCATGCTGGCCCTCTTTGCCGCTTGCCTATCTCACTAAGTTAACACAGCTATCAAAAAGCGTCTTGCTGCGACGACGATGGGCCCCTGTGAATATGAAGCGCTAGACACGCAATGGGTTGGAGGTTTCGCGATAGAGCGCAGCATTAAAAAACGGGGCAAAGGCGTTGATCACGGCGACGCGGAAGGCGTCCTGGCGCGTGATTAAGTTTCGCGTCAGCACTCCCCAAGCGCCTTGGGCGTCACGAATGCCGTGGCCGCCGGCGAACGTGTCGATGGCGATGCCAAGTTCCGTCCCTTCATCCACCACCTTCCTCGCTAGCGCATCGGGGAGCAGAACACTGCCCGACTGGCCGTATGCGCCGTATCCGCCTCCATCCGTCACATAGGCCCAATTTTCGAGAAATACGAGCCGTTGCTCGTCAATGGAAACAATTTCGAGGCCGCCTTCGAGCCCCACAAAGAAACGCCACGGAAAATTCTCGTCTCGCGCGCGGGTTGCGAGCGCCTGCGCCCGATGCTTGGCACCAGACATGATCTCCGCTCGCGACAGCGGAGTATGCGCGACGCCGCTGGAGGCTTCCTGCCCCACCACTTCGAAAGGAGCATTGGGATCAAGCGTCGGGCCTAAAATGGTGAGTGCCTCCCAGACAGCATTCAATTTGGGGCGCCGGGTGCTGCCCACGGCGACGATTGTCTTCGGCATGGCCTGGTCGACGATGGATGGTCACCTGAGGCGAAGATGATTCTCTTTCCAAAGCTGGGTCTGTTTTTCACGCCCGAAACGGCTGCTTAAGAAACTCTTCAGTTCGTCGACGGAGGAAAAGACCTGATCGGCGCAAGCGAGCATCCACCCACTGACTTGCGCGATCGAAAGCTCCGTGACCATATACACAGGGATGCCTTTGCGATAGGCCAGCGTCAATTCCGCCGAGGTTCCGCCGCTTTGCACATTCGCATCGCTCCAAAAGCACACCACGTAATCCGCCTTGTTCTCGATCAAGTCCAGATCGAATTGTATGATTTTTCGGACGACGCGGCGAAAGCGCTCGGTATCGGTGGTTTTCCATTCCCGAAAATGCGCGACTTCTTCGTCGGTCAGGTTCTTCTTTTCGTCCTCCGCCGGATCGTAGACACGGTGCCCCAACTGATCGCGCAAGAATGGGGTGAGTTTCTGGCGCCACATCTTGCCGCCACCGTTCGCGAATTCGATGGGTCCGCAGAGATAAGCCAGCATGGAGGTCTGAGCAGGTGAGACTCTAGCATGGCGGACAGAGCACCGCAAAGGCTGAGCAAGGAGAAACCCGAGGGGTAAATGGAGCGGCCGAGGGGACTCGAACCCCCGCCTACAGCTTGGCAAGCTGTCGTACTACCCCTATACTACGGCCGCGAAACGCCATTCTACTTACTCCACAATAGAAAGCTAACACGCGAATCGCGGCGGGACAAGAGGCACGGACGCACGCGTTCGCCGGGCACCGATCTACGCGAGCGCGAGGCCTCGCACCCCGTGTGGATGGCGGCTAATTCACCTCGATGATTCGAGTGGCCTTCACGACAGGAGACTTCTTCTGTCTGTCCGCGAAGCTGGTTGCGCGCTCCCGATCAATATAAACGCGCGCGAACTTTTCGCCGTCATGGTAATAGACGGTAACCTGCCAATGACGGTGCTTTCGACGCCGGTCGCTCCGGAATCGTGAGGTACTCTTTCGGGACTTTGTCTTGGACTTTTTCTTCACTGAGCTTCCTTGTGTCGCGGGAGTATCGCAACTTCGGGGCTGCTACGCAAGTCACAAATTGATCACCACCCGGTTCACACCCCTCGTTGAGCCCATTCCACCGGAGGGCACTCTTCTGCCAGTTCAACGAGACCTTTTCGAGGCAGTTACGTCTAATAATTCTGACAAGCCAACTGGAACTTTTAGGGGCCTTCCAGCGTATTAGAAAGTGAGAAGTAAAACGGAGACCAGCCATGGTAATGAAGCTAGATCACGAAGTCTACATCGAGGATCCGAGACACCACTCGTTTGAGCGCGTCGAGACCCTGCGCCGGTTGCTGGCCGGCGGAGCACGCGTAGAGGCCGACCCGAAGCGGTCCGATTTCTTTGAAGTGGAAAGCGGCTCGGACGTCTACTACATCCACATTTCACCGATTACTGGAAAAATCCTTCTGCTCGCAGCGTGGCAGAAGGATTCTGTTCCGGGCGATGAGCTACACGCCACTCAGGCCGCGTAAGCGGTATCGACGGTCAACCCTTTCAATTTAGATAAGCAAATCGGACACCTTGAAGCCGAGGTCTGTGAGGATCTGTGTTGCCGCTTCATAGACCTCGGGGCCAGCGCTCGTGCGAATGTATACCGAGTTGCCGGAGGCGGCGGAGATTTGAACCGTGGTGGTCTTGTTCGACTTGTCCGTCAGCGTAACCTGGATGGCCGGCTTTTTCAGATGGGCGAGGATGGCGGCCGAAGGCGCGTCGTAGATCTGCGTGGCGCGAATGTTCTGGAGCGGATCCAGTATTTTCCAACTCTGGACCTGCTTTCCCTTGTCGGCGAAGGGTTCTACGACCGACCACTGATCATCCTTTCCTTGCGAGCATTCGACGGTACCGTTGGCATTCTGAAGGGTGACGGTGGCAACCGCGGAGGGGTCAAACTGAAGGATACTCTTATCGCGCAAGTCGAAGAACTTTTTGTCGAACGCCTGATAAGCTGGCGCATCCAGGCGAAAAATCATCGGCCGGGCTGGGTCACGACCGTAGTAGTTCGTGTCTTTCTTGCTCAAGAGCAAGTGGAGCTGTTTGCCGTCCTGTGTGGTGAGGTCGAGCGCCACCGCAGGATGCTGCAATCCATACTTGGCGAGATCCACGGGCGTTTCGCTGACCACATCTGTGAACTTGTTGTTCGAAAGTGAGCTGACCAGGGAGTCGACGGCGCCGGAATCGGCAAGGGTCTTGCGTGGACTAGTTATTTCCCATCCTGCCGGCCCTTTGGTCAGGGTTAGATCGCCGCTCGCGTCTTTAAGAGTCAGCGCGGCGACTTGAGAGCCGTTCAGGTCAATCAGCGAGCGGTCGCGCAACTGTGACACCGGCTTTTCTGAGTCATCCAAAAGCGAAGTGGGCAACATATCGATTTCTTTCGAGCCGTCAATGAGCGCATAGACAGCGGTGTTCGAAAAATCGGCGTCTCCGAACTGAATGTTGTGCGAGGAGCCGTTGGTCTCTTGAAACTCGAGCTTGACCTTGGGGTCGGCCAGGCCGTACTTGGAGAGATTGTCCGTCGGCGCAAAGGAGCGCTGGATTTTTAAGCTCGTCAAATCGCTTACGAGGCCGCTGATGGCGGATTGGTCTGCGAGCGTCTCGACCGGCTGCGTCAGATCCCACTGAGAGCCCTTTTTGGAGAGCGATACGATCCCGCCGGCTTGGTGAATGGTCAGGTTGGAAATTTCCGCGGGCTTTACGGAAAACGCGGCTTTCGAAGGCTCCTCAGTTGAAGCCGGCTTTGGATTGTGTTTGCTATCGTAGAAATAAACGAAGGCGCCCAGCGCGATGGCAACAGCCAATACAATCAATGTGCTCTTCTTCATGGCCCGACTAGCGACGCTTCAGCCAGACGATAATTCCGGCAATAATCACCAACAGCGGCACGAACACGGTGCTGGCCCACTGCAGACCTCGCTGCTGCGCTTCGGTCAAGGTCACGCGGCGATTGGACACCTGCTTTGGCCGGATCGAAATCAAGTTCGACTCTTCGGTAAGCCAATTGACGCCGTTGAAGAACAAGTCTCCATTGCGCTGCTGACCTTCCCACTGGTTCGATGCGAATTCGGAATTGCCGATCACCACGAGCCGCGAATCGGCTTTGCCAGACTTATTTTCCGCAGCAACGCCGAGCGAAAGCGGTCCGCGCTGATCCTTCTTCGGATCGTATTTCACGGTGCCGTTTCCCAAGCTGGCCACGGTGAAGCTGGCGGCGGAAGTCTTGAGCAGTTCGGTGGCCTGAGGTTCTGTTTTCGAAGTATTCGCAACCGCAACGGTGCGTGCCAAGGGGAAGAAAGTCATCGAGCCCTTAAAGTTGCTCACAATGGGATTATCGCCATAGTCGATCACCAGCGGAATCGCCGGGCCTGCCCCCAGCAAGCGCCCCACTCCGCTGACATCAATCACGTAATCGTCGCCGACTTTGATGTTCCACGGATCCATGACCGCGCTCAGTTGCAGATCGGTTCCCGGATCGAGAAGGAACATGGCCTTCCCGCCGCTATCCAAGTACTTTTCGACCATCTGAGTTTCTTGAGGGAAGAACGCCTTGGCCGGACCCGGATCAACCAACACACTGCAATCCGATGGGACACTCCCAGCCTGGACCAAATTCACCGACTTGACTTGATAATTCTCCTTCTGAAGTTCCGCAGCAACGGCGCTAAAGCCTTTTCCGTCTTGGGCGCTAATGGATTCCTCGCCATGGCCTTCGATGAAGCACACAGTCTTCACCGTGCTGGAAGTCGCCTTCAAGATCGCGGAGGTAATGTCCTGCTCGGTGGTATCTTCCAAATGTTCCACAGCGGTCCCGTTGGCCACCACCACTTGGCCCATGCGGGTGATGTCATATTGCTTGGCGAGATCGGGACGCTCCTGCGGATCGACCACGGTGAAATGGATGTGGTGGTTCTCGTTTTCGTACTCCGCCATCTTGTCCTTCATCGCCTGTATTTCTTCCTGCTCGGGGCCGGCGGCCTTCG
The DNA here is from genome assembly GCA_030037775.1 of Candidatus Acidiferrales bacterium. GTDB lineage: Bacteria > Acidobacteriota > Terriglobia > Acidiferrales > UBA7541 > DAHUXN01. The sequence goes on from JASHQB010000265.1 coordinate 23,039, forward strand.
CAAACATGTATACCTGCACGTCGGCGCGGATTGGTTCGATGATCTTCTGGGTCTGATCAGAAAGGGTGTACAGCTTTTCGCTGGTCAAATCGAAAGTCTTGTGATGGCGATAGCCCAGATAATTCAGGAAACCAAGTATGGCGAGCACGGCGATGACCAGAACAGTCGTGTTTGTCCCCAGTTTTGAGGAGCGTTTTGAGAAGAATCCGACGATGCTGCCGAAGCCGAGAACGATCCAGGCGAGAAACAGCACGCCGCCCGCGATGAGCACAACCTTTGTCGGGATCTGAAGCTCGCCGGTGACCTGGTAACGAACGTAACCCACAATGAGAAGCGCCAAACCAATGGCGCCCGCCAGCGGCACGATTTCCTTGCGTTCGAATTTCATCTGGCCTGAAGATTCTCCTCATTCATCGATCGTTTCATGCGCGCCTCCAGCGCATCGATTCCACCGAGCGCATCGTCAGGAAAATTCCGAAGAATATCCACGACCCGAAGAACACCAACCCGGTCGTGTCGATAATGCCCCGGACGAAGGGATCGTAGTGCTGCAGAACCGCTGCATATTGCAGGGACTGAGCGAGCGCGTTGTTTCCTCCTTCGGTAAAAATGTCGAGCAGCCACAAGAGCAGCGAAAGGCCAAAAATCAAGACTCCGGAAATGATTTGGTTTTCGGTGAGCGAAGAAAGAAAAGACCCTAACGCCAAGAGCATCCCACCCAACAGCAGAATGCCAAGGTATCCTCCGGCAATCATCCGCCAGGGCGGCACTGGATCGCTGTGCCCGAACATGTAAAACACATAGAAAACAGTCGGCAGCAGCATGATGGCAAACAAGCTGAGGGACGCCAGGAACTTCCCCAGCACGATATCGGCGTCCGTGATCGGCGAGGTCATCAGCAGCTCCATGGTGCCGCGCCGGCGCTCCTCGGAAAAAACGCCCATCGCCAGAAACGGCGTCAGGAACAACACGATTGTCCCAAGGATGCTGAGGAATCCCCGCAAAACCATGCTCGGGACGTCGACGCTGAAGCCGGCGCCGCCCATCTGCATGTTTTCCATTCCCGCGTCGAAGGCATACTGGATGACCTGACGCAGGATGTAATTGAAAAACACGCCGCTCAATATCAGGAAGATGCAGAGGACGATGTAGGCGACGGGCGAAACAAAATAATGGCTCATCTCCTTGCGATAAATGGCATAAAGGCCGCGCATAATTACTTCGTCTCCTCCGCTTTCTTCTGCGCCGGATCTTCGGTGGTAAGTTGCAAGAAAATCTCTTCCAGGCTGAGATTTTCGCCGCGAAGTTCAAAGAGAGGCCAGCCCTGGCCGACGATCTTCGCCGCGATCTGGCTGCGCAGGTCCTGGCCCTGCCGCGCTTCCACCACCGCGGTCATTCGCCCGCCGGAACCGACCGAGTCGACCTGTACTTTCTGCGCGCCCGGAATTTTCTGCAGCGTGTCGCGCAGCGCCTGTTCCGGGGCTTGCGCCTCCACGCGGATGCGTTCCCCGCCCTTGAGCTGGAGCGTCAGGTTCTCCGGAGTGTCTACGGCAACGATCTTGCCGTTGTTGATGATGATGACGCGGTCGCAGGTCATGCTCACTTCGGGCAGAATGTGGGTGGACAAAATAATCGTATGACTCCCGGCGAGGCTCTTGATCAAGTGGCGCACTTCGATGATTTGTTTTGGATCGAGCCCGACGGTGGGCTCATCGAGGATGATGACGTCGGGATCATGAACAATCGCCTGCGCCAAGCCGACGCGCTGCCGGTACCCGCGAGAGAGCCTCTTGATCAATTCGCCGCGCTTGTCGGCGATCTTGGCCATCTCCGTCGCGGCCTCCACTCGTTGAGCTCTCTTTTCCGCGGGCACGTTTTTAATGCGCGCCACAAAGTCGAGATAATTGGCCACGGTCATGTCGAGGTACAGCGGCGGATTCTCCGGCAGGTAACCGATGCGGCGGCGCACCTCCATCGAATCATCGAATACGTCGAAGCCAGCGATCTTTGCGGTACCCTGCGTCGCCGGCAAGTATCCGGTCAGCACGCGCATGGTGGTCGTCTTGCCCGCGCCGTTCGGGCCAAGAAACCCGAGAATTTCGCCCTTGTTGACCGAAAAAGAGATGTTATTAACTGCGGTTTTTTCGCCGTATGCCTTCGTGAGGCCCTGAACTTCGATCAATCCGTTCCCTCCAGCCATTTACGTCGAGGACGCCATTCGCTTCGGTGCGTCGCGCACTAAGATCCAAGCCGCCTTTTATACTAAATTCACGGCTCGACGCCAAGAGTGTCATTAAAAATGCAATGCTTTCAAAACGAGTGTCGCCGGTAGTACATCGCAAAGAATCAGTTTCTTGAAATAAGGTTGCCTCGCTTCTTCGAGAAGGTATTGTTGCGTCAGGCGTTGACTGGCGGCCGGAGAAGCATTAACGTTCGCCGCCAGCACTCGATGCATGGCTCAACGATGAAGAATCGGTTGCTCTTGGCATTTTTGCTGGCTTGCGCGGCAGCGGGAGCCCTAGCGCTGGCAAGCCACTCAGGCATTGCCCACCTATCCGCAGCATCGCTTGGGGCGATTCGCTGGCTGGCGATTCTCCTACTCGCCATTTATGCCACAGTGCGCCGGTCGCTGACTCTGTGGATTTTGACGGGCCTGCTGGCTGGAGCTGAGCTTGGCTACGACGCGCCCAGCACCGCCGTGAAATGCCAGATTTTCGGTTCGATTTTCCTAAGGCTCATCAAGGTCATCATTGCGCCTCTGCTGTTTGGCACTTTGGTCGTGGGCATCGCGGGCCATTCGGAACTGAAAAAAGTGGGCCGCATGGCCGTAAAGGCGCTCATCTATTTTGAAGTTGTCTCCACAATCGCGTTGATCATCGGCCTGATCGCGATCAACGTGAGCCGCGCGGGTGTCGGCGTGCATCTGCCCGCCGAGACAAATCAACAAGCATTGCCTTCTTCGACGCAGCCAACCAGCCAGCTCATCCTGAACATTTTTCCCGAGAACATCGCCAAGTCCGTGGCCGACGGACAAGTGCTGCAAGTGGTTGTTTTCAGCATTCTGTTCGCGATAGGACTTGCATTGGTGAAGGAGCCGAAGCGCCGCCCGATGGTTGCCTTCGCGGAAAGCCTTTCCGAGGTGATGTTCAAGTTCACGAACCTCGTGATGTATACGGCGCCGCTCGGCGTGTTTGGCGCGATCGCCTATACGACGGGCCATCTGGGACTCAGCGTCATGTTTCCCTTGCTCAAACTCTTGGCGACACTGTACGTTGCGCTGATCGCCTTTGCCCTCCTTGTGCTCTTGCCCATCGCCTTGATGGCGCGCATTCCGCTCGGTAAGTTTCTTCGCGCGATTGCCGAGCCGACGACGATCGCGTTCGGAACCAGCAGCTCCGAAGCCGCCCTGCCGAGCGCCATGGAGCAACTGGAGAAGTTCGGCGTGCCTCGGGGAATTGTCGCGTTTGTGATGCCCACGGGATACAGCTTCAATCTCGCGGGCTCCAGTCTCTATGAATCGCTGGCGGTGATTTTCATGGCTCAGGCGGCGGGCATCCACTTGGGATTCGGGCAACAATTCGTGCTGCTCATGACTTTGCTGCTGAGCAGCAAAGGCACCGCCGGAGTCGCCAGGGCTGGGCTGGTAATTGTTCTTGCCGCAGCCGTTTCCATGCATCTGCCGATGGAGCCGTTTTATCTCTTGTTTGGCGTCGACGCCCTGATGGATATGGTCCGCACCGTGGTCAACGTTGTGGGCAACTGCCTCGCGACCGTGGTCGTGGCGCGATGGGAGGGTGAGGTGCCGGCCGCGAACGACTAATCGCTCCTTCGAGAGGAATTCCTGCGGGCAACATCATCCCAAGCCGACGCATCCAGAACCCTGTGACAGACAGCGTGGGGCGCCCCGGGGGAGGCGCCGTGCGGCGAAAAACCGAATACTCGTTTCAAGGTCAACATGCGCGTTGACACTGCGGACCGCTTTTGTTATTCAACTTGTTTGCTTTGTGGCCCAGGGGCTCACAAGTCTGTCCCACGCCGGAAATGGCCCTACCCGGTGGGTTGTGACTTCCACTGAGGAGATGGACTGCTGATACGATGAAGTGTTGCCATAATCCGCTGAAATGGAAACTGGATGTAGCATTGGCCGGATTCGGCTCGGCCCTGCTGCTAGCCGTCCTGCTTACTGGCTGCGGGGGCGTGACTGGCCTCGCTGTTGAGCTTACTCCCAGCTCAAATCAAGCCGTCGATCAGAACCAGTCGGTTTCCTTCACCGCGTTCGTCCCGGGCGATACTTCGAATTCCGGCGTGACGTGGAGCTTGACCGGCGCGCACTGCAAGGGCGCAGCGTGCGGCACCTTTTCGAGCAGTACGCCGTTCGCCGCAACCTATCAGGCTCCCAAGTCGGTCGGCAACCTGCTCACTGTCACGCTGACAGCCACTTCCGTAGCCGAGAACAGTTCCTATGCGACGCTGAATATTGTTGTTAGTCCGGCTCCCGTAATCTCCACAACGGCCTTGCCGGGCGTACTGAATGGCGCCGACTACAGCGAACAGGTGATCGCCAACGGTGGCGTGGCTCCGCTGGTGTTCACTGTTTCGTCCGGCAGCCTGCCTCCCGGCTTGAACCTCAACACCAACGGTTTCATCACCGGCCGCACAACCTCCGATGGCGGAGCGTTTACCTTCAGCGTGACGGTCACGGATCAGGGCAGCCCGCCGCTCACTGCCACGAATTCCTATACACTCGATGTTGCACCCGCACCGCCTCTGTCTGTTGCTACTATCTCACTCCAGAACGCCGCCCAAGGCACCCCTTACAGTCTCGCGCTCGCAGCTTCGGGAGGAGTGCCGCCTCTCACTTGGAGCATTACCGCGGGCGCTTTGCCGCCCGGCTTGAGTTTGGCTCCGGCAACCGGACAGATCTCGGGCACTCCAACGACCCAGGGTACGTATCCTCTTACCGTGGAGGTTACGGACTCCTCGCTCCTGCCTCCCAGTAACCAACCTCAAACCGCAACGCAAGCGCTAAGCCTCACGGTTGGGCCGCCGAACGCCCTTGTGATCGTCACTACGTCACTGCCGGAAGCCGAATCGGCAAGCCTGTACAGCCAAACGATTCTCGAGAGTGGCGGGGTCGGCCCGTATAACTGGACGATCACGAACGGAATACTGCCTTCCGGAATGTCCCTCGACGCTACGACTGGGGCCATCTCCGGAACGGCGACAGCTATCGCGACCAACACGTTCACCATTCAAGTGACCGATTCGGAGAGTCCTCCTGCATCTGCTTCAGCAACGCTGACGATTTCCACGATCGCGGCGGTGAACAACAATGCCTTGCTCAACGGTAACTATGTTTTCATCTTCAGTGGATACGATCCGAGTGGTCCCGTGGTTCTTGGTGGCGGACTGGTGGCGGACGGTGCCGGCAACGTTAACGGCACTATAGACAGCAACAATATCAACCCGATCGGCTCCATTTACAATAACGGGCCAGGACCCACACTGGGAAACGCGCTGACAGGGACCTACACGATGGGGCCCGATGGGCGCGGCACTCTCAACGTAACGGTGAACGCTATCCAATATACTTACATATTGACGCTCGACGGGGATGGGAACGGGCAATTCATCGAAGCAGATTCATCGTCGAATGAGACGCGCGGGACAGGGATTCTACGAAAGCAGCCGACCATACCCAATTTTGTTGCTGCAAATTTCGGCGGAGGCTACGCTTTCCAGCTGGCAGGGATTGACTCGAACGGCAAACGGGCCACGTACGCCGGCGTTTTTCAAGCTGACGGCGTAGGCCTTTTCGCAAACGGCGACGCCGACACCAATGACGCCGGCACGGTCGGCACCAACATCACCGGTGTTTCGGGGACGTTTCTGGTTGCGCAAAACGGCCGGGGAAATGCATCGATTTCCATTCCTGGCCAAGGAACGCTTAGCTTCATTTTCTACATGGTCAGTCCTTCCGATGTCCTGTTCATGGGATTCGATTCGTTGAACTCGTCGCATCCTATGACCACAGGCGAGGCCATCCTGCAAACCCAGCCGTCCTTCGATGCCACTTCCATGATGGGTTCGAGCATCGTGACCACAACCGGCCAGAATACTTCGGGAAACTCCAGCGTTCTGCTGGCGCAGCTCTCCGGAAACGGGACCAGCACGATAAACGCGGCCATCAACGGAAATAATGGCGGCTCGATCACGGCCACAAGCGCGAGCGGCACTTACGCGGTGGGGTCAAACGGCCGCGTCTCCATGAGCGGTCTCGGGAGTCAACTGAGCGTGCTCTATCTCATCTCTCCCAATTACGGTTTCGCGATTGGGCAAGATTCCGCGGCGTCCTCTGGTCTCGCCGAAGCGCAGGCCGCGGGTCCCTTCACGGCCGCATCCTTCGACAGTTACTTCAGCTTCGGCCCGCCTTTTGCAGGTTCCCCTGTGACCGGCGGCAGTCAGACGAATGCGTTCGTTGGTTCTATTCTCTCGAATGGCGTATCCAGCATCTCCGGCAAGATTGGCGAAGTAACAGGCGCGGACACTGTCACTACAAATTCGGCCACCCAGGGAAGCTACACGGTTGCTTCGAGCGGTAGCGGCTTTGTCAGCTTCGGCTCTCCCTCGCAGTTGCCCTCACAGTTCGTCTTTTACATCGTATCGCCTACGGCAGTTCGAGCTATTTCTGCTGTGCCCTCCGACACCCAGCCAATGGTCTTCTTCATGAATCATTAGTCGGCCCGCCCACTCGAAACTCTCGCAATGGAAGTCTTGCGCTTGAATCTGGACACATTGACGACGCGAATCGATGAGGGCCCTAAAACTGGCGGATTTTACGGCGAAGACTAGAGAGCGGTTGTGACCGAGGTGCCCGCAGCGGCGAAGACCGCAGACATTTCCTTGCGAGCGAGCGGTAGGAAGTGCTGGACAATAGCCGGATCGAACTGGCTGCCGCTTGCTTCCAGCAGACGCCGCTCCGCCTCTTCGAACGGCAAGCCGTTTCGATACGGTCGTGTAGAGACCATCGCGTCGAACGAATCGATCACCGAAACAATTCGTGACCCAACCGGAATTTCCTCGCCCTTCAGGCCGCCGGGGTATCCTTTGCCGTCGAAACTCTCGTGATGGTGAAGGATCAGCAGGCTGGCTCTCTCCAGGCCGGGAATCCGCCGCAAGACCACCCAACCGTACTCGGGATGTTTTTTCATCAACTCGTATTCTTCGGCCGTCAGCCGAGACGGCTTATTGAGAATTGCATCCGGGATTCCGATTTTTCCTATGTCGTGCAGAAGCGCGGCGACTTCAATATCCGCCAACTTGCTTTCGCCCAGCCCAAGCTGCCCTGCGACATGGAGCGCCCATTCGGCCAGACGGGTGCTGTGCACGCCGGTGTTGAGGTCTTTCAGGTCGAGCAGCTGATTGAACGAACAGACCACTGAGGTGCGAAGGGCCAAAAGTTTTTCTTCGACTTGCTTGATACGCAATGGCCCGCACTGAGAATTCTGTGGAGCGCGCCCTACGAGGTTCGGGACAAAGGAAGAGCTCCCGATAGCAAGCCCTGCCGTTGTCCCGGCCACACCCATTGTCGATTCGCTGGCCAACATCGCGCACTCCGGAATCGTTGTTTCTCGCTGCTCGGGCTATTGCTGGAAAAGCCAGGCGAGCGCGCTGTAGACGTCGAGCTCACCGTAGCCCATGTTTGGACCAATCCAGTTTGCATTCGAGATAGCAGTTGCAGCCGTGGATTGGTTCATTTGCGGCTGATGATTAATGAGCAGAGCAACGGTGCCGGCAACCATCGGTGAGGTAAACGAAGTGCCAGACGTCACCGAGTAAGTGCCGAACGGGTACGTACTGACGACGTTCTCGCCCGGCGCAGCCACCCACACGACCTGATCCCCATAATTGGAGAAACTCGAGCGCTGATCGACGTCATTCGTGGACGCGACGCCCATCACATTTTGCAGACCGGCGGGATAGACGACTTCATCTTCTCCGTCGTTGCCGGACGACGCCACGCAAACCACGTTGTTTGAGTTTGCGTAGTTTATGGCATCGGCCAATTCCGTCGAACTCGTCGAGAGTTCAAAGCTCATGTTGATGACGTTCGCGTTGTTTTGCACGGCATAATAAATGCCGCTCAGAATATTGGAAAGCGTACCGGTCCCGTTGGCGCTGAATGTTTTCACGGGCAAAAGGCGAGCCGTTGGCGCGACCAGGTGGATCATGCCCATCACTTCCGTGCCATGACCAAAGGCAGAATACGGTGAACCATCCAGCATGGCGGCCGTATGCTGATCTAGCATCGCCGCGGTATGCTGGTCCACGAAAGCTGCTTGGCACGAGCTGCACGCCGTGCCGGTCGCTCCGTTCAGGTCCGTCATTTCCGAGCCGCCGGGCTGGTTGCGCGTGAAGTCGTAGCCCAGCAGCAAGACTGGTTTGAGCGCCGGGTGGTTCGGATCAACACCCGTGTCGATGTCAGCGACAATCCCGGAACCCGTCAAGCCGAAGGCGTTCTGCGCCTGAGGCAGGTCGATTATTCCGGTGGCGGGCTGGTTCACATAGCCGTTCCACACGATAGAGCCGTAATAGTTCACCGGACTTTCCTGATACAAGTACGTCGGAACAGTGGTCAAAAATGGCCCGGCGTTTGAAATCACGGGAAGAACTACTAGTTGATCCGGCTCGGCGTCTATAATGCCGTCAACCAGCTCCAGAAGATCGGCAAGGACGCTGGGAAGCAGGCCCTGAGCTGGCTGCACCAAGAAAACCTGGTTTTCGCTGCCATCGAGATTGCGCAGAACGGTGCAGCCGTTCGCCAAGCAGACGTTCTGGAGGCCGCTCAAGCCGAGGTTCGTCCGCACGATAACCGCTTGTGGCTGACCGACTAGGTCCCCGACTGTCGCGGACACGCTCTGCGTAATATCAGAAACCAGGCTTCCAAGAAGTCCCTGGGCTGCTGCTACTCTTGGGAACAGCCCCAGAGTCAGCAATGTCAGAATCAAAGTTAACCGCCTCAAAGTTAACCGCTTCATGGTCGCCTGCTCCTTTGGCCGAATCACCCGCTGAGAGTTCTAGTCTGCTACAACCAACGAACCGCTCAATGGTACAGACGGACGATTTCAGCACCTGAGATACTATTCACCTTTCCTAGTACTTCGGTTCTTCCGAGTCATCATTTCATTAAATATTTTAGAATCAACCGACTCCAGCTTGCCGGTCAGAGCGGATACAGAGGGTACCAGAAGGCGAATCCTGATATCCCGCGCCCGGGGTAATGCGAGCCGCAATTGGAGTTGCCCTTCCAAGGGGCATTCCAATTGGAACTCGCCGAGCGCATTCGTCTGCGAATGAGCCACGACCTTGCTGCCGCGCAAAAGCGTGACGGTGGCCACAGAACCGGCCTTCGCGGGATCAGCCGCGTTCAGGACCTGTCCTACCAACGATACTTTGTCTGAATCCATTTGCGGCTCCATACGCAGGTCGATTCGATAGGTCCCGACACCGTAAAGCATTTGCCGAGCGGTAGTTGCCATCGATCGAACACCGGCCGTGACTGGATTTTGAAAGCTGTCAAATAGCAGCTGTACCACTGACGCCTTTCCCGGGCGGGCATGGATCGGCAAAAGGCCCTTCGCGGTCCGCGTGGCGCTCTCTGGTGGCTCGTAAGAGTGCTCACGCCGGGCAACTTCGCGCACGCGTACCCAGGTCCCTAGGGCCTCACTGCACTGCTTACAGCCGGCGTCAAGATGAGCTCGCATTCTCTCTTTCCTGTTGCTATCGACGACATCTCGGGCGAAATCGGCCCACTCCGTCAACGAAAAATGTTTCATCTTCGCCCCCCAAAAAGTTTGCAAATCCAGCGCTGCCAATTGCTTGGCATGCCGCCTCCCATTCCCTGCCTGTCTATAAGGGTATTGGCCCGCCGAAAAAATATAGGGGAGGAGAAAAATACTTGTGGCGGACCTAGGAGCGCGAAGCCTTGCCAATGAGGACAAAAGGCGCCCAGTAGTAAGGATGCGGGTACCGCTCGCGGAGTTCGCGCATGGCTTCGCGCAACGCCGAGGCCTTATTCGTGCCGTCTTGATAGCGCTTGTAGAATCGACCCATGAATTCGGCGGTGCTCTGGTCGTGCACGTTCCACAGGCTCAAGAGGAGCGATTGAGCGCCTGCATACAGCAAGCCGCGAATCAACCCCAGCAGTTCGTCGCCCGCTGTGACTACATTGAGTCCCGTGGCACAACCGCTCAGCGTGACCAGTTCAGCTCCGAGCTTGAGCTGATATAAATCATAGAGACTCAAATATGCATCGCCGAGCCGGATTCCGGAAAACATTGGATTGTCCTGCCGAAACGCGCCGTGCGTGGCGATGTGAATCAAGCGGCTGTGCAATCCCTTCGTTCGCAACACCTGCTGGTTCGCTTCCCTTCCCAAAACAAGCTCGGCGTTCGCCAATATGTTTGCCACGGATTTGGCTTCATCCAAAATGAGGGGCGCCTGGGCGTCCGGAATACCCAAGACCAAAGGCGCTCCTTGTGCGGTGGATGCTTTCCGCTGGCAGAGGGCGAAAACCGTGGCGCTGGGCGCGTATGAGACCGTATGCGAGTCGATCAGGTAGCGCTCGCCTTCAAACAGCGCATGAAATGGCAAATAGTGCAGAACGCCGTGCGGCACTATGACCAAATGACGAGTGGCCAGGTGGTCGCGCAACGGAGCCATCAACTCTTCGTGCAGCTCGCTGAGATGCGCCCGGGCCGCATCCAGCAATGGCTTTTCGAATTCCCGCGTGTACGCCGCGCCGAGTTGGAACTTGGACATCTGGAAATGGAGCATGCGGAGCAGATTCACGATGCGCGAGACAGGCGTGAGCGAGACAATGTTTAGTTTTTCCTTGCTCAGTACGGCAGCGACAAATTCGTCCTTGATGGCGAAATACTCGACGAGCACGGTTTCCGCAGGCATGCTGGCGCGAATCGTTTCCAGAGAAGCCAATGTTTGCTGCTGGTTCAGGGCCAGCGCTGTTTCCGGGGTGGGAAGCTCCCGCACGGCGCGCAAGAGTTCATTCTCGTGCGCGAGAGCCTGGTTCTGAAGGGCCTCGATGCGTTGCGGCGAGGGATCCGTACCGCGCAATTGCTCTTGCTCCAACCGGCGGTAGTACCAATTTAACTCCTCGCGCATCTCGCGGATGCGGCGCACCAAACCGCTTTGTCCAGCATCCGTGGCGGGAATTGCTTGCGCATGGTGCACGAGCAGCTCCGCCAAGCTTCGAGATTTTGCCATCTCCATGTAACTAAAGGATTCCTCGGCGCCGCCCTCCTTTGCATCGTCATTCAAACAAAGCTCCGCCAAGCGCTCGTACACTTCGAGCCTGTTCTTCATGAACGCGATCTTCAGTTCTTCGCTGCGCAGAGCGCTCCGTAGGGCCTCGAGAGCGGCTCGCGCTTTTTGGTACGAGCCGTAGGCGCCCTGCCGATTGTCCGTCTCTTGCTGAAGCTCGCCCATCAGGAACTCCGCCTGGTATCGCAGTGCCGGTGTTTCCAAAGAAGCCAGGCGGCTCAGCGCTTTTTCACACTCCGCATGTGCAACCGAGAGGTCGCCCGTGCGCAGCGAAAGCCGCGCCAGAAGCAACTGGCAAAGTACCGCTTTGCCGGGAAGGAACGAAGTATCGAAGAATCCGGCAGCCCGCGAACACAGGCGCCGCGACTCAAACAAACGCCCTTCGTTGTACAGCACCAGAGCTTCGTAGAGATCGATCAGCCATGGCCAAATCAGATTTTTTTCGCGAACGAACTTGACGCGGGCCTGATCGAATAATTCGACGGCGCGGAGCGCCTTTCCTAACTGACTCAAAGCCATCGCTTCGTTGGCCTGGCACTTCGCCTCCTCATAGCCCATGCCGAGCTTCTGGAATCGCAAATACCCTTCGTGCGCCACTTCCTGGGCTTCTGCGCTCAGATTCAACTCGAGATAAATCTCCGACAAGTCCAAGTAACACAGCGCCAACACATGCGCGTCGCCGTTCTCTTCGCACCTCTTGCGCGTAGCGCGCAGCATCTCAATGGAGCGGCTGTATTCTCCGCGAAGGTAATAGAGATAAGCGATGTTGTAATCTGCCTGCGTGACGAGCAACGTCATCTGGTGCTGAACGCACATCGCGCGCGCCCGCTGGTATGTCGCCAGGGCACGCGGAAAATCGTTGAGTGTAATCAGGCAAACGGACATGTTATAGAGCGCTACCGCAAGGCCCTCTGAGTCTCGAAGCGGGAGCAGCGTTTCATACGCGCGCTCGTAGCAGGCCAAGCCTTCTTCGAATCGATCTTGGCGGTGATAGATATTTCCAACGTTGATTGCTAAATGCCCGAGCCGCTGCTTGTCTCCAAGACGCTCGAGAATTGCTCTGGCGTCGCCGGCCGCGGCGAAGGCACGGTCGTATTCTCCCAGCAAAATAAATGGCTGAATGGAGGGAATCAAAGTGCGGGCTTCTTCCTGCGCGTTGCCGATTTCGCGAAATATTTCGATGGCTTCGGCGTGAAACCCCAGCGCCCGCTGATTATCGCCAATCATGTACAGCGCGTTCGCTTTGGAGCGCAACGTCCGCCCCAAAATCTCGCGGTCGCGCGACTTGCGCGCGATCGCAACAGCCACCTCGGCTAACGACAGGGCTTCTCGGGTGTCCGCCCGCAGCTTCGTTCGAACGATTTCATTGAGCTGCTGAGCGACGTTCGCGCTGCAGAGCTTAGGGTGGCCCGCAAGGTAGCGTGCGCGGCTTGCCTCATCGGCGAGCTTCGACAAATCCAAAACTAATTTTGCCGGAAGCGATACTGTCTTTTTTCGCTGGGCCACTAGAATCCCGTTTCATTGAGGCGCTTGCGCAGGCGTTCCAAGCAGCGCTGCCGAATGAAACCAACTGACCCGGTGGAAAGCCCGAGCTCCGCGGCAAGCTGCTGATAGGGGCGCGGTGGCTCTTCGAAAAACAGCATATGAATCAAGCGCTGGCAGCGCGGAGGAAGCTCCGAGACGGCATCCCGCAACGATTGCTCTTTCTCTGCCTCGCGCAAGATTCCTTCGGCGCGCGCGGGAACGCTTGCTTCAAATGTTTCATCGCCTGGGTCGCGCGCCTCTATTCTTTGCAGCTGACGTTTGTGATGCAAACACTTGTGCGCCGCAACTTGTATAATCCACTTCGGCAGGGCCTTCGGCTTCCGCAGTTTTGGGAGCTCGGAAAGAAGCTCTACGCACACCGCCTGGAAGATGTCCGTGGCGTCATCGGTGGAAAAGCCGTACTTGATGGGAATCGAAAAGATAAGGTTCTTGTACTTGTCGATCAGCGCCGACCAAGCTGCTTCGCTGCCGCGCAGACACTCTTTCACGAGCTGCGTGTCCGCCCAAACAGAAGCGCCCTCCATCGTCACTGAGGCCTTTCGGCGCACGGCTTGCCTAGTCTCGCGCTCTACTGAACATAAAGCTCATCGACGTTCCACAGAGCATAGGGTGCAAGGATCGCCGGATGAAAATTCCCGATGCGATCCTTCGCCCCGATCAAAATATGCGGACTCGCCAGACAGATCACCGGAAGATCCTGCGCCACAATTTCCTGCACCTGATCGTAAAGATGCTTGCGTTGGACATAGTTCATGGTGACCAGTTGCTGGTTCATGAGCTGATCCATTTGCGTTTCCCAGGGCGTCGCGGGCTTCGATTCCGTCAAATCCCACAGGTGCGTGCCGCCGCTCGACAGCCAAACGTTCATCTCCGCAGTGGGGTCGGCATCGCCGCTCGCCAGGCCCATCATCGCCGCTTCGTAATCGAAGCTGTTGAGCAGCCGGTCCACCATCGCGCCAAAATCCAGCGAAACCACATGCACATTCATTCCCAGCTGCGCGAGGTCGGCCTGAATGAGCGTGGCCATTTTCGTGCGTTCGGCATTGGACGAACTTGTCAGGATGGAAAACTCCACGGACTGATTGTGCGAATCCATCAAGTTTCCGGCACTGTTCCACGAAAAACCCGCGTTCTTGAGTAGTTCGCGCGCGCGATCCAGCGACTGCGGCGGATGTGCGAGCGATGCGTCCACCCACATTCTGTTTCCGGGCGTCACTTGGCTCCAAAGCGGCGTTGCGCGGCCGTTGTACACCAGGCGAACGATTCCCTCACGATCGATCGCGGCCGAAACTGCCTGGCGAAAACGCACGTCTCGGAACCACACCTGCTTTCGCGCAATCTCCGGGAGATTTTTGTCTGCCAGATTGTCCAGGTTAAAAAAAAGAAAATTGTATTCGAGCCCGGGACCCAAGTCTTCCAGCTTGTACCCTTTGGCGGCTTGTCCCCTTTGCAGCACAGCGAAATTTTGAGCGCTGAAGCGGCTCAGCAGGTCCGTATCTCCCGCCTGGAAACGAATCACCTGCGCGTCTTCGCTGGGGACAAACAGAAAAACGAGCTCGTCGATGTACGGCAGCCGGCACCCTTGGAGATCCGCCTTCCAGTAATACGGATTCCGCTCGAGAGCAATATGCTGGCCCGGTACGTATTCCTTCAAGCGAAACGGCCCGAGCCCCGCGAACTCGCCGGCCGGCGTGGAGACACTCCATGATTGTGCGAACGTGCCGTTTTTGTACGCGTTTTCGAGAAGATGCCTGGGAAGAATGGCGAGCCCGTCAAAAATCCGTTCCGCTGCGGCGTACGGCTGTGCCAGCTGAAACCGCACGGTGTAATCATCAATCTTTTCGACGGAGATCGGCTTGCCTCCGATGATCAGCAAATCGCGCTGCGACGAATGAATCTTTTCGTCCAAGTACAATTCAAAACTGAACACAACGTCATCGGCCGTGAAGGGCTGCCCATCGGAAAAGCGCACCCCACTTCGAAGGCGCAGCGTATAGGTTCTGCCGTCGCGCGAAACGCTCCAGGACTTAGCCAACGCCGGCTCCGTTTGCTGCGTTTCGCGATTGATATGGATCAGGTCCGCGTTCATGCAATCGATGATTTCGCGTGTGGCCTCATCCACGGCGAGGACGGGATTCAAAGTCTTCGGGTCCGAGCGCACAGCGACGGTAATGCTTCCACCGAACCGTCCGGGGGCATTCTTCGTGACCATCAAGTCTTCTTTGCGCTGCGCTGCCCGCCCGCTCATCGTGCAGAAAGCGCAGACAATTACAGCGAAGAGACAGACAGCTCCGGGTTTCCTCAGGATGGATTCGCCCATGTGAGAATTCTTAACAGAGATTCATCGGCATTTACAGCGCCACGGACTTCACGCGTTCCTGCAGAGCATCGGCTGCGGCGTAGTACGTGAGAAACACGGGAATCAGCAGCACCGTCGGCAAAAACATCCACCAGTACGACGCCAGCACATAGTATTGCTGCAGAGACGCCAGCAGGCTGCCCCAGCTCGGCATTGGCTCGCCAACGCCCAAGCCGAGAAAAGTCAAAGTAACCTCGGCGAGAATATATTGCGGAACCAAGAGCGTCATCTGCGTCAGCATCACGCCATAGGCCTGCGGAAGTACGTGCCGGCGCAGCAGGTATGCGTCGGACGCGCCGAAGGCCCGCGCCGCAGTGACGAAATTGCGTTCCTTGGCGCTCATCACAATCCCTCGAATCAGCCGCGCCGGCCGGGCCCATCCAATCAGCCCAATCACCACGACCAGCAGCAGAAAAACTTGCCACTGTGCGACCTGCAACGGTAGCGCCGCGCGCACCGCGAAAAGAAAGTATAGCCAGGGCAACGCCAGAAAAAGTTCTCCTCCGCGCATCAAAATGTCATCCAGCCATCCACCGTAGAATCCGGCGAGACCGCCGATAATCGCCCCGAATAGAATCGAAAACGCCGCAGCAATCCAGCCCGCCGCGAGCGAGATTTGCCCGCCATAAAGCAGCCGCGAGAACTGGTCCCGTCCATAGCCGTCCGTGCCCATCAGAAAAACGTGGCCTGGCGCCGTTCCGAAACAATGCGTGCGCGACGCCAACAGACCTGCAATTTTGTATGGCGCGCCTGTGACGAAAAACCGCAGGGGATAGATTTGCTGAAAATCCACCCGGTAGGTGCCGTAATTCTCCGGGTCATCCTTCATTCCATACACAAACGGACGAGCGTGAAAGGTTCCGTGCGAGTCGAAAAAATGAATGCGCGAAGGCGGCGCGTAAGGCGCGTCGCGGTCCTGCGCCGAAAAGCTGTATGGCGCGAGGAATCCCGCAAATAAAATCGCAGCGTGAAAGCCGGCCAGCACGGCGAAAGTCGCCCAGAGTTTGTATCGTCGCTTCACCGTTCACTCCACGCGAATCCGCGGGTCGCTCATAAAGAGCAGAACGTCCGATACAAGATTGCCCGCAACCAGAAACACGGAAGACAGCATCACCACGCCGATTACCACGTAGACGTCTCGCGCCAGAATGGCTTGAACCATCAGCGGGCCGAGCCCGGGCCAGCTCAACACGACTTCAATAATCACGGAGGCGCTCAGCATCGTGGCGATCGAAAACCCGAAAAGCGAAATCAGCGGATTTGAAGCAGCCGGAAGGGCATAACGAAACAGCAGCCGCGCCCGCGGAATTCCGTGCCCTCGCGCCGCTCCAATGAACGGCGACTCGAGCGCGTCAATCATCGCCGAGCGAATGTGCCGCACCAGAATCGGCAGGGTTGCCAATGCCAAACCCAAAGCCGGCAAGATCAAATGGCGGGCGACGTCCGCTACCCTGCTCCAAAAATCCACGCCTCCAACGCCGGCCGAAACCATTCCTCCCACCGGGAACCATCCGGTGCGCACAGCGAGCAGCAGCAAGATCAGCGCGAGCAGAAGGTCGGGAATCGTCAGCAGCGCGGACATCGTCATCCCGCACGCCCGGTCGCCCCACGTTCCTTTGCTTGCCGCACCCCAAATGCCAATTGGGATGGCAAGCAGCCATGCGAGCAACGTGGCGGAGCTGGTCAACAAGAGCGTGTTTCGCGCGCGCACGCACAGCAGCGGGCCCACCGAAGTGCCATACGCGAACGAGAAGCCCATCTCGCCTTTGAGCATGGAACTCAGCCATCGTGCATAACGCACTACGAATGGCCGGTCGATTCCGTACTCCGCGCGCATCCCGCTCACCGTCTGCGAAGAAATGCGCGGATCGAGGCGCATCGAGTCGAAAAAACTGCCCGGCGCCCACTGCAGCAAGGCGAAGGAAAAAACCGAGATCGCCAGCAGGAGGAGTACGGCGTGAGCCGAGCGTCGTGCCAGATACCTCATCGGCAATCCCGAACGAGCCGTGCCGCTACGATGGATTCGAGCGCCGGCGCCGCGGCCAGAAGCTCCAGCGTATAGGGATGCTCGGCCCGCGCAAACAATTCCCGCGCGTCTCTCTGCTCGACAATCCTGCCTTCATACATCACCGCGACCTCGTCGGCCAGGTCCTCGACCATACGCAGGTCGTGCACGACGTGAACGTAAGTAAGTGCGTGTGCCGCCTGCAGCTCGCGCAAGAGTCCCAATACCATTTCCTGATTCACGAGGTCGAGATTCGACAAGGCCTCGTCGAGAATCAGCAGTTTTGGCTCGAGCGCAAGCGCCCTGGCGATTGCTAGCCTCTGTCGCTGGCCGCCGCTGAATTCCATCGGCAACTTGTTTGCCCATTTCGCTGGCACGCCCACTTGCTCCATCAATTGCAAAACGCGCTGCCGTCGCTCGCTCCCCGTGCCGATGCCCTGAATCGCAAGCGGCTCTTCGATGATTTCACCGGCTGTCATTCCGGGATTCATCGCCGACGTCGGGTCTTGAAAGATCACTTGGATTTGGCGCCGCATCGCGAAGAGATCCTTTTTCTTCAGCGCGAGCAGATTTACATCGTTCCACAATATCTCGCCCGCGGTCGGCCTTTCGATGAGCGCGAGGCAGCGAACCAGCGTCGACTTTCCTGCCCCCGACTCGCCGACCAAAGCCAGGGTCGTTCCGCGGCGAATCGTCAGGTTTACGCTGTCCAGCGCGCGGATGGTGAACTTCGCGCGCGTGAACGGGCGGCGCTGGACGTAATCCTTACTTAAGCTGCGAACGCTCACTAGCACGCCGTTGTCCCATTCATTCATCAAATGAATTGCCCTGAAGCACCGCGTCCGCCTCCACGCGACTCTCATTCTTAACCCCATACGGGCGCCGTAACATCATCCTCGTGTATTCGTGCAGCGGATTCTCGTACAATCCCTCGAAACTGCCTTCCTCGATGATGCGGCCGTTCTTCATGACTAAGAGCCGGTCGGCAACGCTAGCCTGGAGTTCTGGGCTATGACTGATGAGCAAAATCGAAATGCCAAATTCACTCCTTATGCCCCGCAGCAACGCAAGAAACCCCGCCTGGCTCCTCGCGTCCAATGACGCTGTGGGCTCGTCCGCCACCAAAAGAGACGGTTCGCAACACAACGCCTGCGCAAGGACCACTCGTTGCTGCTGCCCGCCGCTCAATTGATGCGGATAGGCTGAGAAAACTCGCGCAGCAGATCCTAACCCCACGCGCGCAAGAATCGTTTCCGCCTCCGCGCGGCACCGTTTCCAACTCCATTGGCGATGCGCATGAATGACTTCCGCAACCTGATCTCCGGCGCGCATCATCGGCGACAACGCAATCCCAGGCTCCTGAAATACCAGCGAGATCTTCGACCCGCGGATTTTCTGCAGTTCGGCTTCCTTCATTCCAAGCAGTTCCTGGCCACACAGTACAATCGAGCCAGCAACCTCAGCGCGCTGCTTCGCGAACAGTCCCAGCAGAGCCAGGGCCGTGCTAGACTTGCCACATCCGGATTCACCCATCAGGCCCACTACTTCGCCCGACACGAGATCAAAGGACACATCATTCACGGCATGGTGCGGTTCCGCGCCATCCACTTGGTATCGAATTGTTAGATTTCGAACTTGGAGCAAGCTGCCCATGGAACTCTTTGCGCTCGCTCGACATGGCTGAACAGCCCAGATGCGCGCCGCGCAAGCCCTCCCCACGATCCACACATTTTCGAGTTCGTCGTTCAGTCTAGGCGGGAGGTCGACTGGGACCGATAGGCGGACGGGTTCATCCGGCAGGACGCAAAGTACTGGTCCAAGAGTACTCGCGGTGTTCTCAAGCTATTGAAACGAATACGGTTACTTTCTCTTCCGGTAAACCCACTGAGGCTGGGAATGGGGTTAAAAACTGAGAGCGGTGACAACCATATCCTGCGATCAAAACTCCGATGATGTGAAATTTACGAGCGTCAGGCCGCCCTCTGCAGCGGTCTCTGCTGTGCTTTCGGGAACAAATCGCAGCAACATGCCCTCGGGGGAAGTCCAAATGACAAACGGAAGATGAAGCGGGACCTTCAGTTCAAATTTGTCCGCGGTCCACTTCTTCCCGGCCAGCGTGATCTCTTCCTGACCGAGGTAACCCAAGTGGCCATCCAAGGTCGACACGAAGACCGGATCCTCTCGGCTCGGTTCTTCCACCGTCACCAGTTGCACGGGAGTCAATTTTCCCGGAATTTTCTCGGCGCGGCGCGTAATGGTGCTCAAGGAAAATGCGGATATCGGCCACAGAAAACCGTAAGCGCTCCGCATCGGAAGGTTCAGATTTACTGCATTGTTCGGGTCCCTTGCGCCGGAAGTGCAAACTAACTCCGCGGGCCGGAACTCGCAACTGAGCGGCCCGGAATCCGGCCTCCACCGTAACTTTCGGAACTCAATCATACTCAGTGCCCGGAAATCGGGCGAGAGTCGAACGGAGAATCGATCGTCATGCCGTTCGTACTTTGGCGATTCATATATCCTTTCGCCTTGAGCTTCCAAACTGCCATCGGGCAAACGCCATAGTGTCCACGATTCGTGCAAATCATAAATATCGGGAGCATAGGTCCCAATGGCGTCGTCATTTCCTTGCACGACCTGGTATTCCCCTCTGGCAACGAAGGTCCTCGATTCTTTCTCCTGGCTCGCGACCGTTGCGGCGGTTCGTGCGAGCTCAGCACTCGCCACTCTTTGTTGAATGCTGGCCGGCCCGTTGCCCGTGAGCAAGAACACGCTGGCGGCAACTAGCATCCACTTGGTCCGCGAGATGATTGCCGGCAATTGCATAAGACCCCCCGAAGCAGCATTCCGAAGCAAACTGCGAGCGCCATCTTTCGGCCGTGTGACGCACGAGAGGGAATATGACATTGGTTACACGGCAAAGGCAATGGCATCCAGTCTGTATACTCTTTGAACCTGCGGCGGGAGTTGGCCGTTCATGAGGGCGCAAACGGGCTCGCTTGAGAGAATCCACGGTCTTGAAGAAAAGTGGAAGCCAGGCGGAATCGAGGTTAAAGTAAATCGGCATCGCAACTCCCGATCAGTTTTGCGGATCGGACTCCGAGATCCCGCTCAGACCTTCGGCCGCCGAATCGTTTTCCGAGAAGTCCATGCCAGCCAAAACGTCGTTTCCTGCTTGTTTTGCAAGCTTCTTCTGCAAGCGGCGCTCGGCCTTCGCTCGCTGTTTTTCCTGCCTCTTCATTTCCTTCTGGCGCTTCAAGAACGTGGTGGCGGCTGGCACGGTAAAGCATCCAAGACCAAACTCCTTCGGGTTCTGCCCTTTAACTGGATACTCTCTCCGGCGACTTGACGCCCGAAGACCAAAGGAGCCTGCGCCAAACTCTGCGCAGCTGCGACGCCGCGGGGCACTGCTTCTAGACCAAGCCATTCCAAAGCCGCCGATCATTGCTGGCGGGGTCCGCCCCCACCTGGCTGGTTGTGTTGTAGATCATCGTTTGCCGCTTGTGGGTATCGTAGGCGGGCCATGGGGCCGCCCCGTCGCGCGCGAACGCGGCCAGGTGGTGCTGCATTTGGCGCGAGAGCGCCTGCTCTTCGGGAGTCGGGGGCCTGCCGAAAAGGAACTGAAAAACTTGTGACCGACCCATGTTTCCGAACCAGAAGGCCATGTCGGTCGCGTGGGTGCTGATACCGACGGCATCGGCCGGCGCTTGCAATTCAAACCGATACATCCATATGCGATGTTCACCAGAGCGCGCCTCCGAAATGCGAATCGAGGGCATGCGATAGAAAAAGTCCGTGCGAATCAGACCGGCAAGCTTTGCTTCCGACGCGCCGGGATGATCCTTGGCGTACCCGTCCCAGATTTCCGCAGCGCGTGCTCTAGACGTCCAATGCTGCAGCACTTCGAGCGTCACCGATTTCTGATACCAGGCCTTCACCTGCGGCAATGCAAGGCGGAACGGCGCGCTGCCCACCTCCTCGGCTGAACCCCCGGCGAGTAAAGGCACCGCGGCACATTCTCCGCGCTTGATCAACTCGATCGGGTCAACGGGCAGCACAGTCGCATCCCGCGCGGGGATGAAGGGAAGCTGGTCGTCTCCGAGTTGGTAGTATTTGCTTTTATGGAATTGCCCGATCGCGGATTCTTGTGCCTTCAACAGCGCCGCAGCGGGCAGTATGATAGCCCCCCGCAGCTCGCTGGCACTGAGACCAAGTGCCGCCAGGAAATTCCGCGCATGGAAGGCCTGCAGTTCCGGAGTCTGCGCCGTCATCATCGAGGCGCTCTGCGGATTGGCGCGATGAAACAGCTGCCTAGCTTCCGGAATGACCATCAGCGCCGCAACCGACCAGCCGCCGGCGGAGAGGCCGGAGATCGTGACCCGGCCGGGATCGCCGCCAAACCCTGCGATGTTCTGCTGCACCCATTCGAGCGCCGCGATCTGGTCGAGCAGGCCGAGATTGTTGGAAACCCCATCACCAAATACTCGGAATGGCGGGAACCCGAAAACACCAAGGCGATAGTTGATGGTGACGACCACCACGTCTTCGTTGCGCGCAAGATTCGTGCCGTCAAAATCGGGCGTGCTGCCGCTTCCCTGCACAAACGCGCCGCCGTGGATATAGAAAAGTACCGGCCGCTTCGCACTATCCGCGGACGGCGTCCAGACATTCAGATACAGACAGTCTTCCGCCATAGGCGGCAGATTCGACTTCAGGATCTCATCCACGCTTTGCCAGCACATTGGACTGAAGTGCGTCGCGTCTCGCACGCCGCTCCACTGAAGCGGTTCCTCCGGAAGCCGAAAACGCAATGGTCCCACCGGCGGGGCCGCGAACGGAACGCCTTTGAAAACGAGTACACCTCTTTCGTTGACTTCACCGCGAAGCAGCCCGCATGAGGTTTTCACAACGGGAGTTGGCTTCGCGGCGAACGCGCTCCGGCTCAGCAGCGAGGCGGCCACGAAGGAAGCGGATTCAGCCAGGAACTGACGCCGGCCGATCAAGTTTGTTCCGCGACGACTTGCAAATGGCGGACTCAAGTTTTTTTCCGTTCTTCAATTCCGTAGAGCATACATCAGGCTTTTACTGAGCCGAGGAACGAGCCGATTCTGCCTTCGCCAGCGCCTGCCATTTCTGCACCAGAGTCTTGTCGGCGAGTAGCTTGATATAGACGCCGCCGACCACCGAGCGCGCCTGAAAGGCGACTTGTTTGCCTGTCTTGGTGTCGTACCAGTCGGTGAGTGGAACCCGCGACGGAGATTCGCTGGTCCAATTCACAACGGGAACAAGCAACGCGTCGAACTGCCTCTCGTCCGATGCCAAGGTTGCGGTCCACAACTCCCAATCGAGCTTGGTGTAGTCTGCGCGGCTGTCCAGTGGCAATCCATAACGATTCAGATGGTTTTGATAAAAGGCCAATTCGTTCCGGCGCACGCTATCTGGAAAGAAATGCAGGCCGAGAATCTGATCCCACACCAGGTTGTACTTCTGGCTCCAGGTACCCGGCCGGTCGAACGCGAGTCTGTAATGATCGCCGTCCGCATCCATTTGCTGCCAGCGAAGGGCCATCTCGCGCGCGGCTGCCAAATAATCGTCGGCCACGGCAGTCCGGCCAAGGCCGCGCGCCATCAACGAATAAGCGCCCAACGCCTCGATCGCTTTGACGGAAAGATTGGCGTTGTGCGCAAGGTGCCCGGCAAAGTCGTCCGTGCATAGCTGGTTCTCCGGATCGAGTCCCTTGGCGCGTACATATTTCGCCCATTTTGTGAATTCCGGCCAGTATTGACGGGCAACGTGCCAGTCGCCTTCCGCCTGCCCGAGCGCCGCGCCCAGAATCAGCAGGTTCCCGCTTTCCTCAATCGGCATCTGGTCTTCTTCAGTCTTCTCGCCTCCACCGTATTCCTGGCCGTTGGCCAGCGGATAGCGCCCCAGATCATGCGGCGCGAAGGGAAATTTCCAGCGAGGGAGACTGGCATACTCCAGTACAGGGTGAACCTGCGCTTCGAGCAACCCAGGGTTGAGGAGCAGAAAAAACGGCGAAGAGGGATACAGCACATCGACTGTGCCAATGTCTCCGTTGGAGAAATTTTCCTTTGCGAACAGCATCGGCTGGCCGTCCGCATCGGCAACCAGCATATGCGCGCCGATCGTCTGACGATAAGCCAGCACTGCAAGTTCGGCGTAGCCCGAATCTCCCGCGCGCGTCAGGTCGGCAGTCAGCTCGCGATCATACTGGACTCCCCGCGCTTCGAGCGCTGCGTATTGCTCTTCCGCTTCGGCCAGCATGGACTCGACGCTCTGGTTGTTGCGCTGCCAATAGGGGCGAAGTTTTCGCTCCATATACTCGATGGCAAAGCTCTGCGTGTACGCCAGCAGAACGTGCTGCGTCTGCGGATGGGCGGCTTGGCAGGCAAGCGACAGTGCTACGGCGAGATGCGCTGCTCCGTCGTGAGGCGTGCGCGGCATACCCATATCGTCGGAAGCCGCGAGCTGACCTGACTGCACGAAATCATCGATGGCGGAAGCCGAGGCCACGGTGACCGCTGAGTCCGACAAGGGCACGGCGAGGTGGAAGTATCCCCAATCGATGCGCAGATCGTCTCCGGATCGATTGAGCGCTTGTTGGTCGCGGGAGCCGACGTTCAGCACCGAGAGCCCGGCAACCTGCGAGCGGCCCCAGGTGACCTGCTGGTCGTCTGTATTCACGGCGATGACCGGGTCTACATCCAGAAGGACAACCACTTTGTGGCTCTGTCCGTCCTCGCTGGCAACGGTCCACGTCAAATATGTCACCGGCCGCGAAAGAAGATCCGGGTTCTGCGGAAAAGCTGGAGTGAAAAACGCCAGGGTGAGCTGCACTCCGCCAGCCTCAAACACATAGTCGGTATGAGTCGGCGTTACGGCCAGCGACACTTGCTTCATCGCGGGCGCCCCACGCGGGTCAGCGCCCATATAGCGATAGGCTTTCCCGTCGATGCGCGCCAAGCCCGTGAGCGGTTGCGCGGCGCCGGTCCAGTGGAGCGTGGGCCCATCGGTGAGCTTGTCGCTCATGGACCAGATGCTGAAATACGGATTGTGCACCACGAGGGGAACGGCCGGCGGACGCTC
>JASHQB010000266.1 GCA_030037775.1 Candidatus Acidiferrales bacterium
GGCGACCGGGATGACAAGAAAGCCGAGCAGCAGGCCCCAGGCGAATTTGCGCATCGTGGCTCCTTGATCGTAACAGTGACCGTAACAGTGACCGTAAGAGTGATCAGTGGCCGGCCAAACGAACTTCTTTAACTGGCGCTCGTGTCGGCCACCAGAATCATTCGTAGCGCAGCGCGACCATTGGGTCAGTGCGCATCGCACGCCGCGCGGGAATGTAGCACGCGGCCAGCGCGACAACGAAAAGCACCGCGGAAACAGCGGCGAAGGTGAGCGGATCGCCGGCGCTGACGCCGTAGAGCAGGCTGGACATCAAGCGCGTCAAAGCGAACGCCGCGAGCAAGCCGATGGCGATTCCCGGAAGAGCGAGACGTGTCCCGTGCGCGAAGACCAAACGCAGCACGTGGCGCGGCTGCGCGCCCAGCGCCATGCGAATGCCAATTTCGTGGGTCTGCTGCGCGACGGTGTAAGCCAGCACGCCGTAAATTCCAATCGCGGCCAGAAACAGCGCCGCCAGAGAAAAAATTCCAAGCAGAAACGTGTTGAACTTCGGCCCGGCCACGGACACCTGCATGTCCTGATCCATGGTGCGAATCTGCGCAATGGCCAGATCGGGGTCGAGGGAATGAATTTGTGCCGTGACCGCGGAAGCGAGCGCCGCGGGATCGCCGGCGGTACGCACGGCGATATTCATCGAGCGCGCCGCATCCACCACGGTGTCTTCCATGCGCGCGTCCGGCACTTGCAGGTAGGGCATGTAAACGTGCGGCATGGGCTTGGTATCCAGAGTGCTGTCGCTCACGTCGCCGACAATCCCCACCACGGTAAGCAGATTGTTCTGGCCCGCGCCGGTGAAGCGCTTGCCCATCGCGTCCTCGCCGGGCCACATCGCCTTGGCCGCGCCTTCGCTGATCACCGCAACCAACTGCGTGCCGGCGCGATCCTCGGGCGTGAATGCGCGTCCCCGCAGAACCGGGATTCCCATGGTGTGAAAATAATCGCCGAGCAGCCAACTGATGCGCGTGGCGGGTGTCGAGCCGGTGTTGCCCTCCACCCGCACAGCATCCGTCTCCGTGCCGTTCAGCGGCAGGTCGTTGGAAGCGCCGCCGGATTTCACGCCGGGCAGCGCCGCAATGCGCTCAAGCGCCTGCCGGTAAAATTCGCGGATTTGCGCGGCCTTGCTATACGCTCTGGACGGAAGCGGCACGCTCATGGTCAGCACGTGCTCGGGGCGAAAGCCGGGACTGGTCTGGAGCAGTTTGGCGAAGCTGCGCACCAGCAGGCCCGCGCCGATCAGCAGCACGAGGGCCAGCGCGAATTCGGCAGTGACGAAAATTCCCTGCAGACGCCGGCGCGCGCGGCCGGGAGTGCCGCTGCGGCCACCCTCCTGCAGTGCGCTCTGTGGCGAAGTGGCGGAAATCTGAAAAGCCGGCGCAGCGCCAAAGACGACGGCCGTGATGCAGCAGGCCGCAGCCACGAATGCCAGCACGGAGCCGCCAACGGAGACGCCCTGCGGCAGCGGAACGCTCGACGGAACCAGAGCAAGCAACGCGTTCGTGCCCCACAGCGCGAGGAGCACGCCAAGAACTCCGCCGGCGAGGGCGAGCGCCAAACTTTCGGTCAACATCTGGCGCACCAGGCGGCCGCGCGAAGCGCCCAGCGCCGTGCGGATAGCGATTTCGCGGGAGCGCGAAGCGGCGCGCGAAAGCAGGAGCGTGGCCACGTTGGCGCAGGCGATCAGCAGAACGACCCCAACGGCGGCCATCAACACCAGCAGCAGCGTTTGCACCGGGCCGACCACCTGGCTTTGAAAAGAAGTCAGGGTCACATGCACGTGCGCATTAGGGAACGCCTTGAGCAGAGCGGCGGGATAGGCTTGCATGAGCCGCTGCGCAAAAAGATTGGCCTCGGCTTGCGCTTGCCCGATGGTGACGCCCGGCTTCAGCCGGCAAAGGACGTTATTGTTGAAGTACATGCCCCAGCCGGTGAGCTCGTCCGCCGTGAAGGACATGGGCACCCAGACCGCGGCGGGGCGGTCGCTGCCTTCCGGTCCGCGCACAGGGAATACGAAATTCCGCGGCATGACGCCGAGCACAGTGTAGGGCTCGCGATCGAGGTCGATGGTGCGGCCGAGGATGCTGCGGTCGCCGGCGTAGCGGCGCTGCCATAGGCCGTAGCTGAGCACGGCCACTTTGGCGCGAGATTCATCTTCCTCGCGCGTGTAGGTGCGGCCGAACAGCGGAGAAACGCCCAGCATCGGAAACACGGAGGCGGAGGCGTGCGCGGCGGTGATGCGTTCCGGTTCGCCGGAGCCGCCGGAGATGTCGAGGTCTTTGTCTATAAACGTGCCGACAGATTCGAAGGACTTCTGTTCGCGTTCGTACAGCACAATATCCGGCGCGGAGCCTTCTATCTTGGGATAACCGATCTCCGGCAGGCCTTCCCAGAGCATGACCAGGCGCGAGGGATTTTTGAACGGCAGCGGGCGAAGCAGCACGGCGTCGACGATGCTGAAGATGGCCGTGTTGGCGCCGATGCCGAGGGCGAGGGTGAGGACGGCGACCGCGGCGAATCCGGGAGATTTGATAAGCGTGCGGACGGCGTATTTCAAATCTTGCAGCAGCGTGTTCACTTCACCATCCTACTCATAACGCAGAGCGATCATCGGATCGACGCGCATGGCGCGGCGCGCGGGAATATAGCATGCGGCGAGCGCCACGACTACGACCACCAGCGTGACGCACCCGACGGTCAGCGGATCGAAGGCGTGCACACCGAAGAGCAGGCTGGCGACCAGTTGCCCCAGGAAAATCGCGAGCCCGATGCCTACCGCCAGTCCGGCGGCGACCGGCGCCATGCCCTGGCGCAGAATCATGCCGCGCAAATTCCCGAGCTGCGCGCCGAGCGCCATGCGGATGCCGAGTTCGTGGCGGCGCTGCTCCACGGAGTAGGCGACCACGCCGAAAATTCCGAGCGAGGCCAGAAGCAGCGCGCAGACGGCGAAGAGCAGCGCGAGAAGCATCTGAAAGCGGCGCGTATCGACGGATTTGGAAACCACGTTGCTCATGGTGCGCAGCGCGGTGATGGGCACGTCGGGGTCAACGCGGTGAATCGCATCGCGCAGGGCGGAGGCCGCGCCGCCGGCATCCATCGCGGTGCGCACCACGAGGGAGCCGGACCAGTCGACGTGATCGAACGGCCACGCTGCCCAATAGACCATCATCACCGGCGTTTTATCGATTTGTATGCGAATGTCGTCGACCACCCCAATGACCTGAGCCTGACGCGGCCCACCCCAATCCAGGCGGCAGGTTTGCCCGATCGGATTTTGCCCGGGCCAAAGGGTCTCGGCGGTTTTCTGGGAGACGACCACGAGATTGCGGCCGGTGTCGGCTTCCGTGAAAACGCGCCCGGCAATGAGCCGTATTCCCATGGCCGGAAAGTAATCGCCGCGGACCACGCGATAATCGGCGAGCGGCATCGACGGGTCGTCTTGGCTCATGCTCATCGAGCCGACAGAGGAAACGCTTCCCTCACCCTGGAGCGGCAAAACGCTCACCCAGCCGACGGTGCGCACGCCAGGGAGCGCGCGAATTGTAGCGAGCGCCCGATCGTAAAAATGCATGGACGTGGCGTTGGAAGAATAATTCTGCGGCGGCAGGTCGACGTCGGCGGCGAGCACGTGTTCGACGGAAAATCCGGTGTTGACGCGCAACAGATGCACGAGGCTCGAGGTAAAGAGGCCGCCGAGAATCAGCAGCGCGGTGCTGAGTGCGACTTCCAGGCCGATGAGCGAGGAGCGCAGGCGGCGCGTGCGGCGGTTTTCGGTGGTGCTGAGCGCGCCGGATTTGAGCGCGTCCTGCGGCTCGGCGTGAGCGACGCGCCACGCGGGCAGGATGCCGAAGAGCGCGGCGGTGAAAATGGAGATGAAAATCGCGAAGAGAAGCACACGCGCGTCGAGAGAGACTTCGGCGAGGCGCGGGATTCCCGGGGGCGCGGCGCTGACGATGGCTCGCACGCCGAAAGAAGCCAGCAGAATTCCCAGCGCGCCGCCGCAAATCCCGAGCAGCAAACTTTCGGTGAGCATCTGGCGCACCAGCCGCGCGCGCGAGGCGCCCAGCGCGGTGCGAATGGCGGCTTCGCGCATGCGGCGCGGGACGCGGGCGAGCAGCAGGTTGGCGAGATTCACGCAGACGATCAGGAGCACGGCGCCCACGGCGGCCAGCAAGAAGAGCAGTCCCTGCCGCGCCGGGCCGAGGATTTGCGCAGCCAGCGGGATGAGCTCCGCGCGCAGGTCCATGTGCTCATTGGCCTGCTTGGCGATCTGCGCCTGCACCACGTTGAGTTCGGCAAGGGCCTGCGCGAGCGAGACGCCGGGGTTGAGGCGGCCGATCGCCGAGTAATCGAATTCGCCAAGGAGATCATCGTCGGCGGGATTTTCGCCAACCGGCTTCAGGAACGCGAGATGCGGGCTGAAGGTGGTGAGCGCGCCGAGCTCGCCGGCCTCAGGAAAATGAAAGGACGCGGGAAGCACGCCGACGACGTCATAGGGCTTTCCATCGAGAGTTATGGATTTTCCGACGATGGACGGGTCGGCGTGGAATTCGCTGCGCCAGAAGGAATCGATCAGAATCACTTCCTGGTCGTGGCCCTTGGCGTCCTCCTCTGGGCGGAAATTCCGGCCGAGCGCGAGATGGATGCCCAGCGTGTCGAGCAGGGTAGAGGAAACCTTCGCGCCGGGGAGTTCGATCGCGCCGCCGCGGCCGCGGAAGTCCATGGATATGGAGTCGGCGATTCCGATGTTTTTGAAGGAGTGGAGCTGCTTCTGCCAAATCAGGAAGTCGGGATAGTTCGCGGGAAATGTGGGATAGAATTTTGTGAGTTGCGGGATGATTTCGCGCATCACGCAGAGCTGTTGCGGCTGGCCATAGGCGAGCGGGCGAAGCAGGACGCCGTTGACGATGGAGAAAATGGCGGTGTTGGCGCCAATGCCGAGGGCGAGCGTCAGGATCGCAATCGCCGCGAACCCCGGCGATTTGGCCAGCATGCGCAGCGCGTATCTAAGGTCTTGAGTCAGTGCGCTCATCCGTATCTCCTCTGCCTGCCTGCCGAACAAAGGGTGCGAAATGGGCCCCGTCGTTTATTTGCAATCAGTTACGAGCATTTCTAATTCCAGAATTTGCCAATTAGGATATTCGCCTTAGTTGCGCCAGCGCGCATCCCATGACGAGACTGCAGCGGCGAGGCTTGCCTCGTCCGGGCGACCCAAGGCCTGCCCGCGCAGGCAGGGTCGCCCCTACGAGTGCTCACTCGTAGCGCAACGCCACCATGGGATCGACTCTCGTCGCCCGCCGCGCCGGCAAATATCCGGCGAAGAGCGCCACCAGAAGCAAAAGCACCGTCGCGGTCGTCAGAGTCAAAGGATCAGTGGGCTTCAGCCCAAAGAGCAGGCTCGTCGCCCAACGGTCCGCGGCCAGCGCCGCCGGTATTCCGATGGCGAGGCCGAGCGCCACCAGCTTGCCCACTTCGCCCATCACCATGCGCATCACGTCGCTGCGCTCCGCGCCGATGGCCATGCGAATGCCGATCTCGCGCGTGCGCCGCGAAACCGCGTAGGACATCACGCCGTAAATCCCGATGCACGCCAGAAACACCGCCAGCAATCCAAAGAACGTCGAAAGCTTGCTGACCAGCGACTGGCCGGCGATCGATCGGTTCACTTTTTCGGAAAGCGTTTGTTGATATGCCACGGGCAAGCGAGGATCTACGTCGTGTACAGCTTGCCGCACCTCGCTGATAATCGGCCGCGCATCTCCTGAATAACGAACCTCAAGATCGTAGTAAACAGCGTGCGTATCTTGGGTGTAAGGATAATAAGCCGCGGCCCACGGGCGCTCACGCAACCCGAGATATTTCGCGTCCTTCACCACTCCGACCACTTCGATTGGGTCGCCGTGCTTCGACGGGTCCGCTTCATCTTCAATCGCGAAGCGCCGCCCGATGGGCGAGATACCCGGGAAGTAATTTCGCGCCATGGTTTCATTGATCACCGCGACTTTCGGCGAATTGAGCGTGTCCTGCGGCCCGAACAAGCGTCCCTCAAGCAAGGGAATGCCCATGGTTGCAAAATAGCCCGGCCCCACAATGTTTTCGATGACGTCGTTGTCGATTCCCGGAGCGAGAGAATTTCCGAAGACCGCAACCGAGTCGTCCCACGCGCCTTCATTGAATGTGAAGAAAGAGACGCTGGCGCTGCGCACGCCCGGCTCCGCGTCAACTCGCTGCTCCAGCGTCTGATAGAGGTTCGTGAGCCGCGCGTCTTCTTTGTAGCCGACGGCGTTCGGATCGATGCCAAACAGCAGCACGTTTTCTTTGTTGAATCCTGTCGGCGCGTTTTCCAGGTTCACAATCGAGCGCAGGAAAAGTCCCGCGCCGATGAGCAGCACCAGCGAGAGCGCCACCTGCGCCACGATCAGCGCATTGGCCAGCGTGCGGCGCCCGCCCGATCCCGCGAGACCCTTGCCTTCCTTCAACGCGCTGGTAAGTTCCACGCGAGTGGTGCGCAACGCCGGCGCGATGCCAAAGAGCAGCACCGTGGCCACGGAAATCAGCAAAGTAAACGCGAGAATGCGCGCGTCGGGCGCGACATTCAGCGGCAAAAGTTCCGGCCCGCCGGAAACCATCACCAGCAACGCCTCGCTCGCCCACGATGCGAACCAAATTCCGAGCACGCCGCCGATCAGCGCCAGCAGCGAATTTTCCGTCAGCATCTGCCGCACAAGGCGCATGCGTCCCGCCCCCAGGGCCATGCGCACGGCGATTTCGCGTTCCCGCGCCGTCGCGCGCGCCAGCAGCAAATTGGCGATGTTCGCGCAGGCAATCAGCAGCACCAGCGCAACCACCGCCATCAGGACTTCCAGCGGCAGCGAGAATTCAAAACGAATGCGCGAAACGCCTCGCGCGCCGGGGGTCAGTAGGACGTACGCATGATCGAGGTCCTGTTGCTGTTCCGCCGTGAATGTGCCCCCGGCGGCCTCGCGCCACAATTGCCGCGCCAGCGTGTTGACTTCCGCTTCCGCTTGAGCCACCCTCACGCCCGGCTTCAGCCGTCCAAGAATGTAGAGAGATTCAAACTGTTTGTTATCCAGCCCATTCCACCCCGGAGAAATCTGCGCCTCCATCGAGAGAGGGATCCACATATCCGGAGAATCGCCCACCTTTATGCCAAGAAATCCTGGCGGCGCCACGCCTATGATGGTGTACACCGTCGTTCGAAAAGTGATCGTTTTCCCGAGAACGTCCGGATCGCGGTTGAAGCGCCGCTTCCACCAGGAATCACTGATCACCGCGACAGCATGCGCGCCCTCCGGCTCTTCGTCGGAGGCAGTGATTGTTCTGCCGAGGACGGGATTCACTCCCAGCACCGAGAAATACGTTCCGGAGACGAGTTGCGCGCTCATCTCTTCCAGATTGGCGCCTTTGTCCACGGTGCCGTGCATCCCGTCGAAGGTGAGACTCAGGACCGACGCAACGTCTGAAAAGCTGTGATTCCTGGCGCGCGCCTCGCGGTAAAACCAGTAGGAATAAAGCTGCGTCTCGCCGACGCCATCTTCGCTGCCGGCGGCGCGGCCTTCACCAAACACGACGAGCTGGCTCGGCTGCTTCACCGGCAGGTCGCGAAGCATGACGGCATTCATCAGGCTGAAAATTGCGGTGTTGGCGCCGATTCCGAGCGCCAGCGTCAGAATCGCCACCGCCGCAAACCCCGGCGCCTTGATGAGCATGCGGAGCGCATATTTCAAATCTTGCAGCAATGTAGCCATCGTGTGCCCCTTTCGGTGTCACTCCCTGCGGCCTTATTCGTAGCGCAGAGCCACCATGGGATCCACTTTCATGGCGCGGCGCGCGGGAATGTAGCAGGCAAAGAGCGCGACGAGCGTCAGCAAAATAGCGACGGCAGCGAAGGTGACGGGATCCTTGTCGCCGACGCCGTAGAGCAGTTGCGACAGAAGTCGCGACAGCGCGAGCGCGGCGGCGATGCCAAGGGCGACGCCGATCAGGACGGCGCGCATGCCCTGGCCAACGACCAGGCGCAAGACGTCGCGGCGTTGGGCGCCGAGGGCCATGCGAATGCCGATCTCGTGAGTACGCTGCGCGACGACGTAAGCGAGCACGCTGTAAATTCCCACGGTGGCGAGAACCAGCGCGAGAATGCCGAACAAGCCGAGAAGCGTGGAGCGGAAGCGCGCGTCGCCTTCGGAATCCGAGATGAAAGAGGTCATCGGGCGAAGGTCCTCGACGGGAAGGGAAGCGTCGAGCTCGTGGATTTGCGTTTGCAGCGCGCCGGCAAGCGCTGCGGGATTGCCAGCGGTGCGGACGACGAAGGTCATCACCCACCAGCGTTCCTGGGTGTACGGGAAATACATCATGGGCGTGGGGGCATCGGCCAGAGTTTTGTCTTTCACGTCGCCAACCACGCCGATGATGCGCACTTTGTAATCGGCGCCGACACCGTGGATGATCAGGCTGTGCGCAAGAGGATCATCGTGAGCGAAATAGCGGCGCGCCAGCTCCGCGCCGATGATCACTATTTTTTCGGCGCCGGGCGCGGTGTCCGCTTCGTTGAATTCACGGCCGCGAATAAGCGGAATGCGCAGGACGCGGAAATAGTCGGGCGTGATGGAGTGCGCCAGAGCGTTGAGCGACCGCCCGGGAGGAAGCGGCGGCGCGCCGACGATTTCAAAGCCGTAACCGAGATTCGAGCCGGTGAACGGGGTGGGTAGAGCCGCGGCGGCGCCTTCCACGCCGGGAAGCGCTTTCAGGCGCTCGACGGCCTGGCGGTAGAACGCGTTCCACTGCTCGGGCTTGACGTATTGCGCTTTCGGCAAGTCGATCGAAGCGGTCAGAAGGTGCTGCGGATCGAACCCGGGGCTGGAGTGCGTGAGGACGTAAAAGCTCTTGAGCAGCAAGCCGGAGCCGATGAGCAGAACGATGGCCAGCGCGACTTCCACGACGACCAGGACGTTGCGCGTCCAGCGGCGCTTGGCGGCGCCGGTCGAGCCGCGGCCGCTTTCGCGAAGCACTTCGTTCAAGTCGATCTCCGAGGATTGCCACGCGGGCGCGAGGCCGAAGAGAATTCCGGCGAAGACCGAGAGGCCGAAGGTGAAGGCGAGCACCCAGCCGTCGACGTGAATCGAGTTCAGGTGCGGAAGCTGGTCGGAGGCCAGCGTTTTGATCGCCTCGACGCCCCAATAAGCGAGAAGCAATCCGCCGAGGCCGGCGCAAATGCCGAGGAGCACGCTTTCCGTGAGCAGTTCGCGGAAGATGCGCGCGCGTCCGGCGCCCAGAGCCACGCGCACGGCGATTTCCTTGGCGCGTCCGGTGGCGCGGGCGAGGAGCAGGTTGGCGATGTTGGCGCAGGCGATGAGCACGACGAGTCCGACGGCGCCGAGGAGAATCAGCAGGACGGGCTGCACGTCGCCCACGACGAGGCGCTTCAAATTCTCGACGTGTTCGACTTCCGAGGGATCAACCGTGTTGTACTGCTTGACCAGCCCTTTATAGATGGCGTTCATTTCGCCTTCGGCTTGCGCGGCGCTCACGCCGGGTTTGAGCCGGCCCATCAGCATCAGGAAATGCGGGCCGCGGCTCTGCACGAAGCCGGCGTAGGCCAGGGACTGGGTAACCGGAATCCAGAATTCGCTGGGCGGCGTTTGATCGGGATAACGAAAGCCGGCGGGCATGACGCCGACGACGGTGAAGGCTTGCGAATCGAGCTGGATGGATTTGCCGATGATGGCGGGGTCGCCGCCGAGCTGATCGCGCCACAGGCCTTCGCCAATGAGCACCACGCGGGCCGCGCCTGTGACGTCGTCCTGCGCTTGGAGCGTGCGGCCCAGCAGCGGCGCGGTGCCGAGAGCCGCGAAAAGCCCGGAGCTGGTGAGCGCGCCATGAATGATGGTGGGCGCGCCGTGGCCAGTGAGGGTCATCTCGTTGTACTGGTAGGCGGCCATCGCGGAGAAAGACTTGGCCTCGCGCTGCCAGTCGAGGAAATTCAGGTAGGACTGACTGCTTTGCAATTGGTCGCTGGCAGGGCTGCGCGCGGAGGTTTGGCTGATCACCACCAGCTGGTTGGCATGCGCAAACGGCAGCGGCTGCAACACCACCGAATTTACCACGGAGAAAATGGCGGTGTTGGCGCCGATGCCCAGCGCCAACGTGAGAATGGCGACGGCGGTGAAGCCCGGGGATTTGGCGAGCATGCGCCATGCGTAGCGAAGGTCTTGGAGCAGGGTTGACATCGCGCTACCTCCTCAAGCGTACTTAGGGATCCGTGGTTCGTGGCCGGCAAACAATGGCAAAAACAAAGTCGCGGCCGTGCTTATTCATAGCGAAGCGCGACCATAGGGTCGACGCACATGGCGCGGCGCGCGGGGATGTAGCAAGCGGCGGCGGCGACGAGAAGCAGCACGGCCGCGGCGCCCGAGAGCGTCCAAGGATCCGTGGCGCTCACGCCAAAAAGCAAACTCGCGACCAATTGGCTGAGCGCGAGCGCGCCGACAACGCCAATCGCGACGCCGATGCCGGCGAGTTTCAATCCCTGAAAAAAGATGTTGCGCAGAATGTCGCGCCGCTGCGCGCCGAGCGCGACGCGCACGCCGATCTCCTGGGTGCGTTGCGCGACGGAAAAAGCGAGCACGGCGTAAATTCCCAGCGCGGCCAGAAGAAGAGCGAAGCCGGCGAGTCCGCCGAGGAGAGAAGATTGCAGTTCGCGCGGCGCGAGGTAGTCGCTGAGCATTTGTTCGAGCGGCATCACGCTGGTAACAGGCTGGTCTTTGTCGACGGCCCAGATTTGTTCGCGGACGGCGTTGGCCACAGACATGGGCTCGGCTGCGGTGCGCACGGCGAGATAGGACGGCGCGAAGTCGTCCTGCTGGTCGTAAGGATAATAAATTTCGGGGCGCGGCGGCCGGTCGAGTCCGGCCTGGTGCACGTCGGCGACCAGCCCGACGACGGTGATCCACTTGTTCGCGTCCGCAGGGTTATCAAAATGGATGCGTGTGCCCACGGGGTCGCGCCCCTGCCAGAATTTTTTCGCGGCCGTCTGATTGACGATGGCGACCAGAGGAGTCTTGGCGCCGTCGCGCTGGTCGAACGCGCGCCCTTCGATGAGCTTCATGCCGATGGCTTGCATGTAGTTGCCGCTGATCATGCGCGTGTTGGGAATCATGGCGTGGCCCGGGGAGGGTTTGGCCAGGCCTTCGATGGCGATGCCGTTTGCGCCGCCCGAGTTGGTGAGGGGAAGCCACGTGGTGCAGCCCGCCGCGACGACTCCGGGAAGATGGCTGACGCGTTCGAGGACCTGCTGGTAGAAAGTGTTGCGAACCGTGATGTTGCGATATTTGGGATTCACCAATTCCGTTTCGAGGGCAAGAACGTGCGCGGGGCGGAAGCCGGGGTCGACATTGCGAACGTTCATGAAGCTGCGGACCATGAGCGTCGCGCCGGAAAACAGAACGAGGGCCAGGGCGATTTCGGCGATGACCAGCAGGTCGCGCGTGCGCGTGGCCGCGGAACCGACGCCGCTGCTGGAACCGCTCTGTTTCATGGCGCTGGCCAGATCGAGGCGCGAGATGCGCAGCGCGGGCGCGAGGCCGAAGAGCACGCCGCAGAGAATCGACACGGCGAGGAGAAACGCGAGCACTTGGGCGCTGATGCCGGCGCCGGCGAGCGGAGCGAGGTCGTGGGGAACCAGATGCGCGAGAAAGGGCGTGGCCCAAATGGCGAGCAGCAAGCCCGCGCCTCCGGCGATGACGGAGAGAAAGATACTTTCGGTCAAAAGTTGGCGGATGATGCGCGCGCGGCCGGCGCCGAGGGCCATGCGCATGGCGACTTCTTTCTGGCGGCCCGCAGCGCGAGCAAGCAGCAGGTTGGCGACGTTGGCGCAGGCGATGAGCAGGACGAAGCCGACGGCGACGAGAAGAAGGAGCGCGGCGTTATGCGCGGGGCCGGTGAGCGCGCTGCGCAGCGGGATGGCAAGGGCGCCGACTTTGGAGTTGCTGGTTGGAAATTGCTGCTGCAGGCGCCTGGCGATGATGGAGAGATCGGCGTTCGCGGAGGAAAGCGAAACGTCCGGCTTCAGGCGCGCGACGACGTTCAGAAAATGGCTGCCGTGCTCGGCGAGATCCTTGGCGGAGAAGCCGATGGGGGTCCAGACCTGCGCGGTGCGGTCGGGAAAAACGAAGGAAGGCGGCATGACGCCGATGATGGCGTACTGCGCGGCGTTGAGCCAAATCTGCTTGCCGATGATTTGCGGATCGCCGCCAAAGTTGGCCATCCACACGGCGTGGCTGAGAATGACGACGTGATTTGCGCCGGGCTGGTCTTCCTGCGGCGTGATGTTGCGGCCGAGCATGGGCGCGACGCCGAGGAGCGGGAACATGTTGGCGGTGACTTCGATGCCCTGGAACTGTTCGGGATTGCCCGCGCCGGTGAGCGTGAAATTCTGGTTGTCGAGGGCAGCCATGCCGGTGAAGACGTTGTTTTGCGCCTTCCACGAGGCGAAGTTGCCGGGAGCGGGAGTGTCCTGCGGGAAGCCGTAGGCGGAGGCGTCCTCCCAGACCATCACCAGGCTGCCGGCGTCGCGATAGGGCAGCGGGCGCAGAAGAATATTGTAGGCGACGGAGAAGATGGCGGTGTTGGCGCCGATGCCGAGAGCCAGCACAACGACGGCGAAAAGGAAAAATGCGGGGTTGCGCAGAAAAGTGCGAAGCGCGTAGCGCAAGTCTTGCAGGAGCGTGTTCACTTCGTCCTCCTATTCATAGCGAAGAGCAACCATGGGATCGACGTTCATGGCGCGGTGCGCGGGAATATAGCAGGCGGTGAGCGCGACGAGCGTGAGCACCGCGGCGACGCCGGCGAACGTAAACGGATCCGTGGCGCTGACGCCGTAGAGAATCGAAGTCATCAGCCGCGTGAGTCCCGCCGCGGCGATGAGTCCGATGGCCACGCCGATCACGGCGAGGCGCGCGCCCTGCCCGAGGACAATTTTCAGCACATCGCTGCGCTGCGCTCCGAGCGCGATGCGAATGCCGATTTCGTGCGTGCGCTGTCCCGCAATGTAGGAAATCACGCCGTAAATTCCGATGCTTGAAAGCAGCAGCGCGAGCGCGGCGAAAACTCCCAGCAAAATCATGGCGAAGCGGCGCGCGGCGAGCGAGCGCGCAATGACGTGGTCCATGGTGTCGGGCTGAAAGAAAACGGCTTTGCTGTTGAAGTCGTGCACCGCGCTGCGAATGACGCCGGTGAACGCATCGGGCGCGCCCGCGGTGCGCACGATGAAGCCGGTGGAACTGAAAAACGCCTGCGTCAAATCATCGGGAAGCTGCAGCGTAGCCGTGTACATCTGCGCCTGAACGGGAGAGCCGGCGTTTTCGTCGAGGCCGAACTGCTTGGCGTGCGCGACCACGCCGACGATTTCGAGCTGCTTGTAAACCAGGTTGAAGTCGAGGCGTTTGCCGATGGGGTCCTGATTGGGGAAGTATTTCTTCGCCAAATCGTCGTCGATGACGCAAACGCCGGGAGAGTTTCCGATGTCCTGCGGGCCGATGAAGCGGCCGCGCAGCAGGGAAATCTTCATCACTTTCAGATAATCCGCACCGACGATGTACCACAGCGCGTCGGGCATGCTGTTTTCCACGGCGGGTTTGGGTGTGCCGTCGATCCAGAACGGCAGGTCGTTTTCGTCGGACATGGGCACGGCGCCGTTCATCAGGGAAACAGCTTGGACGCCGGGCACAGCGGCGATCTTTGCAGTGACCTGAAGAAGATCGGCGCGAACTTCCGCGGCGCTCGCGCCGGCGAGTTTAGACGGAAAGCCGACGCCGAAGCTGAGCACGTTGTGGGGATCAAATCCGGGATTGACGCTCCACAGGCCGACGAGAGTGCGAATGGTGAGCCCCGCGCCGACAAGAAGAATCACGGCGAGGGCCATTTCGACGACCACAAAAATTCCCTGGGTGCGATAGCGCGCGCCGCTTCCGCCGCGGCCGCCCTCTTTCAAAGTTTCGTGCAAATCGGGCTGCAACGTTTTGAGCGCGGGCGCGAGGCCGAAGAGAACGCCGGCGACGAGAGAAATGAGCAGGGTGAAAAGCAAAACGCGCGGGTCCATGCGCACGTCATTCGCGCGCGGCAAAGTGCTGGGAAGAATGGAAAGGCCAGCGGAAGTTCCCCACGCGGCGAGGAGCAGGCCAAGCGCGCCGCCGGTAAGCGCCAGCAGCACGCTTTCGGTCAGCAACTGGCGGACGACGCGGCCCTGGCTGGCGCCAAGCGCGGCGCGAATGGCGAATTCGCGGGCGCGTCCCGTGGAGCGCGCGAGAAGCAAATTGGCGACGTTGACGCAGGCGATGAGCAGAACGAATCCGACGGCGCCGAGCAGGACGAAAAGGAACGGCTCGACGTCCTGCACCATTTCCTGTTTTACCGGCGTGACGCCGATGCCGCGATCTTTGTCGGCGTCGGGATAAGTGGCGGCGAGATTGTGGGCGATGCCGGCCATGTCGGCGCGCGCTTGCGCGAGCGACACGCCCTCTTTGATGCGGCCCACGGCGTAAATTCCGGGATGGATTTTGCGGTCAGTGAAGAGCGGGTTCTTTGTGGCGCTGAGCGGAACGTAGACATCACCGAAGCTGAAATTAATGTTGCGGCAGCAGAAATAAAAATTGGCAGGGAGGACGCCGACGATGGTGTAGTCGGTGCCGTTCAGATTCATGGATTTGCCGATGACGTCAGGCGAGGAAGCGAACTTGGATTTCCACAATGGCGCGCTGAGAATGACGGAGGGCGCGGCGCCAGGGCGATCTTCCGCGGGAGTGAAATCGCGGCCGAGGGCGGGAGCGACTCCGAGCGTGGAGAAAAAGTTATAAGAGATTTGCGTGGCGGAGATGCGCTCCGCATCGCTCTGGTGCGCCCAGGTGAAGCTTTGAAAGGATTTGTAGCCGGCAAGGGAGGAGAGAGTGTGATTGTCGTGGATCCAGTCGAGCATGTCGGGATAGGAGATGGAGCCTTCGCCGAATCCGGGGGTGGTGCTGTCGACCGTCACGACTTGATCAGGATGCGGATAGGCCAAGGGATTGAGAAGCACGCCGTTGACGACGGAGAAAAGCGCGGTGTTTGCGCCAATACCGAGCGCGAGCGTGAGTATGGCGATGATGGCGAAGCCGGGAGATTTGATAAGGATGCGAATCGCGTAACGCAAGTCTTGCACGAGTGTGGTCATACGCACGCCTCCCGGCGGGCAAGGAGCAAAGCGCGTTCCAAAGGAGCCGCAACCTAAGAGCTTCTGTTGCCTGAGGTTACGAAGAGGCCGGCGAGGTGGCCAGCCGCAGGCGCGACCGGTTGCGAGAGAG
Organism: Candidatus Acidiferrales bacterium; assembly: GCA_030037775.1. GTDB lineage: Bacteria > Acidobacteriota > Terriglobia > Acidiferrales > UBA7541 > DAHUXN01. Next base: position 15,405 of record JASHQB010000266.1, read on the forward strand.
CGCGTCTCGCAAGCGGACACCTTATCCGCTGGCGGACTGGTTCCAGCGCCGAGCCGCGGCCCGCTTATTCGTAGCGCAGCGCAACGATGGGGTCCACTTTCATGGCGCGGCGCGCGGGAATGTAGCAGGCGGCGAGGGCCACGATAACCAAGACCAGCGCGACGCCGCCGAAAGTGAGCGGGTCGTGCGCGCTCACGCCGAAGAGTTGGTTGGCCATCAGGCGCGTGAGCCCCAAGGCGACGGCGACGCCGATGCCGACGCCGACGAGCGCCATCTTCGCGCCTTGTCCGAGAACCAGGCGCAGCACATCGCTGCGCTGCGCGCCGAGCGCGATGCGCACGCCGATTTCATGGGTGCGCTGGCCCACCAGATAAGAAATCACGCCGTAAATTCCCACGCAGGCCAGCACGAGCGCGACCGCCGCGAAGACACCCAGCAGAATCATAGCGAAGCGCCGCGCGGCCAGCGAGTCGGAAATAACGTCGTTCATGGTTTCGGCGCCGTAGACCACTTGCTGGGTGTTCATGTGCTCGATCGTTTGGCGGATCGACGGCAGGACCGTGTCGGGGTCCACGCGCGTGCGCATCATGAAGCCTCCGCCCTTGGACGTCAGCGGCATGAACTGGTCCGGAACCTGCAACAAGGGAAAGTAAAATTGCGCCAGCACCGGCGATTTGGAGTTTTCGTCAAGCCCCCAGTGCTTCACGTGGCCGGCCACGCCCACAATCTCCGGTTGCACGTTGAGAATTCCCAGGTTCACTCGCTGGCCGATGGGATTCTGGCCGGGGAAATATTTTTTGGCGAAATTCTCGTCGATGACGATCACCGGCGTGGAATGAATGGTGTCCTGCGAGTTGAAGAAGCGTCCGCTCAGCAGCGGCGTGCCCATCGCTTTCAAATAATCCGGCGCGCAAAGGTAAAAGAGCGCCCAGCTCATGTCCGTGTCGCTCTGCGGCTTCGGCTGGTTCGCATGCCAGAAGGGAAGTTCGGAATCGCCCTCCATGGGCGTGCCGCCGCCCTCGATGGAGGCGTACTCGACGCCGGGGATGGCTTCGAGCGCGTCGTCCAACTGAACGGCTTCGTTGCGCAGTTGATCGGGCGAAGCCTTCATCATTTGGGGCGGATAGGCGACGTTGAATTCCAGCAGATTGTGCGGATCGAAGCCGGGATTCACGCTCCAGAGCTGCACCAGGCTGCGAATCATCAGCCCCGCGCCGACCAGAAGAATCAGCGCCAGCGCTGTTTCGGCAATCACGAAGATGCTCTGCATACGATGCCGCGCGCCGCTCGAGCCGCGGCCGCCCTCCTTGAGAGCCTCGTGCAAATTGGATTGCGAGGCTCTGATCGCGGGAGCGAGGCCGAACAAAATTCCGGCAAACACGGAGACGCCGAGAGTAAACAGAAGCACGTGCGTGTCCAGCCCAACCCCGTTGGCGCGCGGCAGCGCCTGCGGCAACACGCGAATCGCCGCGCGCGTGCCCCACGCCGCGAGAAGCAAACCAAGCACGCCTCCGGTAAACGCGAGGAGAACGCTCTCCGTGAGCAGTTGCCGCACGACGCGCCAGCGTCCCGCGCCGAGCGCCGCGCGAATCGCGAATTCACGCGCGCGTCCCGTCGAGCGCGCCAGAAGCAGATTGGCGATGTTCACGCAGGCGATCAGCAGAACGAATCCCACGGCGCCGAGCAAAACGTAAAGAAGCGGCGCAACGTCGCCGACCATGTCCTCCTTCAGCGGAACCACAAGAATGCCGCTGCCTTTGTCCGCGTCGGGATAAGCTTTCGCGAGCTGGTTGGCAATGCCGTCCATATCGCTGCGCGCTTGCACCAGCGTCACGCCGTCTTTCATGCGCCCGATCGCGTCCAGGCCCATGCCCACGCGGCGGTCAAGAAAAGTCGGATCCGTCCATTGGCCCAGCGGAACGTAAACGGCTGACAGTCGAAAGTTGCTGCCCACAAAATAAAAGTCCGTAGGAATGATGCCCACCACCGTGTACGCAACTCCGTTGAGCGAAATCGCCTGCCCGATAATCTGCGGCGAAGCGCCGAAGCGGCGCCGCCACAGGCCTTCGCTCAGCAAAACCACGGGCGCGGCCCCCGCGTGGTCATCCTGTGCGCTGAACAGGCGACCCAAAACCGGTTTCACTGCGAGGATGGGAAAAAAATCCGCGGAAACCATTTCCGCGCGAAGACGCTCCGGCTCGCCGGAGCCGGTCAAGTTGAATTCGTCGCCGCGGTACGCAGCCATTGCCGCGAAGGTGCCGTTCTCGCGCTGCCAGTCGAGAAAATTGGGATAAGAAATCGATGAGTGTGAGAACTGCGTCGTGCGCGAATAGACCGACGCAAGCTGCTGCGGATTGGGATAGGGCAGAGGATTCAGCAACACGCCGTTCACTACCGAAAACAGCGCACTGTTGGCGCCGATGCCTAGGGCCAGGGTGAGGATGGCGATGGCCATGAAACCCGGCGACTTGGCAAGCATTCGCAGCGCGTAGCGCACGTCCTGCAAAAAAGTGTTCATTTCGCCTCCCTGGTTCGCGGGCCATTAAGAGATGGACTGAGACCCTTGGCCGTGGCCAGTGGGAGATACGCAGATAACTCAGGCAAAGTTCACTGGCTTGCGAGGCGCGCGGGCAGAAGGGGGTTAGGCGGGGAGGTTTTGAAGGGTTTGGCGGGGACGGGGAAGTGCGAGCTGTGAATGGCACAATAAAATATCTCTTGACATATTATATTGTATACATAAACTGCCCTCATTGCGACGGGGGTGTCCATTGGGCCGAAGAGTTCCGTTCGGGGAATTGCTCTGCTTTGGCCGTGCCTGTCGATATTTGCTTCTGCTTCGTCCTGCCGTCAATTCGTCTGCTGGAGAGAATCGATGAGAAAAGGATTCATGTGGCGTTTTTCTGTGTCGTGCGGAGCGGCATTCGGTCTGGCGGTGGTTCTGGCGATCTTGC
>JASHQB010000267.1 GCA_030037775.1 Candidatus Acidiferrales bacterium
GTCACCCTCGGCAGCGCCACGCCGCGAGACTTGCTCGCTCTGGGTCGCTCTCTCGCGGCCATCCCCGCACTTCGCGGCTTCCTCTCCCGTTTCAAAACCCAACGCCTCGCCGCGCTTCAATCCCAGCTCGACGAACTCGCCGACGTCCGCGACCTGATCGGCCGCGCCATCGCCGACGACCCCCCCGCGCAACCCACCGAGCCCGGCATGATTCGCCGCGGCTACCACGCCGAACTCGACGAACTCCGCGACCTGAGCAAGTCCTCCAAGCAAACCATCGCCGCCATGGAAGAGCGCGAGCGCAAGCGCACCGGCATCGCCTCGCTCAAGATCCGCTTCAACAGTGTCTTCGGCTACTACATCGAAATTTCCAAAGCCAACCAGCACCTCGCGCCGGCCGATTACACCCGCAAGCAAACTCTCGTCAACGCCGAGCGTTTTACTTCGCCTGAACTGAAGGACTACGAACGCAAAGTTTTGGAAGCCGACGAGCGCATCATCGAAATCGAACGCCGTCTGTATCGCGAAGTCCGGGAATCCATCGCCGCGGAGGCCTCCCGCCTTCGCCAAACGTCTGCGGCCGTTGCGCAGCTCGACGTTCTGGTCAATTTTGCCGTGCTCGCGGCCGAGCGCAATTACACGCGTCCAGCCTTCAACGAATTTGAACCCGGCCAGGCCGCCAACGCCCCGGGTCGTGGCGAGCTTTTCATCGCTGGCGGCCGCCATCCGGTGATCGAGAATCTCCTCGAGCAGCGCGGCGAGCGCTTCGTTCCCAACGATCTCTACCTCGACGACGTCCGCCAGCCCATCCTTCTCATCACCGGCCCCAACATGGGCGGCAAATCGACCTATCTTCGCCAGGCCGCTCTGATCGTTGTCATGGCGCAAATCGGCTGCTTTGTTCCGGCGAACGAAGCGCGCCTCCCGCTCATCGATCGCATCTTCACGCGCATTGGCGCCTCCGACCATCTTGCGCGCGGCCGCTCCACCTTCCTTGTCGAGATGAGCGAAGTCGCCGCCATCCTCAACACCGCCACGTCCGCCAGCCTCGTTCTTCTCGACGAAGTGGGCCGCGGTACCGCGACCTTCGACGGCCTTTCCATCGCCTGGGCCGTCGTCGAGCATCTCCACCAAAATGCCCGCCCGCGCACGCTTTTCGCCACGCACTACCACGAATTGACCGAGCTCGAGCAGCTTCTGGCCGGCGTGAAAAATGTTCACGTCTCCGTGCGCGAAGCCGGGAGCGAAATCATTTTCCTGCGCCGCGTCGAGCCTGGCGCCGCCGACAAAAGTTACGGCATCGAAGTCGCCCGCCTCGCCGGCCTGCCCGCTCCAGTAATCGCCCGCGCCCGCGAAGTCCTCGCCGAACACGAAAAGAGCGAGCATCAGCTCACTCAGGAGCTTTCCCCCGGCGCCGGGGCGGCCGCCCCCGTTCAGCCGGTGATGTTCACGGCGGTAAATCAGGAAGTGCTCGACGCTCTCCGCGCTGCCGACCTCGACAACCTCAAGCCTCTCGAAGCGCTCAATCTTCTCGCCGCGCTCAAGAAGCAGCTCTCGTGAACGGGCGTTCTCGCGGCATCCTCGCTTTAGGCATGATGTCCGGCACTTCCGCCGACGGAATCGATGTCGCTCTCGTGCGTATCTCAGGTTCACCCGCTTCGCCGCGCGCGCAACTCGTCAACTTCGCCGCTTTTCCCTATCCGCCCGCGGTGCGCGCGGCCGTCCTGCGCCTCGCCAACGGCGCGTCCACTTCCACGCGCGAGATCAGCCAGCTCAATTTCCGTCTTGGCCAGCTTTTCGCCGCCGCGGCCCTGCGCGCGTGCAAACGCTTCCGCGTTTCGCCCCGTCGCATCGCGCTGCTCGGCTCCCACGGCCAGACGGTTTATCACCAGGGAGCTCCGACGGCCTTCCTCGGCGCGCCGGTCTCTTCCACCATGCAGATCGCCGAGCCTGCCGTCATCGCCGAACGCACCGGCATCACCACAGTCGCCGATTTTCGTACCGCGGACATGGCCGCCGGCGGCCAGGGCGCGCCGCTCGTGCCCTTCGTCGACTATCTTCTCTATCGCCATCCGCGCATCAGCCGCATCGCGCTCAACATCGGCGGCATCGCCAATCTCAGCGTCATCGCCGCCAACGCGCAGCCCCGCGACGTCTTCGCTTTCGATACCGGCCCCGGCAACATGGTCATCGACGCCCTCGCCGCGCATTTCAGTCGCGGCCGTTTGCGCTTCGACCGCAACGCCCATCTCGCGCGCCGCGGCCATCTGGTCCCGTCGCTCTTAAACGAGCTCCTCGCTCATCCTTTCTTCCGCAAATCCCCGCCGAAGACCGCCGGGCGCGAGGAATTCGGCTCGGAATATACGGCCCGACTCATCGCGCTCGCCAAGCGCCGCCGCATCCTGCCCGCCGACCTGCTCCACACCGCAACCGCTTTCACCGCCGCATCCATCGCGCAAGCCTGCGAAAAGTTTGTCTTTCCCCGCGCTCGTACGCGCATCGATGAACTGGTTCTCGCTGGTGGCGGCGCGCGCAATCCCCTGCTCGTCGCTTATCTCGTCGCTTTTCTGCCTTCGCTCAAAATCATTCCCGCAGACGCCTTCGGCGTCCCCGCTGACGCCAAAGAAGCCTTCGCCTTTGCCGTTCTCGCCTGCGTCGCGTCGCACCAGCACGCCAATAACCTGCCCAGCGCCACCGGCGCGCGCCATCCCGCCGTCCTCGGAAAAATCTGCTATGCCCGCCCGCGCTAACCGGCCCATCATCGTCGCCACCGTTCTTGCATCCTTAACCACCCTTCTCCTCGGCTGCGCTTCCGGCCGCCCCGAAAACGATTCCACCACCGTCAATTTCCTTCTCGAATCCATGCCCACCAATCTCGACCCGCGCATCGGCACCGACGCATTTTCCGAACACATCGACTATCTGCTTTTCGATAGCCTGCTGCAGCGCGACGATCATCTCGACCTCGCTCCCGACCTCGCCGAAAAATGGGAAATGCCCAACGCACAGACCTACGTCTTCCATCTGCGCCACGGCGTGCGTTTTTCAAACGGGCAGCCGCTCACTTCCGCCGACGTCAAATTCACCTTCGACTCCATCCGCTCCGGCGCGATCAAGACCGCTAAGCGCGGCGCCTTCGCGCTGGTCGATTCCATCGCCACGCCCGATCCCTGGACGGTAATCTTTCATCTCACCGCGCCCTACGCTTCGTTTCCACTGAACCTCATTCGCCAGGCCGTCGGCGTGGTGCCGCAGAATGCCGGCCCTGATTTTGCGCAGCACCCCGTCGGCACCGGTCCTTTTCGCTTGGTCAACCTTGTCACCGACGAAGAAATCCTCGTCGAACGCAATCCAGATTACTTCGCCGGCGCGCCCACGCTTGAACGCGTGCGCTTCCGCATCGTTCCGGACGCGCTGGTGCGCGCCCTCGAACTCCGCAAAGGCTCCGGCGACCTGGAATACAATTCACTCACTCCCGACATGGTCGACGCGCTCGGCCGCGACGCCAACATCGAAATCGCGCGCGCGCCCGGCACGGCCCTGGCCTACATCGCGTTTAACTTCGACGATCCGATTCTGCAGCATCGCCAGGTCCGCCAGGCCCTCGCTTACGCCACCGATCGCGAGTCGCTGATCAAATATTTGTTGCGCGGCCAAGCGCGCCCCGCCGACAGTTTGCTGCCACCGAACCACTGGGCTTACGACAGCAACGCCGCGCACTACGATTACGACTCCGCACGTGCCAGCTCCCTGCTCGACGCGGCCGGTTTCCCGCGCGGCCCTGACGGCATCCGCTTCCATCTGGAACTCAAGACTTCCACCGATGAATCCACGCGCCTGCTCGCCGCCGCGCTGCAGGACCAGTGGCATCAAGTCGGCGTGCAGCTCGATTTGCATTCGCTCGAATTCGCCACGTTTTACGCGGACATCACCCGCGGCAGCTTCCAGCTCTACACGCTGCACTGGCTCGGCGCGAACCTCGACCCGGACATTTTCGAATATGTTTTCAGCAGCGCGAAGATTCCGCCGGCGGGAGCGAATCGCGGCCACTACCGCAATCCGCAATTGGACGTCTTACTCGAACAGGCGCGGGTCACCGCCGACCGCGCGAAACGGAAGGAAATTCTCTCGCAGATTCAACAAATCGTCGCCGAAGACGAGCCGTACATCAACCTGTGGTATTACGACAATGTCTGCGTCCATCGCCGCCGCATCTCCAACATTCAACTTTCTCCCGGCGGCGACTTCGACTTCCTCCAGCACGCCGTTATTTCCAGCCGCTAGCCGTCGATCACTTTGCGGATTTCCGCTTCAGGCACGGCGCCTTCGCGAATGATCGACCAATCGTCTCCGCGCAGCGCCACGATAGTCGACGAAAGCGTCGCGCCGGTTTCGCCGCCATCCAAAATCAGGGGCAGGCGGTCGCCGAGCTGCTTCACCAGCGCCGCCGCGTTGCTGCACGCCGGAAAGCCCGACAGGTTCGCGCTGGTGCCAGTGATGGGTCCGCCGAAACTCTCGATCAGATCGCAGGCCACATGCGACTTGGGCCAGCGCAGCGCCACGCGCCCGCTGTTGCCGGTCACCTTCAGCGGCAAGCGATGCGTCGCCTCCACCACAATCGTTAGCCCACCCGGCCAGAACTTCTGCGCCAGCTCAAAAAAATGTTCCGGCAGATCCCGCGCCAGCACCACCGCCTGTTCCACGGAATTCACCAAGATCGGCAGCGCCTTCGTCTCCGCGCGCCCCTTCACCTGAAACACGCGCTCAATGGCCGCCAAATTGTAAGGATCCGCGGAAAGGCCGTAAAAAGTGTCCGTTGGGATGCCCACCACGCGGCCGCGCTGGATGAGGCTCGCAGCGTAATGGATGGCGTGGGATTCCGGCGCGTCGATGGAGACTTTCAGGACTTCCGCTGGCAATGGGTTCGCTCGTGCGGCGCCCCGTTCGAGCCGCAATGGGTGAAAAACTATCACACGGCGGCGAAGGGGCGCAAGCGTACTGAGCTTCTCAGTTTTTTTGGGTTGGCGGTTAAGGCTTGGCTACCACATCCGCCA
>JASHQB010000023.1 GCA_030037775.1 Candidatus Acidiferrales bacterium
GCGAGACAGTTCGGTCCCTATCTGGTGTGGGCGCAGGAAACTTGAGAGGAGCTGTCCCTAGTACGAGAGGACCGGGATGGACGAACCTCTTGTGATCGAGCTGTCACGCCAGTGGCATCGCTCGGTAGCGAAGTTCGGAAGAGATAATCGCTGAAAGCATCTAAGCGAGAAGCTCGCCTCGAGATAAGGTTTCCCAACCCCGATGCGTCGGGGTAAGAAGGCCGGTCGTAGACTACGACCTTGATAGGCGGGAGGTGGAAGCGCAGCAATGCGTGCAGCTTACCCGTACTAATCGGCCGTTCGGCTTGACCATAAAACTTTCCTAACGCGTGGCTAACGCGCGCGCAGACGGAAAGCCGTCTTTTCACTTGCGCTACTTCAGCAGAATTCGTGGATTCGCCGCTTCCTTCAATTGCGAAAATTCAGAGATTGGAAGTTTGAGATTTGATGTTGGAGAAACCTTCAGCAGATTGAGGGTTTTCTAACCTCCAACTCCTGACTTCCAAACTCTACAAGTTTCCTGGTGGTCTAACCGCGGGGGTCACACCCGTTCCCATCCCGAACACGGAAGTTAAGCTCCGCAGGGCCGATGATACTGCACGGGTAACTGTGCGGGAACGTAGGTCGCCGCCAGGATTAAATTCCCAAAGCCAAGGCTCCGAATATTTCCATTCGGAGCCTTTTTTGTTTTTGCAGTGAATGTTTTCGTCCGCTATTCTCTCGACCACGCAAGATGCCGCCTCGAAATGTTCAGCATCGCTTCGTGGCCACACTGTACAAACTGGGGATCAATCGCTGTGTGGATGTGCCGGAGGAAGTCAGCCGCGCGCTCGGAGGGAAAGGCTACATTTCGGTTGTGGCGTCCGCGCAAGGGCTCGTCACGCGCACAACGCTTGTTCCGGCGGGCAACGGGCAGCATCGACTCTTCGTGGATGGAAAGATTCGGAAGAAGTTGGGTGTTGATGCGGGCAGTTTGGTCGGCATTGTCTTGCGACTAGATAAAAAGCCGAACGAAATCGATGTACCCGAAGATGTCGCCGCAGCGCTGCGCAAAACTGCCGGAGCGCAGGCAGCCTTCAAAACCATCACTCCGGCGCTGCGGCGCGAATTCCTACGCTGGGTGCTGAAAGCAAAACACGCTGAGACTCGCGCGAAGCGCATCGCAAAGGCGATCCCGATTTTGATCGAGCGTGCGCAAAAGCGCCGCGTTAGAACTTCCAAGAAATCGCGCTAGGCCGAGCTCGGCTGCTTGACGATGGCCGCCATTGCCAAGCCGGCGAAGAACCAATCGATCAGAGCCACAGCCACGTAAGCCACGGTGTAGTTCGTTGGGAAGCTGTACCAATTCCAATATTCGAGGCCGAGGAAAAGTCCAGCGAAAAGTCCCGCAAGCGTCACGGCAAACACACGCTTCCAGTACGAACTTCTGCCGCCCGCACCCATCGCCAAAATACAGGCAAGGAAAAACGCGCTGATAACATCAATGGCGACTTCGCCGCCGAGGAGCTTACCGTAATTCAAAGCGACGCCGCTGCCGGTGCTATAAACCAGAATTCCCGATGGGCCCTGCTGGTATTTCGCGGCGTAGGCAGCGTTATCCGCGTTCACCTGCTCTTTGCTGCGCCCCGGCGCCATGTTCGGCGCAGGAAAGATGTAGAAGCCCGAGTCGTGTATGGCCGCGCGCATTCCAGCAAGCACAGCATCCTCCTGCGGAATGGCTTTAACGCCAACCTCTCCCAAACCCAACACCGTGTGGCAAAGTGAGCCGGCGATAAACACAACGATGCCGCCGACCAACGCACCAAGGAGAACTCGCTTTGTCATGGCTCATAACCTCCAATTGGCGCGCGACTATAGCGGTCAATTTATGGAAACGCAAGAGAGCGGTAGCGTCGTTCTGTGGCTGGCGAGCTGGCCCGACTTCTGTTAGCCTCGCACGTCACTCAGGCTTACATACATATCCAGGAGAAGCCATGAAACTGCGCAGCTCGCTGATGATTTTTGTGCTTGCCAGTGCTATCGCCACCGTACTTCCTGCCCAGCAAGCGCAGGACGAGCATAAGCTGGCACAGGACATTTACAAACAACTGATCGAAACGAACACCACAGAATCGGTAGGAAACATGACCACTGCGGCGAACGACATCGCGGCGCGGCTGAGCGCGGCGGGATTTCCCGCAAGCGATGTGGTGGTTTTGGGACCGGACGCACGGCACGGCAATATCGTGGCGAGAATTCACGGGAGCGGGGTTCGCAAACCCATTCTCTTTATCGCGCACCTCGATGTGGTGGAGGCGAACCGCTCCGATTGGTCTCTCGATCCCTTCCAGCTGACGGAAAAAGACGGCTTCTTCTACGGGCGCGGGACAAGCGATGTGAAGGACGGCGACGCGATTCTGGCGGCGAATTTTATCCGATTGAAACAGGAAAACTACCAGCCCGATCGCGATTTGATTCTGGCGCTGACTTCCGACGAAGAAGGCGGCGACTTCAACGGCATTTCCTGGCTGCTCGCGAATCACCGTAATTTGATCGACGCGGAGTATTGCATCAACACGGACGGCGGCGATTTTCAGCTCAAAGATGGCAAGCCGCTGCTGACCTCGATCCAGACGGGTGAAAAACTCTACGCCGATTTCGAGCTGCACGTATTCAACAAGGGCGGACACAGCTCGCTGCCGTCGCCCGACAATGCCATCTATCATCTGTCGGGAGGACTCGTGCGGCTTTCGCATTATCAATTCCCCGTGCAGTTGAACGAAACAACGCGCGCGTTTTTCGAGCGTATGTCGAAGATGAACGGCGGAGCGCTTGCGGCTGACTTGGCCGGCGCCGCGAAGATCCCGCCAGACCGGGCGAGCATTGAGAGGCTTTCGGCGTCGCCCTATTACAACGCGCTACTGCGCACGACTTGCGTTGCAACGCGGCTAAACGCCGGCCACGCGAACAACGCGCTGCCGCAGGATGCATCCGCGATCGTGAATTGCCGCATTTTCCCGGGTGGCACGCAGGAAGCGACGCAAAAGACATTGGTGAAGGTACTGGGTGACCCACAGATCAAAGTTTCAGCGGTTGCTCCGCCTCACACGAGCCCAGCATCACCGCTTCGAAAGGACGTGCTGGAGGCTGACGAGAGAGTCGTGGGCAAAATGTGGCCCGGCACGCCAGTGATTCCGACGATGGAAACAGGCGCTACTGACGGTTATCGGCTGCGCGACGCCGGAATTCCCACGTATGGCATATCCGGAGTTTTCATCGACATGAATGATGTGCGCGCACACGGACGCGATGAGCGCATTCTGGAGAGTTCGTTCTACGAGGGCGTGGATTTCTTTTACCGCTACATCAAGGCGTTGTCGTCGGCGAACTAACACCAGTTTACGATTTAATGGTGAACCGGAACGGCCACTTTTTTGACGCGCGTGTAGATCGTCTCGAGAGTGGAAGTGGAATCGCCGGGGCCTTCGCCGAGAAGCTTTACGACGAAATGATCGGGGTCCTGCTGCGTGACGGTCACGCGCAGGGTCTGACGCGCGCCGCCGGGCCCGAGGAAAGCGCCGGAGTATCGAACGGTCTTGCCGTTGTCGTCGCTCGCACCGTCAAGGACCAGAAAAGCCGTCGAACCGTTGTAAATCCATATCGCCTCATACTGCTTGGAGCCGTTGTTATAGCCGAACAGGCGCAGGCCAGAATAAGGCGCGCCAAAAGAGTCGCCGGAATTCTCCTCTTCGAGAAAGCGTCCGCCGAGAATGCTCTTGAGTTTCGCCGTGCCCAAGGATTGTTGCGGCTCGGCGCCGGGGGCGTAATACGTCGCGGTAGTGGTGTAATCGCCGGCACGCTTCATCAGCTCGGCGTGGATGGGGCCGGGAGTAGCCGCCTCGGCGAGCGCCTGCATGGCCTGGTCTTGAGCATTGGACGGGGCGGCATCTTGCGGTGCTTGCTGTTGGCCCGGGGCAATTCCGCCAACGAAGATGAAGATTGCGACGGTTGCGAACAATCTAACAATGGGTTTCATCGAATTTCCCTTCGATTGCGCAAATTCGCGAGCACTCAAGAATAGACTGGAGTCACAATCGCACGCTGAGGTTGCTCGGTAACGCTGATTACAAGATGGCCAGGCGCGCTTACTTCGAGTGCAGCCGTTCGTCTCGTTCGATTTTGCCGTCGCGGAGACGGATGATGCGATGGGCGCGCTGTGCAATGTCGGGCTCATGGGTAACGAGGATGATGGTGTTGCCCTGCTGGTGGAGACGCTCAAAGAGCGCCATGATTTCCTCGCCGGTCTGCGAATCGAGGTTTCCGGTGGGCTCATCGGCGAGCAGAATCGATGGATTGTTGACAAGCGCGCGGGCGACGGCAACGCGCTGGCGCTGGCCTCCGGAAAGCTCGTTCGGTCGGTGCATCATCCGTTCACCCAACTCGACTTGTTGAAGTGCCTGGCGCGCGCGCTCCTGACGCTCCTCAGAAGGAGTTCCGTTGTAGATCATCGGCAGCTCGACGTTATGCAGCGCGGTTGCCCGGGGGAGCAGATTGAAAGTCTGGAAGACGAAGCCGATTTCCTTGTTGCGAATGTAGGCCAACTCGTCGTCGTCGAGATCGCTGACCAGGCGGCCAGCCAGCCAGTAGGAGCCTTTCGTCGGCGAATCGAGACAGCCGATCAGGTTCATCAGTGTGGACTTGCCAGAGCCGGAAGGCCCCATGATGGCGGTATATTCGCCCTTGCGAATCTCCAGTGATACACCGCGCAAGGCATGCACCTGCTCGGAGCCCATCTCGTAGGTCTTCCAGAGATCTTCCGCGCAGATCACCACCCCGGAATCGATCAAGTCTTGCCGGAAAGTTTGGGATGTGACTTCTTCAACCGCCATCAGATTCGCGACTCCTCGAAACTCTCCGGTCTCAGATGAGTGAGGCTACTGAGAGGTGGTCTGGTCGGTGATCGCCGGAACGGAATTATCGATCTTCACGGTAGCGCCGGAATGCAAAGAGCGTAGCGCTTCGTAGCTTCCGGTGATGACAACGTCGCCGGGCTGGAGCCCGCTGGTCACCTCGATGTCCGTGACGCCGCTGATTCCAGTTTGCACGGGAAGAAAAATCGCTTTGCTGTTGCGGACGACGAATACCCCTTGAACGTCGTCGGTTGCTACGGTGCCGTCCGAGTTCAAGGCCGGCTTTGCCGCCGCCAGAGTTATTCCGGAGCCGCCTTTTTCTCTTTCTTCGTCGGCCTGGAGCTCCTGTTTGGTGCGAATGGCGATGGACTGAATCGGAATAGTCACGACCTCGGTACGGTGGGCCGTCTGGATTTTCGCCGTGCACGAGAGCCCAGGCCGGATTCCCTCAGGCGGCTCGTCCAGCCGGACGTGAACCCGGAAATCGCGCGCCTCCTGGCTGTTCGCGGAAGTTTGCTGGGTTGTCGCCAGTCCTGAGGTGCGAAGAATGGCTTCTTCGCCGACGTCGGCGACATGCCCCTTGAATGTCCGCCCCGGGTAAGCATCTATGACGACCGTCGCCTCTTGGCCGGTCCGTACCGTCGGTATGTCCGCCTCGTCGACCATGACTTCCGCATTGACCTTGGACATGTCCGCAATCGTGAGCAGGTAGCTGCCTTCGGCATTTTGAATGCCGGGAACAACGTACTCGCCTACCTTCACAGGAATGTAAGTAACTACCCCATCGATCGGTGCGTTATAAATAGTCTTGTCCAACACGTCGCGCAGATGCACTTCGGTGGCTGAGGCCTGCGCCTGGTTGAACTGCGCGGCCACCAATTGCTCGTGAGCCTGCTTGGCGCGCGCTTCATTTCCGGCGAGCGTTGCGACCGCCGCTCCGTACGCGGATTTATAGGTGTCATAATCCGATTTCGCGATCAGTCCTTCTTTGTAAAGGCCCTCACCACGCTTCCAATCGTTGGTGGCCTTCTCCAGGTTAGCCTCGGATTGCTGCACATCGGCTTGCGCGGCAGTATCGTTTGCCTGCGCCGACTGAACGCCGGCTTCCATCGACTCGATCGTCGCTTGCTGCGCTTTGACGTCCGCAGCCGGCTGAATGCTCTCTACCCTCAGGAGCACAGCGCCCTTCTTGACGACATCGCCTTCGGTTACATCGATGTCAGTGATCTTGCCGATCCCTTGGCCCAGCACGTTTGTATAGTTTTCCGGCCGGATTTCGCCCGAGGCAGTCACCAGCGAAATGATATTCCCTTTCACGGCGTAACTGGTTTGTACGGTGACGGTATCCTTATTCGACCGCACACTGATGACCACAATGACCGCAAGCGCCACGATAGCGCCGATGATGAGAGCCGGCTTCTTCCAGGTTTTCATGATCTTCTTCCCGACAACCTAGCGCTAACTGAGATGCAGTTTCCTACCCTTCAGTTAATACGCTCAGGGAGGGAAAAAAGTTTCTAACGCAGCGCCACGGTTGTAGGTCTTATTTTCACTCCTATGATAGTCGAGATTTCAGAACAGGGAAAGGCATCCGCATCGGTGACTCCTATCGCTAAACAGAAGAGCGAGAGGCCCAGCACGGCCGGTCAGGCAGCGGCCGCGGATCTGGAACTGGGCGGGGCAACCCGCAGCCTGATATGCGAATCCGAATTCGGTAAGACTTAGTAGGCGAGCAGGTTAGCTTGACGGGTGTCTAGTTGGGGAATAGAATCTCAGTGTCCGGGGGAGTCCAGCAATGAGTCGCCGCTCGGTATTGCCGATCCTTGCCGCTTTCAGTCTTGCTTTCTTTCTTCCGCCACCGGCGCACTCTCAGGATACAGGTACTGATCAGGCCCAACAAGACGCCCAAGCACAGGCCAAAGAGAAGCAGAAGAAGCGAGAGAAAGACCTCTATAACGAGTTGCTACCCGCTTACAAGGAATGGCTGAGCGGGCCGGTTTCTTACATCATCACTCCTGAAGAAAGATCGACTTTCCTGCACCTGGAAACCAATCAAGAGCGCGAAAACTTCATTGAAGCTTTCTGGGAACGGCGCAATCCCGATCCCGGCTCCGCCGATAATACCTACAAGGAAGACTATTACGAACGGATTGCGTACACCAACGAGCACTTTTCTTCCGGGATACCGGGCTGGAAGACCGATCGTGGCCGCATCTACCTGATGTGGGGCCCACCGGACGATAAGGAATCGCACCCTTCCGGCGGTCCGTATACGCGGCCGGCGGATGAAGGCGGCGGCGAAACGACGACTTATCCTTTCGAAGATTGGACGTATCACTATCTGGAAGGCATCGGAGAGAACATCACCATCGAGTTCGTGGATCCGACGGGTAGCGGCGAATACCACCTGACGATGGATCCCAGCGAGAAGGACGCGCTGACGTACGTTCCGGGGGCGGGCCTTACGGACCTGGAAGCCATGGGAATGTCATCGAAGACGCAGCGCTTTGAGAATACCGACGGCACGCATGATCCCCAGGCTCTGGGAATGCAGCCTGAGAGCATGAATGAATTCAGCCGGTTGGACCTGTATGCCAAGATACAGCAAGCTCCGCCGGTGAAATTCAAAGACCTGGAGGCGGTGGTCGATTCGCGCATGACCGCCAATCAGGTCCACTTCGATTGCCAATCCGATTTTCTCCGCATCACCGCGGACACCGACCTTGTGCCCATCACGGTGCAAATCCCGAACCATGAGATGAGTTTTCAAGAGAAGAATGGCGTGGAAACGGCGACCCTGCACGTGTTCGCGCGCATCACCAGTTTGAGCGGACGCGTGGTGAATACGTTTGAGGATTCGATCTCGGCCGACACGCCCGATTCCCTGATGCAGCAGTATCTAAAGGCATACAGCATCTATCAAAAGG
>JASHQB010000268.1 GCA_030037775.1 Candidatus Acidiferrales bacterium
ACAATTTGTGCCGGTGTTTGCTTCCAATCGAATTTGTGGGGATAAGGCTCGAAGCCTAATTCGGCAATTCGCTGAAGGTTTTTTTGGCGTTGGACAAGCTGGTCTTGCGGTTCAAATTCCAAGCAGCATTCCTTTCTTGGAGTCGCCCCGCAGTATAACGACCGCCCTCGCCGACCGTCAAGAAACCCCGGGATTACAAAGTTGCGTCCTCTGGTATAATCCCCGTCACCGGTGGGGTCATTTTGCTCTGGGGAAAAAAGAACGGCTCTGCGTTGACTCGCAGTTCGGTGAAGGAAGCTTGGTATGCTCACCTTCCCGCCGATAAGAAACTCGTTTTCGATAACATCGTCCGCACGTGGGAAGAAGCCTATGCGGTGTTCTCCGTGCCCCTGGACGACGCCATGACTTTCCGCGCCGAGGGTGAACTTATCCGCGCCAAGGAATGCGTGGAGATCGCTGCCACGGTCGTCACCGACCTCACCGGACCACTGGCAGCTTCGTGTCGCACTCTGGAGAAGTGGGGACATCACCTTGCTGCTCCTCCCACCGTGGCCGCTCTCAACCCGTCTTTTTACCGTAGCCAAGCGGCTCGCCAGAACGCCCATTGGAACCAGCTCATGCACCGCATTCTGCTTGGCAGCCGCTCGCGATTCCTGCACAAGCTCCGTGTGCTCGAAATGAGTGTCCGCACGCTAGGGGATGAATTCCATCGCGAGGCCGGGGAATTGTCGGCCGGTGTGCACGTCCGGCCGGATTCTTCCTGGCCGCGGCTCGATGAGCTGCACTACGACGTGAATACCTGCCTGCGCGAAACCGTTGTCGTGCTCAAATCGTTTATTCTGGCCTTGCCTCCCAAGAACCTGGCCCTCTTTCACGATGACTTGAGCACTGCCGCCTCCAGTGCGCGCGAAATGCTTCGCCCACAGGCCCCCCGCGTTCCCCGGTAGACGCGCAGGCCATTTCCGACGAAAATAGCAGTCCGCGCCGTTTTTGGGTGCGGCGGGATTCACCGGCGAATCTTTGAATACCGGCGCGTTCCTGGAACATCTAAGTACAACTTCTGGATTAGGCGGCGCATCGGACAGAACAGATGCGCCGCGTTGGGTATCGTGGCCCGAACGAGGCGAATCGAAAACGGCGAAGTGCCGGAAGCGGATGCGATCCGTCTGGCGCAGCAGGGTGACGCGGCGGCGTTTGAGCGGCTTTATCAGATCCACCATCGCCGGGTCTACTCCTTGTGCCTGCGGATGGTCGGAAATACGGCTGAAGCAGAAGACTTAACCCAAGAGGCCTTTCTGCAGCTTTTTAGAAAGATCAGCACCTTCCGCGGCGAATCCGCCTTCTCGACGTGGCTCCATCGGCTCGCCGTAAATGTTGTGCTGATGCGGTTGCGCAAGAAGACTGGCTCGGAAACTTCCCTCGAGGAAGTAACGGAACCGGACGAAGAAAGCGGCGGTCCGCGCAGAGATTTTGGCAGCCCCGACTTGGGTTTGAGCGGCTCCATCGACCGCGTGAACCTGCAGCGCGCCGTCGATCAGTTGCCGGCCGGTTATAAGGCCGTGTTTGTGCTGCACGACGTGCAGGGTTATGAACATAATGAGATCGCGCACATTATGGGCTGCTCCATCGGTAATTCGAAATCGCAGCTGCATAAGGCCCGCATGAGATTAAGAGATCTTCTTCATGAAACCGAAAGGCAAAAGGCCCGCGAGGAGCGTCAGGCTTTCAAGACCGACGCTGCGGGCGAGGACTGAAAGTCATGGCACCGATGCGTTGTGATGAATTCCGACAAATGAGCGGCGAATGGATGGAGGGTGAGCGTCGTCCGGCAGCTGTATCGCATGTCGCTGGCTGCGCGCCCTGCAGCGCCTTGATCGCCGACCTAGAAATGATTCGCGACGCCGGCGCCCGTCTGCCCGAGGTCGAGCCCTCTCCGCAAGTTTGGACCGCGATTCGCTCCCAGTTGGAAAAGGAAGGCCTCATCCGCACTCCGCGTGTGCGGCCCCGCATGGGATGGTGGACGCGGCTTGGCGCTTTTGGCGCTTTCCGACCGGCGCTGGCAGGCGCCTATCTTTCGCTGGTCGTCGCAGGAGCTGTCGTGCTGGGTCTGCAGACGAAGACGAATCGTGTCGACCAGCAAGCTCTGTGGCTGCAGCACGCGCAAAACACCATGACTCCTGTCGCCGCGGAACTAGATACAGCGGAAACCAAGACGGTCCCCGCGCTGCAAACCCAAAGCAACGACATTACCGCTACCCTGAATCATAACCTTGCCATCGTTGACAACATGATTTCAATGTGTGAGAAAAGCGTTCGCGAAGACCCGCAAAACGAAATGACTCGCGATTATTTGTACACGGCATACCAGCAGAAGGCCGACCTCTTGGCAACTATGACCGAGAGCGCGGAACGGTGATGGAGCTTCCCATGATATCGTCGACGTCGTCGAAACCAATGTGGCGAATTGCGGAAAACAGCGCGGCAGTGCTGTTCGGCTCAGCCCTCCTGTTGGGCTCGGCCACGCCGGCTCTTGCACAGCACTTGGAAAAGCAATTCACCGTGCAAGCTCATCCGCTGATCACCGTGCACAATCCCAGCGGCACGGTCATCATCTCGTCATGGGACAAGCCTACCGTCGCGGTGGTCGCCGATCACAGTAGCGAAAAAGTTGAAGTGGACGCCGCGCAAGTCGGCAATCGCGTCGACATCGTCACGCACCTGCTGGCAGAGAACATCTCGCCGGACGAGCTGCGCGCCAATTACGTGATTACCGTCCCCGAGGACTCCGAACTGCAAGTGCACAGCGACTCCGGCAGCGTCGCCATTTCCAAGATCCTCGGTGACATGAGCGTGGAAACGGTCGCCGCAGGCGTCGATGCCGAGGACATCGGTGGCTACATGGTCGTCCAGACTGTCGGCGGCTCGTTTCAGTGCATGCGCTGCACCGGCCGCATTGAAGTACATTCGATCAGCGGCGACTTGCGCCTGGTCGACGACCACAGCTCCAACATTTTTGCGCAAACCGCGACGGGCAATATCCTTCTCGATGGCGACTTTCTGCCCAACGGCGTCTATCGCATCAAGAACTACAGCGGCCCGATCAACGTGCGGTTTTCAGCCGGCGATTCCTTTGATGTGAACGCCACCTCTCTCTATGGCAAGGTCGATAACCAAGCCAAACTCGTCCCTCCATCCCACCCCAATCAGCGTCCGCCGCGATATGCCAAGAGCCTGTTTGGCAGCCTCAATCAAGGCCGCGCTAAACTGGAATTGTCGTCGTTCAATGGTACAATCAATATCCACAAGCGTGACTGACGCACTGACCCCTGTTGGCAATAACAATTTTCAGGCCGGAGCAGCTTCGCCGGGCATACGCGTCAACCGTCGCCTCATTGCCCTCACGGGATTCATGGGATGCGGAAAGTCCACCGTCGCGCGGCTGCTCGCCCGCCAGATCGGCTGGATTCATGCCGACCTGGACAAGCGCATTGTCGCTCGCGTCGGCTTGTCCGTTCCGGCGATTTTTGCGCAACTGGGTGAGCCGGCCTTCCGTCAGACCGAGCGCGAAGAACTCGAGCGCATTCTCGGCGAAGCTGCCGCGACAGCCAAGCCAACCATCGTCTCCCTCGGTGGCGGCACCATGGCCCAGCCCGCGAACATGGAACTGCTCAAACAAGCCGGATGCGCCATCGTCTGGCTTCAATGCTCCGTCGAAGAATTGATCCAACGCTGCTCCCACATCACTGACCGCCCGCTTTTCAAGGACGAAGCCAGCTTCCGCCAGCTTTACCAGGACCGCCTGCCGTTCTACCAGCTCGCTCACCACCGCGTGGAAGGTTCCATCGAGCCTCTGCGCGTGGTGCAATCGATAATCGCTCTGGGCATTCTCGAAGGCGTTCCGCTGTGACCCGCTCGGCTGGCATCCTCGCCGGATGCCTTTTCCTGTGCTCAGTCCTTTCGTTTAGATCTCCGAGTGCCACGGCGGCCCGCAATTCGCGCACTTCGCCGCTGAACGCCGCACGCTGGCTTAACTCGCCTGATCCCACTCAGGGCATAAGCCCGCAAAAAGGCAAATTTCGCGACATCGTCAACGGCAAGGAGGTCGGTTCGGAGGAATTCGAAATCTCCTCGGACGGCTCGGGCTGGCTCGCGCGTGGCAGCGCATCTGTCAAAGGCGCCCAGGGACCTCAAACGCGTATTACCTCACAGCTGCAACTTCGCCCCGACGGCTCCCCAATCCATTACGAGTGGACCACCGTCGCCGGCTCGAAAAAGGCCGGCGCCTCGGTTGACTTCGACAACGGCGTTGCAACCATTCACGTGCAGGTCAACGGCGGCGCGCCCTTCACTCAGCAATTCAATTTCAAAACTCCTCTCATCGCCATTCTCGACGATAACCTGTATCACCAGTACGCGATCCTCGCCGGCCTTTACGATTGGTCGAAGAAGGGCCAGCAGACTCTTTCCGTGCTGATACCGCAGGAGATGATTCCCGGAACAGTTACCGTCGAAGCTCTAGACCCCGAGAACGCCAACGGCAAAAACCTCGATCGCCTGCGCGTGCGCAGCCAGGATTTGGAAATCATCCTTTATCTGGACGGCAATCGTCTGGAACGTGTCTCTGTGCCATCCGCAAACGCGGAAATCGTCCGCCAATAGACGGCCCATCCGAAAAAAAAGCCAAGGCTTTTCGAGCCTTGGCCTTCAATTCTCTAAGCCGTTACGATTCGCTTTAAAGCACTGCGCTGCGCGTCTTCGTAGGCTCCGTCTCGGGAGGTTCCAGCGTCACCGTAACCGTCAGCGGGGCTCCTTGGCGCATCACCATCAGCGACACGCTCTTCTCTTCGCGCTTCTCGCGCAATCGCGCGCGCAACTCCGCCAGCGTCGTCACCGTCAGTCCATCCACGCGCGTGATCACGTCTCCCGCCTTCAATCCCGCCTTCGCCGCCGGGGTGCCCGAACTCACTTCGCGAACCAGCACGCCCTCGTCCCCGGGCACGCGAAAGTACTTGCCCAGCTGCCCGTTGATGTCTTCTCCCTCGATCCCCAGCACCGGCGTCATCCCCATGAACAATTCCGGCATCTCCATCTTGAAGTTGAACGCTTGCGGCGGCGCGATCAGCGACGTTCCCTCGTTCCATCCGTTCTCGATGTTTCGCGCGCGATTCCCCACTTGGATCGTCAGCTTTTCTTCACGTCCCGCGCGCAGAACGGTCAGTCCCACGCTGCGCCCCGGAGGCGTTTCTCGCACCAAGCGCCGGAATTGCACCGTCCCTTCCACTTCCTGCCCATCGTATTGAAGAATCACGTCATTCGTTTGCAGTCCCGCCTTCGCCGCGGGGCCGTCCGGCAAAACTTCAGACACCAGCACGCCACGCACGGCCGCGAGCTTCAGATCTTTGGCTTTCTCGGTCGTCACCTCCGTCATTTCCAAGCCCAGCCAGCCCGTGTCCGCATCGCTGTCCAGCAGGCCGGGAGCCTGAGCAAAGAGTTGTTGTGCTTGTTGCGCCGCGCTCCGCGCTCGCGCTTCCAGGCTGGCCAATTCCTCCGGTCTCATCCCATTTTCGGTCATTTCCCTTGCCACCTCCGCTTCGTACTGATGGGCCCGGGCCTGCACATCTCGAAGACTCTCCGCCATCCGGCTCTGCATCTGGGCCATTTCCTTCTCGAGCGCCGCCGCATCAAACACACTGTTGCTGCAATCCGGGTTGGCCTGCGGGGCGCTCGGGGTTTGCGGCGCAGGGAGGCCCTGCGATCGGACTCCCGTTGCCGTCAACGCCACCGCCATTGTTCCCAGGCTCATATATTTCATATACGTCGCAACGCGCATTTTTGTTCTCCCTCTTAGACGATTTTCTCGCGGTTTGGTTAGACCACCGGCCGCCCGTTTACCAGCCGGATCGCCCCATTCACCGTGCTCATGAATACCTCTCCGCCCCCGCTGCCCAAGCGCCCGCGAAAGCGACTCGCGTCGTAGGCCCCCAGCGTCGCCAGCGGAAAATCGGAGCGAAAATCACCGTTGCGGTTCACCACGCGAACGTCCGCGTTCGCGCGCTCCGGCAGTGACAGCACCACCGAACCATTTACCGTTGTCAGGCTCACCGGATCCCCATCCGGCAGCGACTTCAATTGCAACCGCACGTCGCCGTTCGTGGTTTTCGCGCTGAACCTTCCGTCACTGTCCACCACTTCCACATTTCCGTTCACCGAACCCAGAATTCCCGCCCCCGACACGCCCTGCAGATGAACGTCTCCGTTCACCGTCGACACTTCCGCCCAGCGCAGCCGGTATGGCACGCGGACTTGGTATTCGACGGTCACCTGCACACCGCTTCCCTGCGGGTAACGCGTGTTCACCGCCAGTTGCTCGCCATCGCCCTGCACGTCGATGTGCACGCTATTCAAATCTTCCCTGTCGTGCAACGCAGTTTTCACCGCGCGCACTTCCACTTGCTCGCGGTCCCAGCCCTCCACTTGCACTCCGCCGTTCACGTTCGCCAGCGCAAACACCCCGCCTGCGTGCAGCGCGTAGACCTGATCGAAAACTTGCGTAGACGTGGACGCACGCGCGGAAACCGTAAACCCCAAAAATGCCGCGACGGCCAGCGCGAGCCAGTGATAACTGCGCAACCGCGACGCAATCCCTGCGTTCATGTTGCCCCCTTTTCCTGCGAAGCGCTTCTACGGCTGATCCGGTGGCTGTGGCGGCTGCGGGATCTGAATCTTCATTAGGTTCATTTCCAGCTGCCGCTGCATTTCTTCCATCTGCTGGCGCAACTGGTCCATCTGTTCCTTTTCACGTGCGGCATCGTTCAACACCAGCCGGATGTTTCCCGAAACCGTTCGCAACACCAGCGTCGCGCCGCCGCCGTTGAGCGCCCCTTCCGCGCGAACTACCTGGCTTCCTTCGTCCGGCTCGCCGTAAGTCACCTTCAGCGGAAACGCCGGATCGATCACCACACGATGATCCCCGCCCAGCTCCACCCGCGCGTCTACCGTCACGGCCAGTTCCTTCGGTAAGTACACAACGATGTCTCCCTCGCCCGCCGCCAGCCGGCAGTCGCTGCTCAGCTTCGCGTCCGGTCCAAACCACGCCGTTATCCCACCCGCGCCCGTCGAAGCACGCACCGCGTTTTGCACTTGCATCAGATAAACGCTTCCCGCCCCGGTCTCGAGTTCCGTCGGCCCCGACGACTTCACCACGCGAATTCCTCCGCCGCCGGTGCGCGCGCGAATCAGGCCCGACGCTTCGCCCACGTCAATTTCCCCACCGCCCGTGCTAACCACCAATCCCGCTCCGGCATGCTCCAGCGAAATATTTCCGCCGCCCGTATCCAGCCGGCCCGCGCCGGCAATCGACGCCGCGCGAATGTGCCCGCCGCCGGTTCGCAATATCGCTTCGCCCGCCACCGAGCCCACCGTGATGTCTCCGCCGCCGGTCTGCGCCGTCAGGTCGCCCCCGACATTTTTCGCCAGAATATTGCCGCCATCGGTGATCAGCCGTGCCGGTCCATCGATCTGCCCCGCGGAAATATTCCCTCCATCCGTCGCCACCGAGACGCGCCCCTGCACGTCGCCCACCTGAATGTTTCCGCCCTCCGTCGTAAGATCCATGTTGTAGTTGTGCGGAACGCTTACCGAAATCGTGACCGACAGATGATGTCCCCAACGCAGATGCGGCGAACGGCAAACCAGCACCACTCCGTCCTCATCGTTCCGCGCCTCCAGAACGAAAGCATTCAGAATTTGCTGCGCGTTGGAGTCGTCCGCCTCGGTCTCCAGATGAACGCGGTAGCTGACTTGCGAATCGCTTCCCGTCGAAATGCGGATGTCCCCTTGATCCGCCGCGACGCGAAGATGCGAACCAGCGGTGGTGGAAAACTGCCCGGTCTTGTCAGTCGTCACCCGGTCCGAGCGGCTTGCCCCGGCCCGCGCGCGCTGCCCGGCCAGGACCGCGCATAGAGCCGCGCCCAGAACCACCATCTGCAAAAGCGAATTTCGAACCGTCGCGGACGTCATCTTGGATCTTCTCTCCATTACTGCTGACCAGCCTGCCCTTGCCGCACCGCCGCCGCGCTTTGCAGGCGGATGTACGTATTCGGATCGGTGCGCATGCGCTCCTGCAGAACCCCAAACGCCTTCGGATCCGCCAGCAGCCCTCCGTGTTGAGAAGCCGCCACCAGGGCATTGATCGCCTCCACGCGCACGCCGATATTTGTGTCTTTCGTCAGCGCCTCCAGCATCGTTTGTATGCTGGCGTCGTCCGGCTTGCCCACGGTCAAAGCGTCCAGCGCTTTCAACCGCACCGCCGGATTGCGATCAGTAAGCACTGCCTGCGAAAGCGCTCGCTCCACATCCGGATCGCTCGCCCGCGCTTTCAGTAACTCGACCGCGTTGATGCGCACGTCCGGGCAGAACCGCTGATTGTTATGCAGCACGTACAGCAGCACACGCTTCACGTCGTCGTCGTTCACCGTTCCCTGCACGACAATCGGCCGCTCCGTATTCATCTGCACTTGAACCTGCGGCGGCTGGTTGTTGTTGCTCGGCGTCCAATTGATTCCCGAAACGTTCGCCGACTGCAGCTCCTGATTGTCCAGCATCGAACCCACGGTCGCCTTGGGCGCGGGCGCCTTCGGCTGCAACTGCGCTCGCCACGGCACCGCCATTCCCACCGAGAATCCCACCAGCAACAGCGCCGCCACGCTTGCCGCCGGATACAGCGCCAGCCAGTGTGTCGGAAAAATCGACTCCTTCCATCGCGCCCAAATGCTCCGGTGGTCCATCTCGTCCAGCGAATCTTCAAATCGGTTCCGGCAGCTCGAGAGCAGCGCAGGCGTCGGCTCCATCCTTCCTTCCGCCGCGGTCTCCAGCAGCTTCCGCTCCGCGTCCAGCGCCTTCACGCACCGCGCGCACTGGTCCAGATGCTCTTCCAGAGCGTCCTTCTCCCCGCCTTCCAGCTCTTCCGCGGCGTAAAGAATGATCTGTTCTTCGAACTCCGCACACGCTCCGGAGCTTTTATCGAATTCCTGCATCGTCATGCTCCTTACCTGCAAATCCTAAGAACTCGGCGCTAGGTCAGTTTGAATTTTCTTGATCGTGACACAAAGAGCCAAAATTCAAACTGACCGATTAACACAAAAAGCCTCACCTCACGCCGTCCAGGCTGGCGCGCAACTTGCGCGTCGCGCGGAACAGCGAATTCTTCACCGTCTCTTCCGAAGTCCCCAGCATGTCGCCGATCACTCGCAGCCTTAGCCCTTCGTAATGCTTCAGCTCGAAAACCATCCGTTCCCTCGGCGAAAGCCCGTCCAGTGCCGCGTTGATGTGCCTTCCCAACTCCTGCCCCAAAAAGCGCCGCTCCGGATTCGCCGCCGCGCGTTGCTCCACTTGCCGGTCGAAGAAATCCGGCCCCGCGCTCTCGCTGTCCGCCGGCGGCGGCGCCTGCTCCTCTTTCCGCGTATTCTTTCTCCGCAAGTGGTCCAGGCACACGTTCGTCGCCACCCGGTAAATCCATGTATAGAAACTGCATTCGAATCGGAAACGCGAAAGGTTCCGGTACACCTTCAAAAAAATCTCTTGGTACAGGTCGCGCGCATCTTCCGTGCCGCGCACCATGTTCAGCGCCAGCCGCAGCACGTCCCGGTCGTACCGCCGCACCAATTCCTCAAAAGCGGGACGGTTGCCCGCTTGCGCCTGTCGCACCAGGACCTGCTCGTCGGCTTTCTGCACCGCTCGTTGCGCTCCCGCTCCGTCGAGCGCCGCGCTCATCCCCATCGCGTTCATTGCCGGATGCCACCCATTGGCCTTACGGTTGTACGGCGCCATTTCCCGCCGGTGGCCGCGTCCGGGAGCCTCGTAACCTGCTCAACCTCCGTATCATACCTTCTTAGACGCCCTCCCCTCTCATTGGTAAGCAGCGCGTCTCCGCCCGTTTTCCACACCCCCTCACAGGAATACGGTGCGACCTTATGTTATTCTTGACAACAACCGTAACTATATGATACATAGGTAACTGCATTCCGGATCTTTCAGTTTGCGTAAAACTTGACGGAGGTGGCCGCGGAGACGCGGCTTTTTGCTTTTTATGCGCCTTTTGAATTCTAATCGAGTAATCTATGGGAATTAGAATCTGATGCAACTCACACAAAACAAACATCCGAACTCATTTCTAATCGAGTATTTTTGCGCTTTTTTTGCAGAATACTCGATTAGGACTTGGACCCGCCTGTTGCCCGTCGTCCGCCTGGCACTGGACTCCCGGGGTCCCCTTCGCTTGCTACTCATTCGCCACTCGTCGCTTGTCACTGCTCTTCCATGTCGCTGACCCCCAGTTCCCCCGTCACCGCCCTCAAGGGCCTCGGCCCTCATCGCGCCGCTTTGCTCGCTGAACGCGGCATCACCACCGTCGGTCATCTTCTTAATTACCTGCCCTTCCGCTACGAAGACCGCATTCATTTCACTCGCATCGCGGAACTCGTACCCGGCCAAATCGCCACCATTCAGGCGGAAGCCGAAAGCGGCAGCCTGGTGCGTTTCCGAGGCCGCCGCAGCGCCATGTTCCACCTGAACGTGAAGGATCCGAGCGGCAAACTCGCCGTGCGCTTTTTCCACGGCGCTTACCTCGACGGAAAGTTCAAGCCCGGCCAGCCGCTCGTGCTGCATGGAAAAGTCACCGCTGATCCCAA
>JASHQB010000269.1 GCA_030037775.1 Candidatus Acidiferrales bacterium
CGGCCGGATTGCTCGTACTGCCCCGCTCCACAATATTCGCCGGAAGCGTTGCATGAAAAAATCCAAGGCCAGGTGGTGATGGATGTTGTGGTCGGCGCCGATGGGCGGGTGCACGAGATCGTTGTGAAGAAGAGCCTGGGATACGGCATGGACGAACAGGCAATTCATGCCCTCCGCGACGTTTGGATATTCAAACCTGCAACCGGGCCGGATGGACAGCCGGCTACGGTGCACCTGCTCATCGAGGTCAATTTTCACCTCTACTGATTCAGTCCGCGCGGCAAAGCAGACACCGCCGTTGCGGCCCGCGGCGGGCAATGTTACATTGCGGGCACGTCCATGAAACGGACACTCAGCCCAGCCGGAACAGTTGTCCTATGCATAACCGCTGTCATCGCCGCCGCGCATGCCTTCCCTGCCCGTCAAGCCCCCAGTACGAATCCGAATGCCCAAGCGGAAGAGTTCATCGACAGGGCGCGCGATGCGGTCAGTCTGAACGCTATTGGACCAGTAGAGATTCAGGCTGACATAAAGTTGGCGCTGGCGAAAGGCAAAACAGGTTTCGGGACCTACAAGCTGGATTGGGCGGCGGCGGACCGCTTTCGCCGGGAAATTCATTTTCCCGACTTCGACGAAGTCAGCGTCGCCTCAGGCGGAACGCTTTACCGCAAGCGGAGTACGGATTTCACGCCCCTGGGCGTCTTTCGGCTCGAAGAACTGATGAGCCCCAGTGAGACCATCGCACGGTTCCGGCGCGACGAGGTAAGCGCTGCTGCGGCAGCGGGCTCCCCGAACGCCGTCCCTGTGCCCAAACCCGGGAATGTTGGCCTCAATTTCAACGGCTTCTCCACCGCCAAGGAAACATGCGTCAGCATCTCGGCAAGTATATATGAGGAACTTTGTACAGGCCCGAATGGACCGCCGTCGAAAGCTTTTCTCCGCAGCACGGCGGATGACGAAATCATCGAATACGACAAGTACGAGAAGGCCGGGTCGGGATTCGTTGCCCGCGAGCGAAAATACGTTGAGGGTGGCAATGTCCTCGAAGAAGTTCACGTGAAACGGGTGATAAGCATCGCCAATTCCCCGCCAAGCACCTTCGACCCACCAACAGACGCGGAAAAGGTCGATTGGTGCTCTGACGAAACGCCCGCGCAAATGCTGCCCTTTAAGGGTCCTTTGCCCGTCACGGCAGAGGATTTAGCGGATTCCGAAATACTAGACGCGTTCGTTAACGCGGACGGGACGCCGAGCCGTATGAGAATTATTTCGAGCGGAGGGCCGGCTGCCGATGCCGGGATGCGCAAGCTTGCGAACCTGATCCGTTTCACGCCGGCAACGTGCGGCGGCAAGCCGGTCGCGTCCGAGCGTCCGATTATCATCGGCGACATGGATATCGATATGGGGGCGGCCCAAATCACGGGTCAAAAAAACGTTCCCATGGCGTCAGAAAAAGGCTACGCGCACCCCAATTGCATTTACTGTCCTCAACCGCAGTACTCTGATGAAGCATTTAAGGAGAGGGTTCAAGGGTCAGTTATAGTGACCACGATCATCGGACCGGATGGAAGGGCTCACGAAGTTCAGATCCTAAAAGGCCTGGGGCACGGGCTCGACCGGGCGGCGGTCAAAGCCGTGCTCGGCTGGCAATTCAAGCCGCCGCTGGGGCCGGACGGAAAACCGGCGGCGGTGCGCATGATGATCGAAATTGATTTTCACCTCTACTGATTCTCGTGTTCGCCCTCAGCGGCAAGAAACTGCTGCCCCGGAGGCAGAGTTGCGGCGCTGGTACTTTCGTACCAGTGCAAAAGTGCTGACAGTACTGCCAAAATGTGACCCTTGCGCTATGTCCTGCGCACTTGGGGACTGCCAGAATCTTTCACAGTAAAGACGCGGAATGCGGCAATCGCGCCGTTCCAGCCGCCGCATTCTCCGATGAGGGGATTGAAAATGGCTGACTTGACCGACGTCGCCGCGTCGCCGGAAAAACCCACCGAGAACCATTCCGCCGAACCCTCCGCGACCGAACGCCGGCGCCGGCTGCGCACGAAGATTTCCGCGCCGGTGCGCGTGCGCATGAATTCCGGCTCCGCGCAGCAAGCGGAAGTTTGCACCACGGTAGACGCCTCGCGCGACGGCCTGCTCTTCACCACCGCATTCGCGGGATATCGCCCCGGGATGGACCTGGCGATTACGTTTCCCTATTCCGGCACGGCCGGCGGAGTGCAGCACGAGCGCACCGCCGTGGTGGCGCGCGTCTTCGAGATGCCGGAGAAACGCTTCGGCATCGGCATCCGCTTTTATAACGGCAAGCAAGCCGACGAAGCCGCCGAGAACGAGGCCGTCGCCGCGAAAGCGCCGCCAACCGCCGAGGGCGTGGCGCAAGACCTGCAAAAGCCCATGCCGGTCATCCTCATCGTGGAGAGCGATGCGCGGACGCGCAACACGCTGCGGTTCGTGCTGCAGAATGAACGTTACATCGTCGAGGCCGTGGAGACCGGAGCGCAGGCCGTGGAATTCCTGCGGCAGAACACTCCGAGCATGGTGCTCACGGAGATCGAAATCGCGGACATGTCCGGCTACGACCTGTGCCTGATCGTGAAGTCGAATGACCGCCTGCGGAACGTGCCGGTGGTGATGACCACGCGGCGCGGCCAGCCGAATGATTATTCGACGGCGCACGCGCTGGGCGCGATCGTCTGCCTGGCCAAACCGTACAAGCAAGAGCGCCTGCTGCACGTGGTGCGCATGCTCGCGCCGCACGGCGGGAGCGAAGCCCCGCCAGCGGCGGAAAATGGCTCGCGGCATCCGCGAGGAAACCATGCGCCGGCAGCGCATGCGCGGCCGCACCCTCACGCCGCGCGTTCCCCGCACAAAAAGCTGGCGTGACGAAGCGCAGAATTCCTTCCCTCT
>JASHQB010000270.1 GCA_030037775.1 Candidatus Acidiferrales bacterium
GTTCCCATCATTCTCGGCATCATCCGATTCAGGGCGGCGTTTCTTTGGCGCCGTCCAGGCTATGGCCCGGAGCGATCCATGGAATTCCACGATAAGGTACTGAAATGCGCCGAATGCGGCTCGGAGTTTGTGTTCACCTCCGGCGAGCAGATGTTCTTCGCCGACAAGGGTTTTAAGAACGAGCCAAAGCGGTGTAAGCCCTGCAAGACGGCGCGCACGCAAGGGGGAGCCAGCGCGGCCGCTGGCGTTGCGACGAACGTGCAGCGCGTCGAAACCAAAACGGTCTGCTCCCAGTGCGGAAAAGAGACGACGGTGCCGTTCAAGCCCACCCAGGGGCGCCCCGTGTATTGCCGCGAGTGTTTCCAGCAGCGGCGGACGATCGGGGGAGCGGCGGTGTCGGAGGCCGCAGGATAGAAGGCAGACCCGGGATGCGTGGGGGCGCGTCCGAGGCCTGCCTCTTCTAGTCGATGCCAGGATTTTTTCGCCCCCGGCGTGGCAGTGGTATGCCGCGCGGAGGCGATTTTTGTTTTTAAGGTGCGTTTCAGTCAGTTTTCAGTTTGCAATTCTTTGCTAGGACTTCAGCGGTGCCACCGAAAAAGCCGATTGTGAAGAGCACGTAACTGCGAATCGATTTGAGTTTCTTTTGGATTGGTTTGTCTTTTGGCATGGGCGGCATATATTCCACACGCCAATGGCGGCGTTGAGATTTGATGAACCTGCGCATTCGTGGGATGTCGAAACGGGCGATGGATCCCTTCGTCCCGAAAATGCATCCATCTGCCAGGACGTCAAAGTCCATGATGAAACGAATGTTGGCGCACTGATGAAACACTAAAGTTTTCTTCTTGTGCGTTGCATCGTCCAAGAAGCCGAACTCAATTCGAGTGAGATTCTTGGTGCGCGCGGTCGGCGGATGGACCCTCACGAACGTTAAAACGTCGTCGTGAAAATCCAGTTTGTTGAACCTCTTGGCAACTGCGGCGTTAATCGGAAGCCTCGTGATTACGCCGCCGCGGCGGATTTTTGAGGAGCGGGGACGATTTGGCGGAACGCCGCGAGGAATTTCTGCATCTCTTCTGGCTTGCCGACCGAGACGCGCAGCCAATTGCCCATCGACGGGAACTTCCGCCCAACAATGATCTTACGCTGGTGAAACGCTTCGATGACGGGCTGCACGTCGTTGCCGGTGTCGACCATGAAGAAGTTAGCCTGGGAGGGAATCACGCGATAGCCGGATTTGGTGAGTTCGGAAGTGACCCAGTTGCGCGTGTCGTTGAGGCGCCTTTTGTTGGTGGGGACGATGTCCGGGTCGGCGAGGCTGGCGACGGCGGCGGAAAGGACTGCGGCGTTGCCGTTGTCGAAAAGCAGTTCGCGGCGCATGGGTTCGAGCGTTTCCTTTTGGGCGATGGCGTAGCCGAGGCGCATTCCGGCCATGCCGTAAACTTTGGAAAAAGTGCGGGTGACGATGAGATTAGGATGGTCTGGAATCATATCGACAACGCTTGAGTAATGCGGGTCTTCGACGAAATGGTAATAGGCTTCGTCGACGAGGACGTAGGTGGACGCGGGAACTTTGGAAAGGAAATCCGCGAATTCGCCGCGCGTATTGATGGTGGCGGTGGGATTATTCGGATTGCAAATGTAAACAAGGCCTACGCCGGTGGCGCAAGCGTTGGCCATGGCGGGAAGGTCGTGGCGAAAATCAGAAGTCAGCGGAACTTTCACGGCGCTGGCGCGGGAAACTTGCGCGTAATAGCTGACCGCTTCGAAGGTGGGTTCGGCGACGACCAGCTGCTTATCGGCGCCGACAAAGGCGGCATCGCAAACGCGGAGAATTTCGGTGGAGCCGCAGCCGAGGGCGACCTTTTCCTCGTCAACGTGATGCAAATCAGCGATGGATTTCACGGCGCGGGCGTAGAGGTCGTCAGGATAGCGGCAGGCGACGGCTTCGGAACCGGTGATGGCGGCGACGGCGTGGGGCGAAGGGCCGTAGGGATTTTCGTTGGAATTGATGAGGATGGCGTCGGCGCGGGAGAAGCCTTTGAGGCGGCCGCCGGTGACGCCTTGCAGGAATTTTGGCGAAATGTAAGCGGCGGCAAGCATCGTGCCAATGGATTGTCCAAACTGACGACGAGTGGTTTTTGGTTCCAGGACTTTCGCGGACATAAGGCCTCCCCAAAAAGTCAGAAATTGCAGGCGCAAAATTACGGGCGTAAAGCTCGCACGGCCGATTAGTGTTCGCGGGAATTATGCGACTTGCGCAGGAGATGCGCAAGCGTGGCGGCACGGGGTGATGGGTCACTTTGGATTTGACTCTCCTTGTGTGACGACCGTGAAAACTCAAACCGACCCACGACCCAGCACTGCGAAGGCGCGGTTGGAGCATGCGTTGACCCGCGGTGTGCCGCGTCCTAAAATGGTTGTGATGAAACGCTCCGGAAAAAAGAAAAGCAGCAGGGGGAAGACTGCGCGCAAATCCACACGTGGCGACGGCTCGCCGGCAAACGACAAGGCGCTGCGCGAGCAGCTTGTGAAGTTGCTCGACGGGGGCCAAGCGCACACGGAATGGCGAGATGCAGTTATGGACGTGCCGGAAAACTTGCGCGGAGCGAGGCCCCAAGGGTCGCCGCATACGGCCTGGCAATTGCTGGAGCATATGCGCATCGCACAGTGGGACATTTTGGAGTTTTCGCGCGACGCGAAGCATGTGTCACCGCAATTTCCTGCGGGCTACTGGCCGGCGACAGAGGCTCCGCCGAGCGGGAAGGCGTGGGAAGAGAGCGTGAAGGCGTTCGAGCGGGATCTCGAGGAGATGAAGAAGCTAGTGAGCGACCCGAAGACCAATCTTTTTGGGCGCATCCCGCACGGCAAGGGGCAGACCATCCTGCGCGAGGCGCTGCTGACCGCCGACCACAACGCTTACCATCTGGGCCAACTGGTGCTGGTGAGAAAGATGCTGGGAGCATGGGGCGAATCGTAGGGCAGTTTTGGGCAGGGGCGTTTTGGAGCAAGCGGATTTAGCGCGTTGATGTGGATTTAGTGCACTCATGTAAGGACCCAAATTGAAAAACAAATCAGCGGTGATTGAAGAGAACGGTTCGGTCGAAAAGGGAAACGGAAAGCGCGAGGCGATTTTCGACGCGTTCCGACGATGGGGATATTACGAGGCGGATCTGGATCCGCTGGGAGATTTCAAACCGCAGCCCGTGCCGGAGCTGGACGAGCTCTCCGGCGAAGAAGCCGATGAAGCGCGCCGGATTTATTGCGGAACGATCGGCGCGGAGTTCATGCACATCCTGGACAGCGAGCGGCGGCGGTGGATTCAGGAACGTTTGGAATCTCCAGCACCCACGCCGGACCACGCACGGATTTTGGAGCGGCTGGTGCGGGCGGAACTTTTCGAGCAGGTGGTGCAGAGCCGCTACTTGGGGAACAAGCGATTTTCGCTGGAAGGATTGACGTCGCTGATCCCGCTGCTGGACGAAGCCATCGAAAGCGCGGCGAAGCGCGGCGTCGACGAAATTGTGCTGGGGATGAGCCATCGCGGACGGCTGAACGTGATGATTCACATCGTGGGCAGGCCGGCGCAGGATATTTTCGCGCGATTCGAAGACCTGGACGCGCGCAGCGAATTGGGTGGCGGTGACGTGAAATATCACATCGGCGCTACGGGCGAATACACGACGCTCGGCGGGCGGCCCATTGGGATTCACCTGGTGTCGAACCCAAGCCATTTGGAGGCGGTAGACCCGGTGGCGTTGGGACGCGCGCGCGCCAAGCAGACGCGCCGCGGAGAAACGGGAACGGCGCAGGTGCTGCCGGTGGTGTTGCACGGCGATGCGGCGTTTGCGGGACAGGGAATCTGGGCGGAGACGCTGAACTTTCTGATGATTCACGGGTTTTCCGTCGGCGGCAGCCTGCACATCATCGTGAACAACTTGATCGGATTCACGGCCACGCCGGCGGAGTGCCAGTCGTCGCGGTTTGCTTCGGACATCGTGAAGCGCCTGCCGGCGCCGATCTTCCACGTCAACGCGGAGGACCCCGACGCGGTGGTGCGCGTGGCGAAGATGGCGGTGGAGTATCGATACACGTTCCAGAGCCCCGTGGTGATCGACTTGATCGGTTACCGGCGATACGGCCACAGCGAAGTGGACGATCCCACGATCACGCAGCCGCTGCGATATCGCAAAATTCAGGCGCATCCGCCGCTCTGGAAACTTTATGCGGAGAGAACCGGCATCGACCCGGCGAGCACAGTGGAGGAAGTGCGGGCGGAGTTCGAGAAGGCCCAGAAGGAGGCACTGAGCCTGGAAAAAATTCCACGCATGTGGCGGCTGCCGAAATACTGGGACAATTATCACGGCGGGAGACATAAGCCGGAGTACGAGACGGACACAGGCGTGGCGCAGGAAGCTCTGCGAACGCTGACGGAGAAGTTGACGAGCTATCCGACCGACTTCGCGATTCATCCCAAGGTGAAAAAACTGCTGGAGCAGCGCGCCGCCATGGGCGCGGGAAAAACTCCGGTGGATTACGGGATGGCCGAGGCGCTGGCGTTCGGCTCGCTGTTGATGCAGGGCACGCCGGTGCGGCTGAGCGGGCAGGACAGCAAGCGCGGGACGTTCAACCAGCGGCACGCGGTGCTGATCGATACGCAGACGGAGAAGGAGTTTGTGCCGCTCGCGAGTCTTTCGCCGGAGCAGGCGCGATTTGAGGTGTACAGCTCGTCGCTTTCGGAAGCGTCAGTGATGGGATTCGAGTACGGCTTCAGCCGGGACTTTCCGGAGGCTCTGGTACTGTGGGAGGCGCAGTTCGGCGACTTCGCGAACGGTGCGCAGGTGATCATCGATCAATTCATCGCGGCGGGCGAAGACAAGTGGAAGCTGCTCTCCGGGCTGGTATTGTTGCTGCCGCACGGCTACGAAGGGCAAGGGCCGGAGCATTCCAGCGCACGCGTGGAGCGGTATTTGCAGTTGGCAGCGCGTGAAAATATGCAGGTGTGCCAGCCTTCCAATGCGGCGCAGTATTTTCATCTGTTGCGGAGGCAGGCGCTGCGCAGCTGGCGCAAGCCGCTGGTGGTGTTCACGCCAAAAAGCATGCTACGAAATCCAGCGGCCGCTTCGCCCATCGCGGATTTTTCGCTGCCGCGATTCCAAACCGTTTTGGCGGACGCGGAAGTGCCGCTGGCGGAGCGCGTGCTGCTGTGCACGGGGAAAATCGGCCACGAGCTGGCGGCGGAGCGCAAACGGCGGCAGGACCAGTCCACGGCGATCATTTTTCTGGAGCAGCTCTATCCGTTTCCTGAGAAAGACTTGGAGGTGGTGCTCAGCGCGTACTCGTCGGCGCATGATTTCGTGTGGGTGCAGGAAGAGCCTGCGAATATGGGCGCGCTGAATTTCGTGATGCCGCGGCTTGGACGCGTATTGCGCGGACGCGCGGTGCGCTCGGTGAAGCGTTCAGGCAGCGCGAGCCCAGCAACGGGTTCGGCGAAGGCGCACGAAATGGAGCAGAAGACGCTGCTGGCGCTGGCGTTTGGAACCGGGAAAAGCTAAGAGTTTCCCTGATTGTCGTGGCGAATCCAGTTTCTCGCCTCGGCGACTACGGCGGTCGGCGAAAATCGAACTGGAATTCTACGTCCGCCGAAGACCTGGCATATTCTGCCGGTAAATGATCCAGAGGATTCGAATTCTCGATCGCGTGAACTACGGAGATATCTGCCCACTGGCCGCCGCTCGATTGAGTAAGTCGAATATTCGTGATAGTGCCATCCCGCAGAATCGTAAATGTCGCAAGACAAGGCTGGGGCACCCACGAGATCGATTCTCGCCAGTTGTTGATCACGCGCCGCTGCACAGCCCCCACGTACTGCGGAAATCGCGAGGCGAAGCCCACAGGTTTTACCCCGATCATTCCTGGTCCCACGCGCCCACCGATCTCGATGATCTCCTCGTCCAATTGCGCCCCGCCTCCAATTCCGTTTCCGTGGGGAACGTAGCTCACCGTCTTCAGCGGTCGAGCTGGCACCGGCACCTTCGACAGCTTGGCAAGAAAGGGCATTTTTTTATACCGACCGAAGTTCGGTAAATAAATCACCTTTAATCCTTGTTTGCTGGCGCCGCCCCACGTTTCGGGGTGGGGGAGAAAACCGCGAAACAAATGAGCGTGCCCAATAGCAGCATTACGTGGAGTATCAGCGAATAGGTCAGTGGACGTTTCAGATTTGTCGGGGATTGGTCGAGAAGGCTTAGCTCCAGTGGGCCTTTCAGATTTGTTGCGGGTCGTTTGAAAAGGCTTAGCCCCGTATTATCACTCGCCCTGCTTTGCATCGTGAGGGACCCTCTGATAGCGAACTGTATTATCTGTCGATTATGATAATCGGCGGATGCGCGAAGCCTCTCGAAGTTAGTCTACCACGATGAGCTCGAATGATCGTAGCCGCCAAAATACCAGCGTACGCCGACGGTGTTGTAGATGCCAAGTGGCTCCTTGTTAGGCCCGGAGTCATACGGGCCGAGATTGACGTTGAACGGCGGGAAGGAAGTGACGCCGTGGTTGGTGACACGCAGCTCGAAGTGTTTGGGCAGAGCGATGGCGAGGCCCAGGGTTTTCTCGTACGCCAGCGGCGCCATCGACCAGGTGTATTTCACTTGCGGGATGTTGTCACCGAAAAAGAAGCGCGGTTCATAGAAAAAATAGGCGTGACGGAGCGGCGTGCGCGCGAACGGCTGAATTTC
>JASHQB010000271.1 GCA_030037775.1 Candidatus Acidiferrales bacterium
TTCTGCTGAGAATGAACTTGTACAAGTCGCAATCCGGGTGAAGGCCCGCCGAGCCGAATTCTTGGCTTACCTTGGCATGGCAGAGATCTACCCTGCCGGTCAGTTAGAACAAGCGAAGACGGCACTTGAAAAAGCTCAGGCCCTCATAGAGCCAGGGCCAGGCGATCCAATACTGGGCAACGAAGCTGTAACGGAGACGTACGTGCGCCTGAGCGCCGTATACGAAAAGTTGGGAGATCATGAAAGGCAGCTTGCAGTGCTCGAAAAGGCTCTCGCCGTCTATATCGCTGCGAAGGACCAAACACAAATAAACGCGTTGGTTGCTACCCTGCGGCAGAAATTCGACGCAATCCACATTGAAGACTTGATTTCAAATGGCTCTGTTGACATCCTCGCTACGACAATGAAAATTCGGCATATCCGACCGTTTGGAATTGTTGTTTGCTATCGAGGCAGGAGGCGCGATGGCCGAAGTCGGACTCCTGCCTTTTGCCCGCATCGCCCTGCAAGTCTCCAAGGCGGTGCTCCCGCGCTACCGAAGTCGTTTCAGCAAGCGCCTGTTCAACCAACCCCAGCTGCTGGCGATTCTCTGTCTGATGCGTTACGAGGACTGGACCTTTCGCGAGGCCGAGGTCCGGCTGAGCGAGCATCGCGAACTCCGTCAGGCGCTGGGGCTGGCCAGCGTGCCGGACTTCACGACCTTGTATCGTTTCCTGCAGCGTTTGGACGATGTGACCATCGACCGGGCCGTCGGCGAGACGGTGCGTCGGTTGCGCGGGGCGCGCAAGAAAAGCCGGCGGAGGGCCCGCGTGGCTGTCGACGCCACCGGCTTGGCGCAGGGCGCCGTCAGCACATTCTTTGTGCGGCGCATGCATCATCACAAGCAAAAGCCACTGCCGTGGAGGCATTGGTTGAAGTGGGTGGTCGTGGCGGATCTGGATCGGCAGTTCCTGCTGGCGCAGATCGCGCGACGCGGTCCCTGGAACGACTGCGGGAATTTGCCTGCGGTGGTCGAGACAGCCTCCCAGCAAACACGGATCGGGCTGGTGCTGGCCGACGCCGAGTTCGACAGCGAGAGAAATCATACCTACATCCGGAAGCGACTCGGCGCGCAGAGCGTGATTCCGGCCAAGCGCGGGAAGAAAACCTGGCACATCCACGGGGTGCGCGCCGAGATGCGGCGATCGTTTCCGCGCCAGATCTACCGCCGTCGCGCCTTGATCGAAACTCTCTTCTCCTCGGTGAAACGCAAACTCTCGGCACGGGCGCCCGGTCGCACATTGCCGATGCAGAAGCGTCAAGCTCTGCTGCTCGGCCTGAGTTTCAATCTGTATCGCCTGAGGCATCGCTACCTTTTCTTGAGGATGTCAACAGAGCCAATCCGTCTCTAGTCGAAATGTGAGGTGTTGCGAACATGGCTTCCTCTGCGTGGAAGGGCTTCATCACTTTCGGTTTGATCTCCATCCCCGTCAAGCTCTACGCCGCCGCGCGCACTTATCGCGTCGAGCTTCATCAGCTCCACAAGACGTGCAAGACCCGCCTGCGCCAGCCTCTTTTTTGCCCCACGTGCAATCGCATCGTCGATCGCTCCGAAGTCGTCAAGGGCTACGAATACGCGGAAGGTAAGTACGTCCTGATCGATCCGGAGGACATCAAGAAAATCGCCCCGCACTCCGCGCGCGCCATGGAAATCCTGGCCTTCGTGAAGGAATCGGAAATCGATCCGCTGTTCTTCGACTCTTCTTACTTCGTCGTTCCCGAAGACGAAGGCCGCAAAGCTTATCAGCTTTTATTGAAGACTCTCGAAAAGGCCAAGCGCGTCGCCATCGCCAAGGTATACATGCATCAGCGTGAATACACCGTGTTTATTCGCCCTTACGATCATGGCCTCGCACTTCACACCATGTACTTCGCCAACGAAATCCGCGAAGCCCCCGGATACGGGCAGACCGAGGAAATCAAGCTCAAGCTGCAGGAAGTGAAACTGGCCGAGCAGTTGGTCGAAAATCTCTCCGAGCCGTTCCGCCTCAGCAAATACCACGACGAGTTTCAAGATCGCCTGAAAGCGCTCGTCCAAGCCAAGTTGAAGGGCAAAGAAGTCGCTGCCGCGTCCGAACCACATCGTGCCCCAGTCATCGACATGATGGCCGCGCTAAAGAAAAGCCTCGCCGCTTCGAATGCCTCCCACAAACAGCCAGTCCACGCGCAGCGCCACGCCGAATCGCGCAGAAAGCCTGTCCGTCGCGCTAGCTAGCGGCTGCTTAGAACGGGCTCGTCGACGGTGGCGGCAACGGCTTCCGCGGAATCATCTCCTCACGGTTCGCCGTCAGGTACACCCACGACGCGACAATCACCGCCATCTGTTTCATGTCCGGTTCCTGCAGCCGCTCGTAGACGTCCATGTTCGAGTGGTGCGTCCGCGTTTCGTATTCAATCGGGTCCTGGATGAACTGGAACCCCGGAATCCCCACCGCATTGAATGACAGATGGTCCGTCCCGCCGGTGTTGCGAATTGTCAGCGTGGTCATTCCCAGGTCATGAAACGGCTTCATCCACTCTTCGAACAGCGGCGCCACCGCCTCATTGCCCTGCAGATAAACTCCGCGAATCTCCCCTGTGCCGTTGTCGATGTTGTAGTACGCATCGAGTTTCTGTTGTTCCGGTTTGAGCTGCATGGTTGTCGGGTCGCCGAAGTGGTCTTTCACGTACGCGCGCGAGCCGAGCAGTCCTTCTTCTTCTCCCGTCCACAATCCGATCCGCACCGTGCGCCGCATTTTCAGCCCGCTGGCCTTCAGGATGCGCATCGCTTCCAGCATCACCCCGTCGCCGGCTCCGTTGTCCGTTGCCCCCGTTCCAGCGTGCCACGAATCGAAATGCGCCCCGATCATCACCACTTCATCGGCTTTATCCGTTCCGGGAATCTCCCCGATGATGTTGAAGGAGTTCAGATCATCGTCGTAAAACTTGTTCACCGCATTGATTCGCAGCGTCACCGGAATTTTCTTTTCCAGTATCCGGTAAATCCGCCCGTAGCATTCGCTGGCCATCGCAATGCTCATGGGCGCCGGCGGTCCAGCCGGATCGTAGGAGCCCGCCGACTGAACATAGACCGTTCCGTCATCTCCTCGCGACGGTTGAATCCATCCCGCAACGCCTTCGGACACCAGGAACTCTTGAACTTTCTGTTGCAATGCCCGCAGCGCCCGGAATTGCGCGAAACGATCTGCGTTCCGTCCTCCGGGAATCGGCTCCGTCGCCATCTCTTCCAGTTCCGCATCCGTGTAGCGGTGGCCCTGCGCGTCGAAGTGCGCCGGGTCATCCGGCGGCGCCTGCGTCAGGACGAATTTGCCTTTCAGTTGACCGCGGTACTTGTCGAAATCCGCGTCGCTCTGGATCTGCGCCAGCACGGCATCCGCTGTCACCGGTCCATTCGTTCCCCGAGTCCACGCCAGCGGGTAGCCAATCAAAATGTACGGCCGCGGAGTGATCATCATCGCGGAGAATTGCTCATTCGACCAGCCGCGCCCGAATTTCCACGGCTCGGTGTGCACATTTGCAAGTCCCCACTGCCTCATCTGATCTTCCGTCCACTGCGCTGCCGCGCGCATATTCGGAGAGTTCGTCAGCCGCGGGCCGTAGACATCCGTCAGGTAGCTCATGGTGTCCATAATCTGCGAATGGTTGAAGCCGATATCCTTGATTGTATAAATTGCGTTCAGGTCCGATTCGCTCTGCGCGCGCGCCGCCACGGGCAGAATGACGCACACCGCCAGCAGCGCCGCCATTGCCATTCCGAGTTTTCGCACCATCATCCTCCGCGTCTTATTGGCAAAATCTTGTGTGGGACGCATCCCCTGATGAACAGCTATCGACGGGTGAGACGCGCAGTCTTCGCCGCGCGTTTCAGTGCGACCAGCAGAGAAGGGAAGTGTGCGAAGGCCGCGCCTAAGCGGTCTCAGCCGTTGTAGGTTCGTTCGGGCGAAGTCCGGGCGCCGCAGGTTGCTGCTGCCAGCGTTTTCGAATCCACGCCCCGATTCTCCACGCCAGCAGCACTCCGACCATCGCCGCGTATTGCAGCGGCTTGTGCTCGTCCGATTTCACCAGCCACGCGTAATGAATCACGCCCAGAATTGCGCTCACGTAAATCGCTCGGTGCAGCATTTGCCAGCGCTTTCCGCCCAGCCGGCGAATCCAGCCTCGTGTGGACGTTACCGCCAGCGGAATCAGCAGCACAAATCCTGCGAAGCCCACGGTAATGAATCGCCGCTTTTCCACGTCGGCCCACATATCGTGCAAATTGAAAAATCGGTCCAGCCCCACCCAGGTCAGAAAATGCAGGCAAACATAGAAAAATGCAAAAAGCCCCAGCATCCTGCGAAATCGGATCAGTTGCGGCATCTTCAGCAGCTTGCGCAGCGGCGTGATGCACAGGGTGATGATCAGGAACCGTATCGTCCAGTCCCCGGTCCAGTGCTCGACAAATTCAATCGGATTCGCCGTCAGATCGCCTTG
>JASHQB010000024.1 GCA_030037775.1 Candidatus Acidiferrales bacterium
CTCTCTCCCGGCGAAGCCGACAAGATCCGTGAGGCCCAGGATCCCAACGACCGCATCAAGCTGTTCCTCGAGTTCGCCGACGATCGGCTGAAAAAAGTCGAGTACGAATTGAAGCTCACCACGCCACAGGTCCACAAGCCGGAGCTGCTCAATGGATTACTGGCTGGATACTCGGGCTGCATCGACGAAGCGGCCGATCGCCTTCAGGAAGCGCAGCAGAAAGGCGTGCCGATACGCGGAGCGATCAAGGACATGGAAAAACGAGCGAAGGCCAATCTCGAAGCGCTAAAGACCATCGAGAGCGCGAACGGGCCGGAACTTGCTTCCTATAAACAGTCCCTCGACGATGCCATCGCCGGAACGCAGGATGCGCTGGACGAAGCGGCCAAGGCGTCCAAGGAATACGGCTCTGCGCCTATTCGGAGGAAACCTTGACGCCGCGGACTTCCCACCCTCGGCATGTTCCGGGCGGCGCGATGCTTTTTCAGCGAATGTACACGCGGCTGAATTGTGAAGGCCGGCCGCCGCATTTCGTCGTGGAATTCTATCCCTACGCAAATCTGACGCACTCGATTCGCCTGTGGCAGGACACCGCGAACGTGCGGCTGTCGGATTTGTTGCGGGACGCTCCGCTCGAGGTGATCGAAGCGGCGGCGGCGATTCTGCTGTCGCGTTTGTATCGGCGGCGTTTGCCGCGCGGCATCGCGGAGCTGTACAGGAATTATTCCCAGGCGCACGCCACCCGCCAGAAACTGCATGCGGTGCGCAGTAAGCGCGCGCGGCGCAAAATCCGTGATGCGCAGGGCCAGCGCCACGATTTGGCAAAACTCTTTGACGAATTGAACGAGAAATATTTTCAGGGCAGCATGCCCAGGCCGAAGGTCGGTTGGAGCACGCGGCGATGGCGCAGCCAGCTTGGAATTTTCGATCCCGCGCTGGACCAAATCGCCATCAATGCGGCGCTCGATCGCCCGCATGTGCCGGAATATGTAGTCGCCTACGTGCTCTATCACGAAATGCTGCATCGCAAGCATCCCATCAAGCTTGCGCGGTGCCGTCTGGAAGCGCATTCGCGCGAATTCCGCGCGGAAGAAAAAAAGTTCCGGGATTACCGGCGGGCGATGAAGTTCCTGAAGCGGTTCGCGTGATGCGGTGGGGCGCGCTGTGCGGCGTTTCGACGCTCAGCCTGCGGCTGATTCAGCGATTCGGCTGGCTGGAAGCCGCTCCTTCCTTTTTCTCTTTTTCCTGCAGGTCGGCAACGCGCTTGCGCACTTTCTTCGATTCCGAAGTATTGGGAAGGATCTTCAGATACTGCTGGTAGTAGCTGATGGCCGAGGTGAAATCGTTTCTCTTTTCATATGCCTCGCCCAGCAGCAGGCACGGCTCGGCGTAATTCGGCTTGTAGCGCAGGGCGTCCTTGAAGCGGGCGATCGCGCCATCGAGGTCGCCGCGATCCATGTAGTACTTCCCCACTTCCACGTCGTGCGCAGCGAGCATCGGATTGTAGGCCGGGGTCTGCGCCGGCGTTTGTGTTTGCGTCTCAGGCGCGGGTTTCGTTTGCGCAGAGCTGCCGGCCGCGCCTGCCAGCGCAAGAAGAGCGGCGAGCAAGATTCTACGGAAGAAGCTCATTTTACCCGTCCTCGCCTCCGGCGGCGGCAAACGCCGCAGTTCTGCTAACATAAATCATATAAAATTGCTCAGCAGCAGCGCGCGAAGAAAACGCGCCATTGACAGCATAACTCTTTCCTATGGACCTGCGCGAAAAGGTTAATGAATTCCCGCTCGAGCCTGGCGTGTATCTCTTCAAGGACGCCGCGGAAAAAATCATTTACGTCGGCAAGGCCAAGTCGCTGCGGCACCGCGTCAGGTCGTATTTCCTCGCCGTGCGGCAAGCGGACGTGAAGACCGGTTCGCTGGTGCGGGAAATTGCGGACGCGGAATATATCGTAGTCGACAACGAGCGCGAGGCGCTGGCACTCGAAAATAACCTGATCAAGCAGAACAAGCCAAAATTCAACGTTCTGCTGCGCGACGACAAGACCTATCCGTACATCTGTTTCACGGCTGCGGAGGCTTTTCCGCGTGTGTTTGTCACGCGGCGGCTGGAAAAGAACGGTTCCCTCTTTTTCGGCCCTTACTTTCCGGCCAGCCTGGCGCATCGCATCGTGCATTTCATCAACCGGTATTTCGGCATCCCTTCGGAGAAGATGGAAATGAACCGGCCGCACGCGCGCGCCTGGCTGGAATTCTATTTGAGCCGGAGCTTGGGCCCGCGCGCCGCGCAACAAACGCTCGAAGAGCGTTACGGCGAAGCGGCGCACGATACGCGGATGTTCCTCGAAGGGCGCCGCAAAGACCTGGTCAAGAGCCTGGAGGAGCGCATGCATCGGGCCTCCGACGAGGAGCGCTTTGAAGCCGCCACCGGCTACCGCAATTTGATTCGCACGCTCGAGGACATGGACGAGCGGCAGAAAATCGCCGCAGCCGCCGGCGAGGATATCGACGTGCTGGCATGGTACGCCGAGTCTCCACAGGTGGCCGTAAATCTCTTTCACGTTCGCGGCGGCAGAGTGGTCGACCGCCGGGAATTCTACTGGGAGGACCTGGAAGAATTTGAGCCGGTGGAATTTCTCACTTCCCTGCTCAAGCAGATTTATCTGGACGCGAACTACATTCCGCGCTTCATCCACGTGCCCACCAGTTTCGACGAGTGCGATCTGCTGCAGCAAGTGTTCTCGGAAAACATCGGCCACCGCGTGGAGATTGTGGCGCCGCAGCGCGGAGCGAAGCGCGCGCTTGTCGATCTGGTGGAAACCAACGCCAAGCATTCATTCAATCAGCGTTTCCGCGTGATGAAGCCGGCCTCGGAAGTCATTGCCGAAGCGCTGGCCGAGGCGCTTGGACTGCCCGAGCCTCCCAGACGCATCGAGAGCTTCGACATTTCGCACGTTCAGGGATCGGACACGGTGGCGTCGATGGTGGTGTGGGAAAACGGAAAAATGAAAAAATCCGACTATCGCAAGTTCATCATCCACGGCAATGCAAACGCAGCGGCAGCGGCTACGCCGGCCGAGCTTCCTGATGCGGAAGCCCGGCTTTTGCGCGACGATTTCACCAGCATGCGCGAAGCGGTAACCCGGCGCTACCAAAGGTTAATCGAGGAGAAGCGGCCGCTCCCGTCCCTGGTGCTGATCGACGGCGGCCTTGGCCAATTGCACGCCGCGGCCGAGGCGTTGATTGCGCTCGGCCTGCCGAAGCAACCTCTCGCGAGCATCGCCAAGAAGGAAGAGATCCTCTATGTTACCGGGCGCGAGGACGACCCGATTCGCCTGGACCATCACTCGCCGATCCTGCACGCCATTCAGCAAATCCGCGACGAAACGCACCGCTTTGCGGTCACGTTTCACCGCCTGCGCCGCACCAAGAGCCGCCTGGTTACTTCGCTCACCGCCGTGCCCGGGATCGGCCAGCTCACGGCGCGGAAGTTGCTGAAGAAATTCGGCAGTGTGGCGCGCCTCAAGCAGATGAGCGTTGACGAGCTGGCCGCTGCCCTCCCGCGCGCCAAAGCAGAGAGGCTTCACGAGTTCCTGCGAGTCGGCGACGCCAAGGCCGGCAAAGTGGCCTCCCAGTCTCGGTAGAAATTCCCGCCTGCGACGTGACTCGCGCGGCTCTTTTCCCGCTCCATGCGGTAGCGTATGGATACAGCGAAATCCTTGGCACATCTACAGCTTACCCTTCTTGCTTGCCTGTGATGCGGTATGCTACGTTGCTAAGGTAGAAATGTGAGGAGGTGCGAGATGGCAGAAAATGTAGGATCGAAGATCAGTTATTTCATCGTGGGTCTGGGGGTTGGAACTCTGCTGGGCATATTGTTCGCGCCGAAATCGGGCGAAGAAACCCGTGAATTCTTGGCGCAGAAGGCCGATGAGGGGCGCGAGTACGCCCAAAAAAAAGCGCGCGAATTGCGCGAGCGCGCCGAAGATCTGATTGAGCGCAGTAAGGAACTCATCAACCGCGAAAAGGGCTCCATTGCCGCGGCCGTGGAAGCGGGCAAGGAAACCTACCAGCGCGAGAGGGCCAAAGCACAATAACACTGCGAGAATCGAGAAGAGCTCATGCCCACGAACGGCTGGATGATC
Source organism: Candidatus Acidiferrales bacterium (assembly GCA_030037775.1). Taxonomy (GTDB): domain Bacteria; phylum Acidobacteriota; class Terriglobia; order Acidiferrales; family UBA7541; genus DAHUXN01. Next base: position 4,140 of record JASHQB010000024.1, read on the forward strand.
GGTATTTTTATCGTCATTACGGTCGCAGTTCTGCTGCAAATGCTCATTCTCGCCGCGATGTTTTTCCAATTCCGGCAAACGAGCCGCGAAGTGCACCAGGTCGCCGTGGACATGCAGAAAAAGATAGATCCCCTGCTTTTTCGCTTCGGCCGGATTGTCGACAATTCAGAAGATAAAATCTCGAGCATCGTTTCTGATGCGGCGGAGATAACCCGCCTCGCGCGTGGCCAGGCGCAGAAGATTGACCGCGTCGTCAGCGATGCGCTGGACCGTACTCGTGTTCAAATCATCCGCGCCGACGCAATTATCACCGGGACGCTCGAAGCCGTTGAGGACGCCGGGGTGAGTCTCCGCAGGAGTGTGCTGGGGCCGCTGCAGCAGGCCTCGGCAGTCCTCAAGGGCATCCGCACCGGCATCGACTTCATCCGCGGGCAACGCGCCCGCAGCACCGGCGCCACGCAGGCGGACGAAGAGCTCTTTATTTGACCTGATTTCTCCGCTTCATTCTTCGCTACCTCCGGCCACCTGCTGCCCCTGCGGCCTTGTCTTAAATCCAGTGGACAGCTAAGATGCGCGGCGGTGCGGAACTTTTCGGCCGTTTTTCTCGTTTCATAGAGTGAGGCCGAAGCGCCATGTTGCCTGCGAGGAAAATGGCGATTGGAAGCGGACGCCCAACTGGTCCAACGGTGCCTCCGGGGCGACGGACCGGCGTGGGAAGAGCTTGTCCACCGGCACACGAGGCGCGTCTACAATCTATGCTATCGCTTTACCAACAACTCTTCAGAAGCCGAAGACCTCAGCCAGGAAGTGTTTCTGCGCATCTACCGCACCCTGGCGAGTTACCGCACCGCCTATGGCGGCTTTTCCACGTGGCTCACCAGCGTCACGCGCAATTTGCTGGTGGACCACTACCGCCGCTCGCGCCGCGACCGCATGACCGACGCGCTCGAGGACGTGCTGCCGGTGGTCGAGGAGAAGCATTCGCCGGTGCGCACGCCGGACAAGGCGGCCATGGCGCAGGAATTGAGCGCCCAGGTGCAGTCCGCGCTCTCGCGCCTTTCGCCAGAGTTGCGCGAAGCGGTCATCTTGCGCGACTTGCAGGGTTTGGAATACAACGAGATTCAGCAGGTTCTTTCGGTGCCCGAAGGTACGGTAAAATCGCGAATCAACCGCGGCCGCATCGAATTAGCGCGTATATTGCAGGAGATGGGGGTCGGGCCCTCGTGACAATCGAGGCCGGCAAATGAGCTGGAGTTGCATCCAAGTCGAAGAGCGGCTGAGCGATTATCTCGATAACGCGCTCACTCGAGCCGAGCGCATCGAGTTTCGCGCGCATGTCGATGCCTGCCCGCGCTGCGCTCCGTTGGTGGCGCAAGTCAGCCACATCACCGAAAGGCTCCGCGCGCTCGAGCTTGAGCCGGAGCCCGCGCTGCTCGCCTCCAAAATCCTTGACCAGACGCTCGGCCCGCGCAAAGCCAAGCGCGAATGGTTCAGTTGGATTCCGATGCTGTGGCAGCCTCGCTTTGCCACCGGCGCGCTCACCGTCGTGGCCACTTTGCTCATCGTCTTTCACGCCACCGGCGTGAAGCCTTCCAGCCTCACCGCTGCGGACTTCAATCCCGTGAACATCATCCACTCCGCCGATCGCCACGCCCATCTCGCCTTCGCCCGCAGCGTAAAATTCGTGAACGACCTTCGTGTAGTCTATGAAATTCAATCGCGCCTGCAGCCCGCGAACGCCGCTGCGCCCAGCCAGGCGCCCTCGGCAACGCCTTCTCAACAACCACCAAAATCCCCGCGCGAATCGCAGCATAACTCCATCGGCAGCGACAGTCTGTCCGTCGTGGCCGCATTGCTTGCGAACGCGCCGGGAAGGAGCGCTCCATGAAATGCGCTGTTCATCCAGATGTTGACGCCGTCGGCTTCTGCCGGAACTGCGGCAAGGCGCTCTGCCAGCAATGTGCTCGCGAAGTTCGCGGCGCTCTGTACTGCGAACAGTGCCTCGCCGCGATGATGGCGCCACAGGGACCCACAGCGCAGTTTGCCGCTCCCGTCGCGCCGCCGGTTTATGCCTACCCAGCTCCGATTGAGCATCATGGTCCAAATCCAGGAACGGCGCTCGCCCTGGGCTTCATTCCCGGCCTCGGCGCGGTCTACAACGGCGAATACGTCAAAGGCCTGATTCACGTCGTCATTTTCGGCGGAATCGTCGGGTTGCTGAGCAACAGCGACAACATGCCCGACGGAGTTATCGCCATGATGGGCGTCTTTTTGGGTGTTTTCTGCTGCTACATGCCGATCGAGGCGTATCGTACCGCGCGCGCCAAGCGCCTGGGCCTTCCGGTGACGGGTTTCTTTGGTGAAACGGTCGCTCCTGTGGACGCTCCTTCCGCCGTTCCGGGAAGCGCTCCGGCGCCCGTGCAACGCAACTACACCGGCTCGGTGATCTTAATCGCGCTCGGCGTTGTGTTCTTGCTGGCTACCACCGGCGTGCTCAACTCACGTTGGATATGGAATTTTTGGCCCCTGGTGCTGATCGTGATTGGCGTGGCTCTCCTGCTTAAACGCAGAGCCGTATCCTAGGAGGAATGAAATGTCGCGATGGAGAAATTGCGGCTGCGCATATTGCCGAACACGCGGGCTGATGGGCCCTGCGATCCTCATTACCATCGGTGTGCTCTTCTTCATCGGACAGTACAGTTGGCAATACTCGTTCGACCGCATGTGGCCCGTCATCCTCATCGTCATCGGCGGGGTGAAGCTGATCTCCGATATGGCCTCGACCGAAGGGCATATTGACCCCCGCACGCAATGGCAGACTCCGCCGACGCAGCAAGCACCTCCGCCTCCTCCGCCACCACCTTCATCTCCGCCGCCCATACGTTGATGGCCTACTACTATTATCGGCGCCGCTCCGTTTTTGGTGGGTTGGTCATCCTGCTCATCGGCGCGGTGCTCTTGCTCCATAATTTTCATCCGGAAATCGGCATTGGTCCGGTGTTCGAGAAATACTGGCCGCTGCTCTTGATTTTGTGGGGCTTCGCTTTGCTGGTCGACTACCTTTTCGCCCCGCGCCTGGGCGGCGCGCGCGCCCCGGTGGTGGCCGGAAGCGAAGTGGCTCTGATTGTCGTGCTGCTGCTGGTTATCGCGGCCATTGCCGGTATCGATTGGGCTCGCCGGCACAACTCCGACTTCGATTGGAATTGGGGCCTGGACAATATGTTCGAGCATCCCTATGACACTGTCGAAACCGTGCCAGATGTCGCCGGTAAGCCGAACGAGACCGTTTCTATCTTGGTTCAGCGCGGTGATATCGCCGTTCGCCCCGGCCCCGATTCTCAAATCCACGTGGTTGCGAACAAGAGAGCGGAAGGATCGGATCAGGCCGAGGCCCTTCGGAAAACGGTCGCAGTGCACGTCAAGATCACGCCCACTGGCGACGGCTACCAGATTCAGCCCGAGGGTCAGACCGACGCCTCCGACGTTCAGACCGATCTGGACATTAGCCTGCCGGCGCAATCGGCCATCACCGCGCACACGGCGCACGGCGATATCAAATTGGCGGGCACCAACGGGCCGGTGACCGTCACTTCACAGAGCGGCGACTTGGACCTGCACGACATTACCGGCGACGTGGCCGCCACTCTCACCCACGGCGACGCACACATCGACACCGTGAAAGGCAACGTCCGGCTCGATGGCCAGGGCGGCGAGGTGGACGTCTACGACGTCACTGGCGACGCGACCCTGCAAGGCGATTTCTACGGGCCGATTCGCGCTCACGATATACAAAAAACCACGCGCTACACTTCTTCGCGCACCAACCTGGCGCTCGGCCAGCTCTCTGGCGAGATGGAAATGGATTCCGGCGATCTGACCGTTTCCGACGTGGCCGGCAGCTTTACGCTGACCACGGAGAATAAGGACGTTACGCTGGACAACATCAGCGGGCGGATCGATCTGACCGACAAGCACGGGGACATCAGTCTGCACTTCGCGCAAGCGCCGCGCGATGACGTGCGCATCGCCGATGACTCCGGGAACATCGACATCACCATCCCCGCGCATGCCAGCTTTACGATCTCCGCGATTTCCCGCAATGGCGACATCGAAAATGGCTTCGAGGCGTCCGGCTTGAAATCCTCCACATCCGGCGAGACCACCGTCCTCAACGGCAGTTACGGCAACGGCGGTCCGCACATCACCCTGAGCACCACCTACGGCACCATCTCCATTCACCGGGCCGAATAGCGCCTAATCCGCGGATTCGGCGTCGCGGGAATTACTGCTTTTTGTCTTCGGGTTCCAGTTTCAGCAGGCTTTCCAGCAGGTCAAAGAAGTTCGGGAACGAAATAGCCACGCATTGCGGGTCGCGTATGATTGTCTCCCCTTCCGCGCCAAGCGCTGCAATCGCGAACGCCATAGCGATGCGATGATCTTCATGCGGATCGATTGTTGCTCCGTGAAGCCGCCCCGCTCCGCGTGCGCCAACCCGCAACCCGTCGGGAAACTCTTCCACTTCCGCGCCCATTTTACGCAGATTTTCGGCCATCGCGGCGATGCGGTCGCTCTCCTTTACCCGCAATTCCTTGGCGTCGCGAATTTCGATTCCCTCTTCCGTATACGGCCCCAGCGCGGCCAGCATAGGCAGTTCATCGATCAGCCGTGCGGTCATGGCACCTGAAATCTTCCCGCCTTTGATCGGCGCATAGCGCACGTTGATATCGCCGGCCAGCTCCCCGTCGTGCGTGCCCAGCGCCACCACCGACACTGGGGCGCCCATGGACGCCAGAAAATCGAGCACCGCCGTGCGCGTCGGATTCAGTCCTACGCCTTGGATAATCAGGTCCGAATCCGGCACGATGAGCGTCGCTGCCAGGAAAAACGTCGCCGCGGAAATATCCCCCGGCACCACCATCTGCCGCGCGATCAGTTTTGGCCTTCCCTGCAGCCGCACTGCGCCGTCTTGCCGCGAGATCGCCGCGCCCATTTCGTGCAGAGCCAACTCCGTGTGGTCGCGCGTGTGTATTGGTTCGCGCACCACCGTCTCGCCCTCCGCGAAGAGCCCCGCGAGCAGCACCGCGGACTTCACCTGCGCGCTCGCAACTTTCGGCGCGTATTCAATGGCGCGCAGCGCCCCGCCTTCGATTTCGAGCGGCGCAAACTCGTCTTCGCGCGCTTCGATCTTCGCGCCCATCTGCCGCAGCGGCTCCATCACCCGCCGCATCGGCCGCCGCCGCAGCGAGTTGTCTCCCGTCAACTCCGACGCAAATTCCTGCCCCGCCAGGGCGCCCGCCAGCAGCCGCATCGTCGTCCCGCTGTTTCCGGCGTCCAGCGCCTTCCGCGGCTTCGTCCAGCCCGCCAGGCCCTTGCCTTCGACGATGATGCCGCTGCCCTTTTCCTCGATCTTTACGCCCAGGCCGCGCAGGCACCGCAGCGTGCTCTCGCAATCCGCCGCCGGCGAATAATTGAAAATCTCGCTCTTGCCTGCCGCCAGCGCCGCCAAAATCGCGCTGCGATGCGAAATCGACTTGTCACCCGGAAGCGTCAATACGCCCCGAAAGGCCTTGGCCGGCCGGATGCGTTTTTTCGCCATGCCAAAATCTTAGCACGCTCGCCGGAAACAACCTTGTGCTCCGCTTCGGTGTCAAATGAAGTGCGCCTCTGCCAGGAGCGAACGGCCCCGCAAGCGCCCTTCGTTCCGATGGAATCAAAGCGCCGCAACAGCATTGCGCCGCGTAACTGCGCAGGTTAATATGAAAAGTCTTATGCGTCTGCGATCCAGCCTTTTGTTCTTTGCTGTTTTGGCCTTATCTTTCGCTTTGCCTCTGGCTGCGGCGGACAATCCCGAACTCTTTCCCCTAAGTGATGTTCATCCCGGGCTGAAGGGCGTCGCCTACACGATTTTCACTGGCGACCAGGTCCAGCAAATGGACGTCAACGTGCTCGGCGTTCTCAAGGACGCGCTCGGCCCGAAGCAGGACATCATCCTCGTCGAGCTTTCCGGCGCTGATGTCGCCAAGGATGGCGTGGTCGCGGGCATGAGCGGCAGCCCGGTGTATTTCGACGGCAAGCTTGCCGGCGCGATCTCCCTCAAAATCGGCGCGTTCACCAAGGACGCTATCGCCGGCGTGACCCCGATTCAAAACATGCTCGATATTCAACAAGCCATGCCGACGCAGGAAGCCATGTCGATTGCTCCCGGCGGCAACGATTCCGCGCCGGCAATGTCACAGACGGCCGCGGGCGGGCAATCATTCGGCTGGCCGGAAAAGGTCGCTCTCGGCGGCAATCAGTTTCTCGTGCCCATCGAGACGCCGCTGGTTTTCTCTGGTGTGCTGCCCCAAACGCTCGCGCGATTCTCTACTGATTTTCAGTCGTTCGGCATGTCCGCCATGGCCGGGGGCACCGTCCCGCCCACCCCGGAGGACGCGCAACTCAAGCCCGGCGACATGGTTGGCATGCAGCTGGTTTCCGGCGACCTGTCCATGTACGCGGGATGCACCGTCACGACGATTATCCGCGGCCGCGTATTTGTTTGCGGCCATCCGTTCAACGCCTTCGGTTCCGTGTCCTTGCCCATGACCCGCGCGTACGTCGTGACCACTCTGGCGTCGGACCTTGAGTCCACGAAAATCATGAACACCGGCGGAGTGATCGGCACGTTTCAGCAAGACCGCCTCACCGGTGTCGTCGGCCAGCTCGGGCAGGGCCCCGCCATGCTGCCGGTAAGCGTCAACATCACCACTTCCACGGGCGAACGCCATTCCCATTTTAACGTCGTGCAAAACCCGAAGCTGACGCCGTTGCTCGTGGCCATCGCCGCCTACAACGGCATCATTGCCAATACTACCTACACGGAGGGAACCACGCTTCAGCTTGACGGCCGCTTCGACATCGCTGGCCATCCTTCCGTCGATTTGCGTGGCATGTTCGTTCCTTCGGAAATGCCCTTGTCTGATGCCTATCCTCTCGCCATCACCATCGAGAGCGCATTCAGCCGCGTCTACATGAACCCTTACGAGATACCGAAAGTCCAAAACGTCACCGTCAACGTAACCAGCACGCCGCAGAGCCGCTGGTCCGCTGTCGATAGCGCGTGGGCCGACCGCAGCGAAGTCCAGCCCGGGCAAACCCTCAAGATTAAAGTTCTGCTTCGCCCCTATCGCGGCGCGCCCTTCCTCCAGGAAATTCCCATCACCATCCCGGCGCAAGCGGCCAAGGGCAACCTCCAGATTCTGGTCAGCGACGCCGATTCGCTCAACCGCATGCGCGAACTTTTCCCCGGTCAGAGCGAGGGAAAATTGCAGAGCCTGGACGAACTGATTCGCGTCATCAATCGCGAACGCCAAAATGACCGCCTTTATGTCACTCTGTGGGAAAACGCGCCCACCTTGCTCGTGGAAGACAAGGAGTTGCCCAATATTCCCGCTTCTGAAATTAACGTCTTGGACCAGCGGCGCATGCCCGGCGGCGCGCAGTTGCTCTATCAATCCGAAATTGGCGAGCATTCCGTGGCGATGAATCAGGTGATTACAGGCCAGCAGTATCTTGCTGTCACAGTCAAGTGATCCCAACCTTCAAAAAGATTGCGAGACAATTCATGCGGCGATTCACACTTCTGTCCATTTTTTTCGCGGCGCTCCTCTGCGCCGTAGCTGCCCGCGCCGAGCACACGCGTTTCTGGCAGCAGTCCACCTTCGAGGAGTTCGACAAAGGCACGCACAAAGGCCTCGCGCTCCGCAGCGACGGAACGCTCATGCCCGCGCCGGAATTCAAAGCCCTCGCCGATCCTGCCCTGGCTTACGTCTGGGCTCTCGCCGCCGATTCTCGCGGACACCTCTACGCCGCCGGCGGCTCCGACGCCAAAGTGGTTCGCCTCGACGAGACCGCGAAGCCAACCACCGTATTTGAATCCAGCGAGCTCGAAGCCCAGGCCCTGGCCATCGACAAGCAGGACAATCTCTATGTCGGCACTTCGCCCGACGGCAAAGTCTACAAAGTCACTTCCGACGGCCAGCACTCCGTGTTTTTCGATCCCAAGGCCAAGTACATTTGGGCGCTGGCCTTCGATCCCTCCGGAACGCTCTTCGTCGCCACCGGCGACACCGGCCAGGTCTTCGCCGTCGCTCCTGACGGCACCGGCCAGCTTTTTTACAAGAGCGACGAAACTCATGCGCGCTCGCTGGCCTTCGATGCCCACGGCAATTTGCTGATCGGCACCGATCCCAGCGGCCTGATCATTCGCATCCCCGTGAACGCCCACCGCTCTGGCCTTCCGGAAGCCGGCAAGGCCTTCGTCATTTACGAAACTGCCAGGAAGGAAGTGACCGCCCTCGCCACAGACAGCGACGGCAACATCTACGCCGCCGCCGTCGGAAGCAAGACTCCTCGCGGCCCGCGCACCGGCACGCCCCAGGGAGCGGCCACGAATCAATTGGCCGCTATGCTTGCCGCCGCGGCGCGTTCGGGCGCTCAGGACGGCGGCCAAAATCCGTCCACCGGCGTGGCGCAGGGGAACGCTGTGCTCCTCCCCGCTTTCCAGAATCCCACCGGAGGCAGCGAAGTCTATCGCATCGCTACCGACGGTTCGCCTGAGACCCTTTGGTCCTCCTCGCAAGACGTGGTCTACGCGCTTGGTTTTTCTGCCGAGCATCGCTTGCTACTGGGAACCGGAAATCACGGCGAAGTCATCGAGCTCGATGACCAGCGGCTCTTTTCATCTCTGGCCAGCTCGGACGCCGCGCAAGTCACCGCGCTGATTCCCGGCCCTGGCCGCACCATCTATGCCGCCACCGCCAATCCCGGAAAAGTTTTCGCGCTCGGCCCGGCTTATGCTTCCGAAGGAACCTTTGAATCCGATCCCTTCGACGCCAAGATTTATTCACGCTGGGGGCGCCTCACCTGGTGGGGCGAAAATGCCGGCGCGGGCAAGATCGAGTTTTACGTTCGCTCCGGCAACACGTCCGAGCCCGACGACTATTGGAGTCCCTGGGCCGGTCCGTACACCAGTGCCGATGGAAACGATGTCGATTGCCCGCCGGCGCGCTTCGTGCAATGGAAAGCGGTCTTCCACGTTTCCGGCGAGCAGGATCAGCCAACCTTGTCCTGGGTGAAGCTTGCCTACCTGCGCAAAAATGTTGCGCCGGTCATTGACGGTATTGCCGTGCAGGATCCCGGCCTCCGCGCTCAGGGCTTTGGCGGCAATGGTCCCGGCCAGCAGCAAGGCCCTTCCATCGTTCCCTTGCGCGAGCCGCGCAGCTCCGGCGAACAAGATGAGAGTTTCGCCGTATTCGCCGAAGCGCAGCGCGGGCCGCGATTCAGCGCTCCGCCACAGGGCACGGTGGCCAAAGGCTATCAAACCGTGCTTTGGAATGCGCACGACGACAATGAAGACGACCTCGTTTTTTCGCTCTACTATCGCGGCCAAGGTGAAAAGCAGTGGAAGCTCCTGAAGGACAACATTCACGACGATTTCTATTCCTGGGATACGACCTCCATGCCCGACGGCGCGTATTATCTGAAACTGGTCGCTTCCGACGCGCCTTCCAATCCCGCTGATCAGGCGCTCACTTCCGAAATGGAGAGCGATCGCTTCCAGGTCGATAACACGCCGCCCACCGTGGAGAACATCCGCGCCGAGCAAGCCAGCGGCGAATGGCATGTGCGCTTCACCGCCCACGACGCCGGCAGCGCCATTGCGCGAACTTCCTATAGTCTCGACGCGGCCAACTGGGAGACGGTCTTCCCGTCCGGCCAGCTTACCGACGCTCCGTCGGAGAATTATGACGTTGTGTTTCGCAATTTAACGCCCGGCGAACACACCGTCACTGTGCGCGTCTTCGATCAGTTTGAAAACACCGCCACCGGCAAGGTCACCTTCACCGTCTCCAGTGGCACTCGCTAGCTGGCTGGCCACATAAGACGCTCAATCAAGGGCTGGGCGGCGTGAGGTAATATCCCAGCCGCGCGCGAACGGTCAGATGCGGCCGGTCGACTCTCACCTCGATCTGATGCACGCCCGGCTGTGGCGCTCCTTGCAACTGATAGCTCAGTGCGTATTGCGAGTGGAGCTCATCGGCGATATGGCTTAGGGCAATCTGAATATTGCGGTCCTTGAACGGATGATAGTAGGTCCCGCCGGTGAACGCCACAGCAGCTCCCATCGCGTGGCTCTTCCGTATGTGCGTCACTCGCTGAACTAGGAAGATAGCCACGCTCAGCAGATCGACAGTGCCACCCACTCCCATAGGTCTCGGCGATACTGCATCGGGCACAAGATATCCGCCCGAAGTAACATCCAGCTCATCGTTCGGATCCTTCGGCACGGGATCATCGCGCAAATCCGCGGCCGTGCTGCTCAGCCCGATCGTGTAAATGCTGATATTCGCTCTTTGCGCCACCTGCAGCACATTGTCCAGTTTGTGTTTGCTGCCGCCATCTTGAGCTTCCGCAATCACCAGCAGCACGCGATGGCTCGTGTCCGGCTGCTTGGCGAGCAACTCGGCGCCATCCCACATCGCGTCATACAGGAGCATATTCGCGTCGCCGAATCGCAGTCCCTTGATCGCCTTTTCGACCGCGTCATGATCGCGGGTGAACGGCTGCCGCAAGTCCACCGTATCTCCCGCGGTGATCACCGCCGCTTCGCCGTCCTCCGCCATCAGCGTTTCCGTCACCACAATGCCGTTGCTGCGAATCTCCCGCTCCATCATGTCCACATGCGAACTCGTCTCGATCACGAGCGCCAGCGCGAGCGGATGGTCGTCCAGGCCCCAGCGATTGATGTGTTGCTCCGCGCCGTTGTCGAATACGTGAAAATCCTTCTGCTGCAGGTCCAGAATAAAATTCCCGTGTTTGTCGACCACCGTCACCGGCGTGCTGACTTCATTCACCTGCGTGCGAATGGTGCTGGCTGGTGTGCCGGGGTTCGCTTGCTGTTGGACTGGCTTTTTTCGAGAAGAAGAACTCTGGGCCGGAGGCAGTTGGCCGTGGACGCTCATCGCCGGCGCGGCCGCCGTCAGCAACAAAATGCCCAACAGCCGAAGGCGCGTCCCGCGGCGCATCCCTGCATTCTACTCGCCCGGCCCACCGGCGACCAGCCCGCTTCAAAAACCTGCTTCCGCGCGCACGCCTCGGTTGTGCAATAATTCTGTGCATGACAACCGCGCAAACCGAACAAACCGCCGCAGTATCCGCGCCGGATCTCGCAACCATTCGCGCCGCGCACGAGCGCATTCGCGCGCAGATTCACCGTACTCCGGTATTCACTTCCGAATCGCTCGACGCCGTGGCCGGCGCCCACCTTTTCTTCAAGTGCGAAAACCTGCAGAAGACCGGCTCCTTCAAATTTCGCGGCGCCACGAACGCCGTTTTTTCGCTGAGCGACGAGGAGGCTAAGCGCGGCGTTATCACTGTTTCTTCCGGCAATCACGGCGCGGCGATTTCTTTGGCCGCCCGCCGTCGCGGAATTTCCGCGTGGGTCGTCATGCCCGGCGAGGCGCCCCGCGCCAAACGGCAAGCCGTCGAAGCCTACGGCGGCCGCGTCACCGAATGCGAGTACAGCATGGAGTCGCGCGAGGCAGTATGCAAGGCCCTGCAAAAACAAACCGGCGCGATTCTCATTCATCCTTACAACAATGCTCGCGTGATTGCCGGACAGGGCACCGCGGCGCTTGAGCTCCTCGAAGAGGTGCCCGATCTCGACATCGTCGTCGCTCCCGTCAGCGGCGGCGGCCTTTTGAGCGGCACCGCCATCGCCTCAAAATCTTTGCGGCCTTCGATTCGCGTCGTTGGCGCGGAGCCGAAAAACGCCGACGACGCCTATCGCTCTTTCGCCGCCGGCAGAATCGAATCTGCCGCCAACACCGAGACCATCGCCGACGGCCTTCGCGCCGTCCTCTGCCCGCTCACGTTTTCCATTCTGCGCCAGCACGTCGACGAAATCGCGCTGGTCACCGAGGAAGAAATCCTCTCGGCCATGCGCTTGCTCTGGGAGCGCCTGAAGCTGATCGTCGAACCTTCCGGCGCAGTCTCCGCCGGCATCGTTCTCCACAACAAAATCGACCCGCGCGGCAAACGCATCGGAATCATTCTCTCCGGCGGCAATCTTGACCTCGATCAGATTCCGTTTGCCCGCGCCGCCAAGTAGATTTTTTCGTTTTTGCTTACGCTCCGCCGGCTTTCCAATCCGTGGGCGGAAACGCGATGTGCCAGAATCCTCGCACCGGTTGGTCAAACTCCACGGCTACCTGAAACCCGCCCGCCGTCGGCTGCGACTTTCTGGTCACGCGGCACCCCATTCGCTGGCGCGACTGGCCGTGCTCCAGGATAAACCGCTCATCGGGCAGAAAACTCTCCGGCGCAATCAGCAGCGCGCCATGGTCGTTCACGTCTGCCGTGAACGCCTGAACCAAGTCCGGTTTCCCTTCGATGCAAACGTGCAGCTTCACGCCCACTCGCAGCGTCACGCGCTGGCTGCGCCTCCGCTCGTCATGCGGTGCCGTTTGCGCTCCGGCGCTCACGACGGAATCCTCCGCGCTCATTCCTGCGCCTTCATATAGAGTGGGACCGAAACGAATTGCGCCAGAAGACTTGTCTCTAGGGCATTCTCTGCGGTTGCGGTTGCGGTTGCGGTTGCGGTTGCGCTGGCGGCTCCAGCCTCGGCCGCTGCTTCTACAACTCGATTCCCCAGAAATCCGTTTCCGGATTGGCCAGTTCCACGCCCATCTCCCAACCGTCCAACCCCTTCTTGCCGCGGTAAACCACCACCGCGCCGATGCTCCGCCGGTTGGCCAGGTTCGTCAGCACCAGCTTCTGCTCGATGGCCATCGGCCTCGCGGTGACCAGCAGGCAGCCATAGAAGTTCACCACTCGCGTGCGCGCTTGCGCATGGTTTTCTCGCCCCAGTGACCTGTCCCGCCATTCGATCTCTACTGGGACCTGCGAATTCATTCGCGGCCCTCGCCGCTTTTCTCGCATTTTTCCTTCCAGGGAGGAAACAGAACGCTTCTCGGTGTCGGTCGTCATTGTGGTACCCCAGACTGCCGTTAGGCGCTGAAACTAAATAGCTTAATCGGCGCCAAGCGCCCGCGCCAAATAACCATTGTCCAATACTAGTACCGCCTGAATCCCCGCGTCAATGGTACTCAATCTGAGATTCCGGCCGCCGCTCGGCCCATTTCGGCACAAGCACACGGAAGCAAAAAGAAGGGGGTGAACCGCAGAAATCCTTGCAAGGCTGCCTAGTTCTCGGCCGTCCGCTTCGACTGCGGCAAGAGCACAGGTTCGTGCTCCAGCCGCCCCGGCTGGGTCTGGACTACTAGCTGCTTGCGGTCTTTGCGCCTGCCCAACCACGTTTGGAACGTATCCATGTAGGTGTAGAAAACCGGCGTGAGGTACAGCGTCACGATCTGCGCAAAAATCAATCCACCGACCACGGACATTCCCAGTGGCCGCCGAGACTCCGCGCCCGCTCCGATGCCGAACGCAATCGGTGCCGTGCCCATGATCGCCGCCATCGTGGTCATCATAATCGGCCGGAACCGGATCAGGCAGCCCTGCACGGCCGCTTCCGCCGGCGAGATGTGGCCGGCGCGCTCCAGCTCGATGGCGAAGTCCACCATCATGATCGCGTTCTTCTTCACGATGCCAATGAGCATGATGATTCCGACGAATCCAAAAAGATCGAGCTGCATGTGAAACAGCATCAGCGTGGCCAGCGCTCCAAACGCCGCCGACGGCAAGCCCGACAGAATCGTGATCGGATGAATGAAGCTCTCGTACAATATTCCCAGCACGATGTAGATCACCAAAATCGCCATGACCAGCAGCATGCCCAAACCGCTCAGCGATTGTTGGAACGCCTGCGCGGTTCCCTGGAAGCTCGAACTGACCGTCAGCGGCAACGTATCCGACGCCAGTCGCTGAATCTCATTCACCGCCTGCCCCAGCGAAACGCCCGGCGCCAGGTCAAAGGACACGGTCACCGACGGCAATTGTCCCAGGTGGTTCACCGTCAATGGCCCTAGGCTCGTGCTCAGGCTCGAAACCGCATTCAGCGGCACAAGCTGCCCGCTCGAGGAACGGATGTAGAGATAGGACAGCATCTGCGGGTCTTCCTGGTATTGGGGCTCCAGCTCCATGATCACCCAGTATTCGTTCGTTGGCGCGTAGATGGTCGAAATCCATCGTTGGCCATACGCCGTATCCAGTGCGTCTTCGATTTGCTGCGGGCTCACGCCCAGCGCCAGCGCCTTGTCCCGGTCGATATTGATATTCGCCTGCGGGCTCTTGATCTGCAAATCCGTGGTCACGTCGATCAGCCCCGGCAGCTGCTTCATCTTGTCATTCATGATCTGCGCGTACTTGTAGAGCTGATCGGTATCCGGGCTCACCAGCGTGTATTGATACAAACTCTTGGTCAGTTGGCCGCCGATGCGAATCGAAGGCGGATTCTGCAGATAGGTTCGCACGCCCGGCACCGCATTCAGGTGCCCTTCCATCTCGTGCATGATGTCGGGGATCGTCATGTGATGCTCGAAGAGCGGCCGAATCGCATGCACCAGCGTCCCAACCACGGCCACGTTTCCGTACTTCGCGTTCAGGTTCTCGTAGGTCGCATTCGTGGTCCATGGCCGGTCCGGACGCTCTTTCAGATGGTCGAAGATGCGCCCGATATTCAGACCTGACGTTCCGGAGGCCTGTATGCTCGAGAAAAATTCCAGCGTATTGGGATCGGCCAGGGTGATCTTGTTCAGCGCCTTTTGGTGCGCCGCCATCGCGTCGAAGGAAATCCCTTGAATCGCCTCGTCGAATCCCACCACTTCATCGATGTCCTCTTCGGGCAGGAATCCTTTGGGGATCACCAAAAATTGCCAGGCCGTCGCTAACAGCAGCAATCCGGAAATCACCATCACCGCCGCGCGATGCCGCATCGAAAACCGCAGCGTCTTCTCATACGCCCGGAGGATCCCGTCAAACATCCGTTCCAGCGCGTTGTACATCCTGCCGTGCTCTTCCGCCCCCGCATGTGGTTTCAAAAACCGGCTGCAGAGCATCGGCGTGAGCGTCAGAGACACGGCCCCGGAAACCAAAATCGCAGAAATAATGACCACCGCAAATTCATGCAGCAAGCGGCCGAGGATTCCCGCCATGAAAAACACCGGCAAAAACACCGCCGCCAGGGAAAGCGTCATGGAAACAATGGTGAAACCGATCTCGCGCGATCCGCTCAGCGACGCTTCCAGTACCCCTTCGCCGTTTTCCATGTGCCGCACGATGTTTTCGAGCATCACGATGGCATCGTCGACCACGAAACCCACCGATAGCGTCAGCGCCAGCAACGATATGTTGTCGACCGTAAAATCCAGCACATACATCACTGCGAACGTCCCGATAATCGACATCGGCAGCGCCAGGCTCGGGATCACCGTGGCCGAAGCGTTTCGCAGGAAAAGGAAAATCACCAGCACCACGAGGATAATCGCGAGCAGCAGGCTGAACTTGACGTCGTTCACCGACTCGTTGATCGAAATCGATCGGTCGTACTCAATCGCCAGCTTCATCGCCGGCGGCATAATCGCGCGGAAACTGGGGAGCAGCTTCTTTACGGCGTTGACGATCTCGATCGTGTTCGTGCCCGGCTGCCGCTGAATCGCCAGGATGACGCCCGGCTCCCCGTTGATCCAGTTCGCCAATTTCGTATCTTGAATGCTGTCGTAGACCTGCCCCACTTCATCCAGCCGCACCGGCGCGCCATTGCGATACGCCACGATGAGCTGCTGGTACGGCGCGGCGCTCATCATTTGCCCATTGGCTTGCACGGTGAACGCTTTGTGCGCCCCGTAGAGAGTTCCCGTCGGCAGGTTGACGTTCGCGTTCTGAACCGCCTGCTCCGCTTCGTCGATGCCGATCTGCCGGCTCGCCAATTCCTTCGGGTCCAGCTGGATGCGCACGGCATACGGCGTTGACCCATACACCGAAACTTGTGCCACGCCGCTCACCATGGAGATCTGCTCTCCCAGCAGCGTCTCCGCATATTGGTCCACTTCGGAGGATGGGAGCGTGGACGACGTCGCCGCCAAATACAAAATCGGTGAATCGGCGGGATTCACTTTGCGGAACGTCGGCGGCGTTGGCATGTTCGGCGGCATCTGATTCGCCGCCGCGGTGATCGCCGCCTGCACGTCTTGCGCGGCCCCGTCGATGTTTCGGTTCAAATCGAATTGCAGGGTGATTTGCGTCTCGCCGAGCGCGCTGGTCGAGTTCATCGAATCCAGCCCGGGGATCGTCGTGAACTGCTTCTCGAGCGGCGTGGCAATCGACGAAGCCATGGTTTGCGGGCTCGCGCCCGCCAGGCTCGCCGAAACCGTGATCGTCGGAAAATCCACGTTGGGCAGATCGCTGACCGCCAGATCGTGATAGGCGACCAGGCCGAAGATCAGCACCGCGCCCATCACCAGGCACGTCATCACCGGCCGTTTAATGAAGTGTTCCGCGATCTGCATATTTCTTCGCCCGCTCCTACAGGCTCGTCCTGATCCTCACCTTCGTGCCCGCAATCAGCCGCACCTGCCCATCGGTCACTACCGTTTCACCGGGCTTGACCCCTTCTTCGATCACCGACAAGCCATCCACCGTGCGTCCCACTTTCAACACTCGCAAATCCACTGTCATATCCGGTCTGACCACAAACAAATAATCGCCATCTTGTCCGGTCATCACCGCTTGCGACGGCACCACAGTCGCATTTTGCTGCTCTGACAGGCGCAAAATCACGTTTACGAATTCGCCCGGCCACAACCGCAGGTCGGAGTTGGCGAAAGTGCCATTCAGTTGAATGGTGCCCGTCGTGGCGTCAACCGTGTTGTTCACAAAAGTCAGATATCCGCTCTCCGGCGCCGAGTTGTCCGACGGCGTCGCCTGGATGGGAAGCCTTCCTCTCGCCATGTAATTCTTGATCTCGCCAAGATACTGCTGCGGCACCGAAAAATTGATGTAAATCGGTGAAATCTGATTGATGACCACCAGAATCGGGACATCGTCCGCTTTCACCACTGTTCCCGGGTAAATCAGTTGGTTGCCCACGCGCCCGCTGATGGGAGCGTAGATCGAGCAGAAAGAAACATTCAGTCGCGCGGTCTCGATGGAAGCTTCGTCCGCCTGCACCGAGGCTTTGTCCGCCGCCGCTGTCGCCATTTCTTCGTCCAGCTGCTCCTTCGGCACCACGCCGGATTCATAAAGCTTCTGATACCGCTCCGCTTCCACGTCGGCCAGCGCCTCGTTGGCCTTGTCTTTCGCCAGGTTGGCTTGCGCTAAGGCGAGCGCCGCCTGAAACGGTCGGTCGTCCAGACTGACCAGCAAATCGCCCTTGGTCACGAATTGTCCCTGCGTGTAATGCACCGCGCTCACGATGCCCGCCACTTGCGACTCAATCGAAACCGTGGAATACGCTTGGCCGCTGCCAATAGCGTGCAGTTCCACGGGCATCGCCCGTTCCGCCGCTTTTGCTACCATCACCGGAACCACCGGAGCGTCCGGCGGCGCCGCGGCGTGCTCCGTGCACCCGCCTACGGTCCAAAGCGCCAGCGAGAAAACAATGATTGTCAGTTTAGAGAATCTGCCCATTTTTGTTTTGGACGTAGACCCCGCCCCTTCTTCGCTCGTTTCACGCGAAAATTCCGCAGCTTCGCCTATCGATTTTCCATCCTGCTCATTTTGCCAGGAATACTGCAGAAATGCCTGCAGAGGCTCGCACCCTTTCATTCTAGGCAATTCGACACTAGCACGCCTTCGCCCTAATACTTATGTGACGTTTGCACCGGCCATCTCGTTGCAAACCACTCCCGTTTTTTATTCTTTGCCGCTCCCCGCCTCCACGGGTCTGTGCTACGATTCGGAATTGCGGACGCTCTGCTATCGGGAATTGGGCGCTTGCGTGCGCGGCGTTATCATAGCCATTTTATATTTATAGAGTTTTACAGGAGAAAGAAAGCGGATGGATACCAGCGAGGCCTCGCGTAACGGCAAACCTTATCTTCTCCCCGATAAACCGCTGCAGTCGCTCGACGAATACGTGGCCATCGGCGGCCTCGAAGCGCTCAAGAAAGCCCACTCCATGCCGCGCGAAGCGATCATCGCCGAAGTGAAAAAATCCGGACTGCGCGGCCGCGGCGGCGCGGGCTTCCCGGTTGGAATCAAATGGACCAGCATCGCCAGCGACCCCTGCCCAACAAAATACGTCGCCTGCAACGCCACCGAAGGCGAGCCGGGCACGTTCAAAGATCGCATGCTGATGCGCCGCAATCCGTATCAGGTGCTTGAAGGCGTGGCCATCGCCGCTTACACCATGCGCGCGCAGAAGGCCTTCATCGCCATGAAGCATACTTTCGATGAAGCCATCGAACGCACCGCCAAAGCCCACAAGGAAATGAGCGCGCGCAATGCCCTGGGCGATATTCCCATCGAATTCGTCTACGGCCCCGAAGATTATTTGCTCGGCGAAGAAAAAGCCATGCTCGAGGTGATCGAGGGCCGCGAAGCCATGCCGCGCGAAATGGATTTTCCGCCTTACGTTCTGGGCCTTTTCGCCGGCTATCCCGGCTGCATTCCCGGCCGAACAAATCCGACACT
>JASHQB010000272.1 GCA_030037775.1 Candidatus Acidiferrales bacterium
CGCTGGCGCGCGCGCCGGAGTTCACGCTGGAAAACCTTCTTCGCAGCGCCGACTCCCTTGTCATCGTGCTGGTCGCGGCGCAGGATCCCGGCAACGTGGGCGCGATCCTGCGCTCCGCTGAAGCCTTTGGCGCCACCGGAATCATTGCCACGCGCGGCGCCGCGCATCCCTATTCACCGAAGGCGCTGCGCGCCTCGGCAGGCTCGTCGCTGCGCCTCCCCGTGCTGGCCGAACTGGCCGCGCCTATCGCGCTCGCGCAATTGCGCGTCTCCGGCCTGCAAATTCTCGCCGCGTCTTCCGCGCGAAATCCTGCGGCCAAGCGGCCCGACGAGCTTGATCTTCGCGGGCCGTTTGCGCTGCTCATCGGCAACGAAGGCGCGGGCCTGCCGCCGGAAATCGAACGCAGCGCCGACGCGCGAATCCGCATCCAACTTGCTGAACCGGTGGAATCGCTGAACGCAGCTGTGGCCGCATCGCTTATTCTGTACGAAGCCGCGCGCCAGCGTCGCGCCAATGCCTAAGCCGCACGAAAGCTCATGAATCTCTTTCGCGCCATCCAGCCCGAAGAAGACGAGCCGCAGGGCTCGCGGCCGCTGGCCGATCGCATGCGTCCGCGGACGCTCGACGAAGTGCTGGGTCAGGAAGCATTGCTCGGGCTCGGAAAACCGCTACGCATTCAAATCGAGCATGACGAAATCGTGTCGATGCTTCTCTGGGGCCCTCCCGGCTGCGGCAAGACCACGCTGGCGCGCCTGATCGCCAAGACCACACGCTCGGAATTCGTGCCCTTCAGCGCGGTGATGTCCGGCATCAAGGAAATCAAGCAAGTGATGGCCGCTGCCGAAGGCGCGCGGCGTTATGGCCGCCGCACCGTGGTGTTCGTCGACGAAATTCACCGCTTCAACAAGGCGCAGCAGGACGCTTTTCTTCCCTACGTCGAAGCCGGCACGATTCTGCTGATCGGCGCGACCACGGAAAACCCTTCCTTCGAGGTAATCGCGCCGCTGCTTTCACGCATGAAAGTCTACGTGCTGCAGGCCCTTTCGAGCGAGCAGATCGTCTCGCTGCTCGAGCGCGCCCTCGCCGACAAAGAGCGCGGCCTGGGCGGCGAAAATATCGAAATCCCCGCGGAAGTGCTCGAGCGCATCGCGCAAATCGCCAATGGCGACGCGCGCGCCGCGTATAACACGCTCGAAGCGGTCATCCTCGGCTCCGAGCCAGCTGCGAATGGCCGGCGCATCGTCACGCGCGAGCGCCTGGAGGACGTGCTACAGCGCAAGCTGCTGCCCTACGACAAAGCGGGCGAAGAGCACTTCAATCTCATCTCCGCGCTGCACAAATCGGTGCGTAATTCCGACCCCGACGCCGCACTCTACTGGCTGGCGCGCATGCTCGAATCCGGCGAGGACCCTCTCTACCTGGCGCGCCGCATGGTGCGCATGGCCAGCGAAGACATTGGCCTGGCCGATCCCAACGCCCTGCAAGTCACCCTCGCGGCCATGAACGCCTTCGATTTTCTCGGCGCGCCGGAGGGCCATCTCGCGCTCGCCCAGGCCGCCGTTTACCTCTCGCTCGCGCCCAAATCAAACGCCGTGTACACCGCGTTTGGCGCGGTTCACGAGGACCTGCAGCGCACCATCGCCGAGCCCGTTCCGCTGCATCTGCGCAACGCCGTCACCGGCCTGATGCAGCATCTGGGTTACGGCAAAGGCTACCAGTACGCGCACAACGCCGAAGAAAAAGTGACCGACATGACTTGCCTGCCCGAAAGCCTCTCCGGCCGCGTCTACTACCATCCAACGGATCAGGGCCTGGAAGCGCGCATTCGCCAGCGCCTGGAGGAGATTCGCCGCATCCAATCAAAACCGGCTGAAGCTCCGCCGAAAAAGAATAAAGATATGCAATCGAAGGACGCCAAACCATGACTCGCTGCGCCGGGCCGGCAAATCTCTTGCAAAAACTTTCGGGCTTCGCGCTCTTTTTCTTTGCGATTCTCGCGGCGCTGGTATCGGCCCCGCGCCTGCGCGCCCAGCTGAAGCCCCTCGCCACGATCGATCTCGATTGCCGCGCGTTTGCCGTCTCCTCCGACGGCCTTACCGCCTGCGCCGTTTTCCATCAATTGGGCTTCAAGAAGACGACCATCGAGCGCGACAACATCTGGACCGTCTCGAGCGACGGCAAAAAACGCAAAGAAATCGTCGACGGCCAGCGGCTCGTGCAGACCGAGATTCCCTTCAGCTTCAAGATTCGCCGCATCGCTTTTTCTCCCAGCGGCGACCAGCTGACGGTCCAAATGAACATCGCGGAATTAACCGATCCCCAGGGCTCCATCCAGGAAAGCAAGCTGGTCGACCTGATGACCGTCCAAGGCAAGGAAATCCCCGTCGAGGGCACCAAAACGAGCGTCATCGAAGACGCAGTCCAGGCAACCTGGCTCGCCGATGACGAGACCGTTGTCTATCTGCTTCCCTCTGACGAATCCGATCTGCTCTACCAGATCGGGCTCACCCACCCGCACCACGGCAAAGGCGGCCCGATTTTCCCCGGGCACCTTTTTACCGCTGTCGCTTGGGATGCGGCCCGCAATAGCGCCGTAGCCATCGAGCACGACAATGCTTTCGACGAGCCGGCCAAGCTGGTCCGCCTGGATCTGATTCACCAAACGGACACACCGCTTGCCGACCTCCCCGCCTATCTCGGCCAGCTTTCGCTATCGCCCACCGGAGACAAAGTCGCGTATTTCGTGGATGGCGAGACGCTCGAAATCCGTTCTCTCGATCACCCGCAAGCCGCCGTCACCGTTCATTGCGCTTACGGCACATTCGCGTGGGGGGCGGAGGAAAATCGCCTGCTGCTGAAGCGCGGCGTGGAAAAGGACTCCAATGATCTGGTGTGGCTCTCAATTCCCGATGGAAATCTCGCCCCAATACTGCACGATCTGATTTTCGGCTCTTTTGCCGTTTCGCCAGACGCGCACCTGATTGCCGTCGCCGAGCCGGGCTCCAACCACGTGGAAATCTATCCGCTGCGCTGATCGCTCGTGAATTAAACGCCGAAATCAGAGGCGTTCGCTGCAAAGGCCCACTCTGCCTGGGGAAGGCTTACTTTGCCGCGAACCTGCGGAAGAAGCTCGTTGGCTCCCAGGTTGGCGCTGCGGCATCGTCGGCCACGCGATCCGCGAGCATGTAAATCAAATAGCAAAATTTCCCCGCGGCCTCCTGATCCACTTTCTGGTAGATGTCGTCCGATGGCTCGTGATAGTGCGTATGCACCCAGTCGTTGAAGATCTTCTCTTGCGGCGAACCTTTCTCGTAGCCGAATTTGAACGCCAGCGCCGGAATTCCTTTCTGCACGAAGCTGTACTGATCGCTGCGAATAAAACGATTGGCTTCCGGCTGCTCGTCCGCGATCACTTTCACGCCGTCCGCCAGCCCAGCGGCGCGAATGTCGTCTCCCAGCGTCGATTCGTCCAGCCCCTGCACCTGCAGATATTCGAGCGGAAAGAGCGGCAAAAACATATCCATATTGATGTCCGCAACGATTCCCTCTGGCGGCACCGACGGATGGTTCGCGAAGTACCACGAGCCTAATTCGCCTTCCTCTTCGCCGCACAACGCCACGAAAATCACGGAGCGTTTCGGCTTGGCCTTCGATTCGTGAAAATCGCGCGCGATCTGAATCAGCGCCGCCACCCCCGCCGCGTTGTCCATTGCGCCGTTGTAAATGTCGTCTCCGTTCACGGGCGCGCCGACTCCGAGATGGTCGAGATGCGCGCTGACCACCACAAACTGTTTCTTCAGTTCCGGGTCGGAGCCTTCCAGCTCGCCGACCACGTTCGGCGATTCCATGTCCGTTTCATTCACCTTGATCTTGACGTGAATTCTCACCGCCAGCGGAAACTTGGGCAGCGTCTGCTTCCCTTTGACGTCCGCCAGAATCTCCGCCATGGTGTGCCCCGAACCCGCGAAGAATTCGTCGGCGTCCTCCGGATTGATGGACAGCGAAACTTCCCTCCCTTCATCTCTCCGCAAGCTCGCGTCCGCCAATTGCAGCGAGGGCCTGCGCCGATTGCCCGCGATTCGCTCCCAGGGCACTTCCTGATTCGCCGGATTCAATATCGCCGCACTGCCAATCGCGCCCGCGGCTTTCATCGCTTTCCAGCGTTCGCCGGACGATTCTTCGTGCGCGCGCAGTGGGTCTTTGATGGTGTCCGGCCCGCCGGTCAAATAAAGGGCGATCTTCCCGCGCAAATCCAAACCCGCAAAATCATTGTAATTCGCGTCAGGCGCCGAAATTCCGTATCCAACGAACACTGCGTCGGCGGTGAGTTCGTCGCCGGAATCGCCCGTCGCCGACAAAATCACTTCCTTGCCCAGCGTCAGCGGCGTCGTGTCGCTTCCGTGAATCAATTCCACCGACGAATACGCCTCATCGAGGGTTAAACTCTTGAACTTCACCGGCTGAAAAAATCCCACCGTGCCGGCGGCCGTCAATCCTTCGTCCTTGAATCTCCCCGCCACGTATCCCGCGGCCGCCTGATACCCTCCACTTCCGGTCATGCGCCCTTGCAGATCGTCGCCGGCCAGAAAGCTCACGTCTTTCCACCAGCGGCCGCCCTCGGCCTTTGGATTCTGCGCCACCTGCGCGCTCGCCACGCCGTACACGAGCGCCAGCGCACAAATCGCGGCCAGCGCCGCCCAACGTGATCTTTTCTGCTTTTCCCGCCGCATCCGTTTCATTGTTTCACCGTTACCGTTCTGTCACCGAGACCGCTTCGCGTGCTCCTTCATAATGCACAGGTCCATCGCCACAAACAGGCCCGCGTCGCGCGCCCGCTTGGCCGCCGCTTCGTGAATCACGCCCTCCTGCAGCCACAGCGCCTTGGCTCCTATCGCGATGGCGCTGTCAACAATTTCGGGCACGAACTCTGGGCGGCGGAAGACATCGACGATATCAACTTTTTCGCGAATATCTTCCAGACGGTCGACCGCCGGCTCGCCCAGGACTTCTTCTTCGTTGGGATTCACGGGAATGATTCTATACCCGGCGCGCTGCATGTACTCGGCTACGCCATAGCTCGGCCGCATTCGACTCGACGAAAGTCCCACCACCGCGATGGTCTTGCTGCTTTCGAGCAACTCGCGAATCTCGTCGCGGTCCTTGCCGTCTCGCGCCATGCGCAATTATTTCCGCGCCCGGGGCGCTGGCCGCGGCCGTTTTCCGCGCCTCGCTGGCTGGCGCGCCGCGGCGAAGCTCCTCTCGCCGCCGGCCGTCATTTTCTCTGCTTTCGCCACCAAGCG
>JASHQB010000025.1 GCA_030037775.1 Candidatus Acidiferrales bacterium
CGCGAAGGGAGTGATATCGGCGGTGGTCAGAAAGATTCCGATGATGGTGTTGCCAGCGGTTGCCGTAAAGCCGCCGGCCACAATCGAGGTGAATGTGGTCGCGGAGTAAGCCATGATTTCCCTGAGGGTCGCGAAGTCGGGGAGCTTCGGAGAGAAGCGCAGCGGAAGCCGGCGATAAGCAATGACGATGTACGCAATGTAACTCGCCAGGGAGAGGCCGATCGCAACCATCGAAATACTGAGCAGCCCCAGCCCGCGTTCCAGGACAGCCGTAATCAGGACCAGACGGAGAACGCCGGCAACTGTTTTGACAAGGTACTCCCACCAGAATTCCTGCATTCCTTCCAAAACGCCTACGAATACGTCCCCGGGAAACTGCAATGCGAACATGCAGCCGACCAGGAGGAACAGAAGACGAGCCGTGTGGTGCAGCGCCGGGGAGATGTGGAATATCGTGTTCACATACCACGAAACAACCAGGGTCGCCATCAGCAAGAAAACGGCAATGCAGGTGAACACAAACAGGACGCAGTTGACGTACTTCGTCAGCTGTTCATAATCCCGCATCGCGTTGAAACGCGACACATAGCGAATCACCGCCGAACTGAGTCCGAAATCGAAAATGTTGAAATATCCAGCGAATGAGAAGACCAGTGCCCATAGGCCGTACGCGCTGTCACCGAGGTGATGGAGAATTAAGGGTGTGAGGATAATGCTGACGACGACGTTCACACCCAGCGAGAGCCAGCTGCTGCTTATGTTTTTTAGCGCTCTGAGTCGTAGGTTCAATGGCTTTAACGGCCCCAGCAATTTGGAATCGGAATGCCGGTTGCCCTCGAGAAAGTTGCCGCGCCGCACCGAAAGATAAGTCTGCGCATGGCGAGAGGGATCGAAAGATTTCTCACTGGTGCGCTGCCGTGGCTTCCGAACAGCTTACGATTGCGGTTGATTCGCCGTCGAAGAATATTCGGAGCCAGAGTTCCAGATTCAACAGGCGCCAAATCCGGTCGCCGTGATCGTGCAATCGCGCGCGATGCTCGGTGAACAACCGTTCTACGGCTTGGGACCTGAAGAGCCCCCGGCTCAGGCTCCTGGGCTCTGTCAGGAGCTTCTCCACATCCGCCAAATGAGCTCCCTCCAGCCAGCCACGCCACGGCGTGGGGAATCCCATTTTCTTCCGATGGACAATTTCGTCAGGGAGTAAATCCTTTACCGCCGATTTCAAAATCCATTTCCCGGATAGCCCCCGGACATTGAACCTCGGTGGAATCCGCCGGGCATATTCGACGAGGGGGTGGTCGAGGAACGGAACGCGGCTTTCGATGGAAGCCGCCATGCTCATGTTGTCTTGCTTCATAAGCAGCTCGACGAGATAGGTCTTGATGTCGGTGTAAAGGAGCCGCGGAAGGATCTCACCAGATGATTTCCTCCAGAAGGCCAGGGAATCTTCATAAATCGGTCCGGCCACTTGCGCGGCACGGTCGCCCAAAAGCTCTTCTTGGGCAGAGGCCGAAAAGGCGGAGTAAAAATTGTCAAAGTAAAAAGACTCCCAGGACGCCCCGTCTTTGCCGAGGAACGAATGTTGCAGCCTTCGCCGCAGGCCAGAAGAGGCCAGCGAGGAATGGGCAATCAAAGCCCGAAGCGAGTGACGCAGGGTCTCGGGGGTCAGTTGGCGATAGACGCGGTCAAACTTGGCGTTCCAGAGAGTCCACGCGTACCGGGTGTAGCCGGCAAGTGTTTCGTCACTTCCTTCCCCGGTCAGAACCACTTTTACGCGCTCACGTGCAAGTTGGGAGACGAAATACAGAGACACACTCGAAGGCCAAACCAGCGGCTCATCCTCGTGCCAGATCAGCTTGGGAAGAGCGTCCAAGAACTGTCGAAAGCTCACCCGAACTTCATGGTGGTTCGATCCGATATGCTGGGACACGGCGCGAGCATAGGGCAGTTCGCTAAAAGCTTCTTCTTGGTATCCGACGGAAAAGGTTTCGATGGGCTCGCGCCGAAGCTTCGTCATCAAAGCCGCAATTGCGCTCGAATCAAGCCCTCCGCTCAGGAACATTCCAAGGGGAACGTCGCTCATGAGGTGGCTTTGGACGGCGCATTCCAGCATTTCGCGGTAAGTCTCTACACATTCCTTTTCGGATTGAGTTGCGGCCGTTGCATCGTGTGGCAAATCCCAATACTCTCGAAGGCTGACGTTTCCCGTGGCATCTATCTCCAGGGTATGGCCCGGAGGCAGTTTTTGAATCCCGTGAAATAGGGTTTGCGGACCTGCGAGATAGCCAAAGGCCAGGTATTCTGGGAGAACGGGCAAGTTGAATTCGGTGCGGACAGATGGATGCGCCAGGATGGCCTTGATTTCTGAAGCAAACAAAAAACTATCGCGAGTAAGCCGATAATAGAGCGGCTTGATGCCGAGGCGGTCGCGCGCCACAAACAGACGTTGCCGTCGTGAATCCCAGAGCGCAAAGGCGAACATCCCGCGCAGATGGTTTACACAGCCGGTCCCATATTGTTCGTACAGATGGACAATCGTCTCGGTGTCGCTGCGGCTTCGAAAACGATGGCCTTGGTCGACGAGTTGGGCGCGCAATGCCGCGTGGTTGTAAATCTCACCGTTGTAAACCAGCCAAATGGTTTCGTCTTCGTTTGTCACCGGTTGCTGGCCGGTCTGGAGGTCGACAATACTGAGGCGCCTCATGGCGATGCCCAAATTGCCGGAGACGTAGAAACCCTGGTCATCCGGGCCGCGATGGGCGATCCGCGCGTTCATCGCCTCGAGGGCCACGCGGTCGATTGGCACTCGAGAATCCAGATTGTAAATCCCGCAGATTCCGCACATAACTACCGGTCCCTCGTGGTATCTGCTTCTTCGCCGATTGTACGCACCAGAGCCTTATCCGCTCCGTGGGCATGTCCGTGCAAATCAGTGGGACGATTTTCTGGCGCCAATGTCTCTCCGTTTGCGACGGAATTGTCGGCCCATTCCCTGCACTCTACCATTTCGGCTTCATCGAGGAGCGCGTGGCCACCCACGGTGAGAAAGCTGCCTCGGCAAACAATCCAACGAAGAAGGTTTCCTTTGGGCGAAGTTGCACAGTAGAAGAATCGAGCGTTGCTCTGCCAGAAGCCAGCACGGCATTCTAATCCGGAATCGTTAAAAAAAAAGTGATGAGTCTCGCCGGGAGCGTCGTATCTGTAACAACGAAAACTGGAATCCATCGCCTCTGGATTGAGGCGCATCAAGCGGCCTCTGTCAGTGCGAGAGCGCGGCAACGGGATGAGGAGGGTCGCGAATTCCGATGGCAACATGCTCCTCCGCGAAAGACGAAGCGTAAAAGAGCTCATCGCGTGGCCATAGCTCGGCGACCAATAATCTTCTTCCATGTGGCTTTGGGGACTTTGCTTTTCTGCAGTCAGCAGCGCGAGGCCGTGGTCTCTGTGGGAATCCTGAATCGTGAACGAGCCATCTACCTCCGTCTTGACTTCGAGCCCTGGTGCGAAATGCCAAAACTGCTCGAGTTCATGTTCTCCGCCACCACGGATGACGTCTCGCAGGAACCAAAACCCAGATTTCGCTTCGAAAACCGCGCGTTGGTGTACAACGCCGCCTGGCAGCCTTCGATAACCGGAGTGATCGGCGATGAGCAGGCTAAATGTTTCGCCACGGTGGTACGCTTCCAAGCTCACGCGCGGCAGCTCTCGCCAGCCGAAAGGCCCGTCGGGTTCAGCCTGGTCGACGCCATCGATGCGCACCGTATTGTGCGCGCCAGTCCCTCTTAGCAGGTTTCGGTCGATGTCCGCCGAAACGTAGGAAAAAGTTCCGGGATCGGTCAAGAATTCACGGCCCGCGATGGAAAGATTCACGCTCAAAGCATCTGCATGACCATGCCCTGCGCGGCCGGAGCCCAGTGGGCCTGCGTCGAAGACTAACTGTTGACCTGCAGTGTGGTCTGCCAGCACGTAGATTCCGCTCGCGGGAAGCGCCGAGGAAGCTTTGGGCTTTGTCTCCACTAAAGAATCAAAACGAGCGATTCCATCGTTGCCCAAGAGCCAGAGGGCTTCCTCGCAAAGCGTTCCCGCAGCCTTGAAATCGCCGCGCATGAATATCGCAGCGCCGGTGGACAGAGGATCGAGAAGATGCTCGGCCCGATTTCGTGACGGATCGAAGACGCGTCCACCATCGTCGTCGCCGAAATGAGGAAGACAGCCTGCCTGGCTGAGCGTGCAAAGAGCCTCGAGCATCTTGACGATCGTCGCGTCCAACTCGGCGGCGATGCGCATCTGGTTTACGGTGGCAAGCGTTCGTGCATGCAAGAAAAAATCGAGAGCGTAAACGTGGTAGTGCAGCGACTGCTCAAAGTACATACCGTCGGCCCGCACTTGTGCAACCGCGTGTTCTTGGATGATTTGCCAACCCTTCTTTCCCCACCTGTGGGCGTTGGGTAGCGCGGGGAAAAGGGTCCCCAGAAAAAAAAGCGCTACGGCCTCGCCCAACAGGTGAGTATTGGGAGAAAAAAAGGTTGATAGGTACTTTTCAATGTGGCGGCCGTGCAAGGCGAGACCAGCAATCAAATCGCTTGGGAAGGTTTGGGACAAGACTGGAGCATCTTGCAGAAGGTGATAAATCCAGATCCACGAAAGACTTCGAAAGGCCACCTCCAGGCTGCTGGCCCAGTTGATTCCGAGCGGATAGGAATTCTGCTCCCGCCAACCGTACCAGAGACGAAACAGCTCCTCGGTATAGCGAGTATCTTTGGTGAGAAGATAGGCCTTGGCGAGTGTGACGAGATGCTGGTGACGATTCAATTCCCAGGTGATCTTCGAGTCGCCGACCTCGTTGAAATCTAAGTAGCGAACTCTGAACCAAGGCTTTAGCGGAGCGCGTTTGGAATGAACCAAATCGGCGTGCCAGTCAATCCGAGGCCCATAGTCGAGGCCTTCATAGCCGAGAAGATCGAAGCGGTGAGTGCAAATCCGTTCTGCGGACTCCTGTATTTCCTGCACTCGCTCGGGAAGTTTCTGGCGAAGCGTTGCGCAGATCGCGGGGAGTTCCTCGCTCGAAAAGAAAAAACGGCCACGGTGAGCCGGCGAAGTTCGTAGTTGCGGGTCCTTGAAGCCGATGCCCAGGCGGTAAGCGGCGTAATCCCAACGCTTCGCCGTTGCCTGCCGAGCGCGCGTCGTGACTTCCGCCCAAGTCGCCTGCCGTAATCTCTTCCGGAGGTTTCGACCGCTCTGGCTCATCGTCCTAGGCAGCACTTCCCAAGCATCCCCTATTTCGGCAAGGTGCCCGCTGAACTTGTGAGAACGAGGGCTGCGGCCTCACGCACAAGGTGGTTGTTACACGGGGATGCGAGCACTTGGGTTGCCGAATCCGCAACCGTTGCCCCCGCAGCCTCCATGCGGAGGTCCATCCATTTCTATCAGAAACAAAAGGATTTAGCAATGAGATGACTTGATGTTCCGCCCCGGAGTTCGGAAAAAATACCCGAGAAAGTGTAAAATAATTGCACATTTTGGGGGGTTTTTGCTACTGAGATGTCGTTCCACTGGACGGCACAAATTTAAGGCACATAAAATCATATACTTACAATAGAAAAAGAATTTTCATTCTGGGGTATTTCGGCAGGGGGATTGCTTCCTTGCCGTGCTGCCTCAGAATACAGAGTTCAACTGGAGGTCTGAATCCTTGAGCGCGATATCACGGTCGCTGAGTGTTTTCGGGCTAGGTTATGTGGGATCGGTCACGGCCGCTTGCTTGGCTCATCGGGGAAACAGGATCATTGGGGTGGACATCGACGCGGCGAAGGTCGAGACGCTGGATTCCGGGGCCAGTCCGGTTCTGGAAAAGGGGATTAACGAGCTCGTTAAGGAATCGCGCAATGCCGGCCGTTTGCACGGAACAACGGATGCCGTTCGCGCGGTCTGCGAATCCGAACTCTCGATCGTGTGTGTCGGCACACCGAGCGAAATGAACGGTCGCATCGATGTAAGTCATCTCCAGCGAGCCTGCCAAGAGATTGGCGAGGGCATCGCGCGGAAGCAGAAGTACCATGTAATCGTTTTTCGAAGCACGGTCATTCCCGGAACGACAGAGTCGGTATTGATCCCGGCGCTCGAGGGTGCCAGTAAGAAGAAGTGTGGAGTGGATTTCGGTGTCTGCTACAACCCCGAGTTCATGAGGGAAGGGAGCGCGGTAGCGGATTTTTTTGAGCCTGCGGTTACAATATTGGGAGCCTCAAACCCGGAACAGGTCAAGTTGCTGCGGGAACTTTATCAGTGGGTTCCCGGGAAGATTTTTGAAACCACAATTCCGACCGCCGAGGCGGCAAAGTACGTATCGAACGCCTATCATGCATTGAAGGTCACCTTCGCCAACGAAGTAGGAACCTTTTGCAAGAAGGTCGGCGTGGACACGGAATCCGTATTCCAGATCTTTACAGCCGACGCAAGGCTCAACACGTCCGCTGCCTACCTGCTTCCCGGCTTTGCCTTCGGAGGGTCCTGTTTACCCAAGGATATTCGCGCGCTCACCTATCGCGCGAAGGAGATTGATCTTCGACTGCCTCTGATGGAGGCGATTCTCCCGAGCAACAAAGAGCACATTGAGAGAGCGGCAGAGGCGGTACTACGTTGCGGAAAGAAAAAAGTGGGTGTGTTGGGATTGAGCTTTAAGTCTGGTACAGACGATCTGCGGGAAAGTCCGCTGATACAGCTGGTCAAGCGCTTGCTTGGGGAAGGTTGCGAGATTCAGATCTGGGACCAGAATGTTTCGTTGGGAAAACTGGTAGGTTCGAATCGCCGCTATATCGAGGAATTCATTCCGCACATAGGGTCGCTGCTGGTGCAGGATTGGAAGAGCGTTGTGACGTCTAGCGAGGTGCTGGTCATTGGAACTCGTGAAGCCGATTCCGGGAGTCTCGCTTCCTACCTGAATAAGGATCAGGTGGTGATCGACCTTGTCAATCTGGACAAGTCACGCCGCCTCGCTGGGGAACGGCATTATGAGGGAATTTGCTGGTAGGGGATATCTCGTTTGAAGATTTTGTGGGTCAAATCCGGTGGCCTGGTACCGCCGAACACCGGCGGCAAGATTCGCAGCTACCAAATCCTGCGAGCACTCTCTGCTCGGCATCCCATCACGGTCGCTTTATTTTATGCAGCGGAGAAGAATGACTGTCACGCAAAGCTGGAATCTCAGTTTGCGCAATTGATCCGCTGGCCGGTCAAACCGCCGGACCGGGGCAGCTGGGCCGGGCGCGCAGCGTATGCAAGGAATTTTCTTTCGGCTCAACCGCATTCGGTTGTCCGCTTTTGCCGTCCGGAAATGTTGCGCGACCTACGCCTGCTGATCAATCAGGAAAAATTTGACCTGATCGTTTGCGACTTTGTTCTGGCGGCACCGGTCGTTCCGTGGAACGCAGACGTGCCCAAGGTCTTGTTCACGCATAATGTGGAAGCCACAATTTGGCGGCGTCATTTCGAGGTGGAACGAAATCCAGCTTGGAAGGTGGTATGGTGGAGAGAATATCGAACCACTCTTAGGATGGAGCGTAAGTACAGTCTATTGGCCGATCACGTCCTAACGGTTTCCGAGTCGGATCGCCAGTACTTTTGTAAGTTTTCGGACGCTGCGAAGACGACTGCGATAGCGACGGGTGTCGATACTCGTTATTTCCAGCCGCTGCCGGCCATGGAAGAAGCCAACAACCTTGTTTTTACGGGATCGATGGACTGGCGGCCGAATGAGGACGCCATCACTTTTTTTGCGCAGACGATTTTTCCCAAGATTCGACAGTCAGTTCCCGGCGCAGTACTTTGGGTCGTCGGACGCAGTCCATCCGCCGCGGTAAGAAGGATGGCGGAAAAGGAGCCGAACATCAAAGTGACGGGCACGGTGGAAGACGTGCGGCCGTACATGGGACGCGGTTCGGTCTACGTGGTACCGCTCAGGGTTGGCAGCGGAACACGCCTGAAAATCTTCGAAGCGATGGCGATGGGAAAAGCGGTTGTGTCGACGAAGATCGGAGCCGAAGGTCTGCCGGTCACCCACGGCAAGGATGTTCTTCTCGCCGATGAGCCGGATGATTTCGCCGAACACGTCGTTGGGCTTCTGCAGAATGAGTCCCGTCGCCATGAGCTGGGCTCTGCCGCCCGCAACCTGGTCGAGCAGCATTACAGTTGGGAGCGGGTGGCTAAAGATTGTGAAGCGATATTCGATCGGGTGGTGGAAGAATACGCAGAGAAAAAGGCTTTGAAGATAGGCCTTTCGAAGTCCATTGCGGAACTTCCGCAGGTGGATCAATAACCCGCTCGGGGAACGAATTTCTCATAACTAGGAGAGCACTGAAAAATGGAAAAACACCTGAATGCCCCGCATGGAGGAGAGCTTGTGGACCTGATGGCCGGTTCAGAACGTTTGGCCGAGATCCAAGCCAAGTCCAGGGATTGGCCGTCTTGGGATTTGACTCCGCGTCAGATCTGCGATGCAGAGCTTCTGCTGAACGGCGGGTTCTCGCCACTTCGCGGATTCATGTGCCGCGCCGATTACGAAAGTGTTTGCAACAGCATGCGGCTGGCGGATGGGAAACTTTGGCCGATTCCCATCACTCTCGACGTCACCGAGGAGTTTGCGCGCTCGATAAAACCGGGCAGTCTGGTGGCCCTGCGCGACCCGGAAGGAGTTATGTTGGCCGTCCTGCACGTCGAGGAGATCTGGCAACCTGACCTCAAACATGAGGCAGAATCCGTTTATGGAACGGTCAGCCTGAATCATCCCGGCGTGGCTCATATTCTTCAAAAGGCGTATCCCTGGTATGTGGGTGGGAGCTTGGAGGGAATTGAAAATCCGCATCACTACGATTTCCGCTCTTTGCGCCTCACGCCTGCTGAGTTGCGGGCTGAGTTTAATCGGCTCGGTTGGCGGAAAATCGTTGCTTTCCAAACCCGAAACCCCATGCACCGGGCACATCAGGAGTTGACGCTGCGCGCGGCCAAACAGGTCGGCGCGAACCTGCTGATCAATCCCTCGGTGGGCATGACCAAGCCGGGCGACGTCGAGTATTACGTTCGCGTACGTTGCTATCAGGAGCTTCTGCCCAAGTACCCGAAGGATACGGTAAGGCTGGCTCTGCTGCCACTGGCCATGCGCATGGGCGGTCCTCGTGAGGCGCTCTGGCATGCCATCATTCGAAAGAATCATGGTTGTAGTCATTTTATTGTGGGGCGCGACCACGCCGGGCCGGGCAACGACGGCAAGAACGGAAAGCCTTTTTATGGTCCCTACGACGCGCAAGAATTGCTGCGCAAGAATGAGTCGGAGATCGGGGTCACGATGGTGCCCTTCCAGATGATGGTCTATCTCGAGGACGAAGACCGATACGTTCCTGAGGATGAGGTTCCCGCCGGCGCGCGGGTGTTAAACATATCGGGAACGGAACTGCGGCGCAGGCTTGCCGCCGGCAGCGAGATCCCTTCGTGGTTTACATTTCCTGAGGTGGTTCGCGAACTTCAGCGCTCTTATCCTCCGCGGCATCGCCAGGGCTTTACGATATTTTTCACCGGACTTTCGGGCTCCGGCAAATCGACAATCGCCAGAATCTTGATGACCAAATTCCTGGAGATGGGTGGAAGACCGGTCACCCTGCTCGATGGAGACTTGGTGCGCAAGCACCTTTCGTCCGAGCTGGGTTTCTCGAGGGAGCATCGGGATATCAATATCCGCCGCATCGGCTATGTCGCCTCCGAGATTACCAAAAACGGTGGAATTGCCATTTGTGCTCCCATCGCGCCCTATGACGCCATCCGGAAGGAAGTCAGAGGAATGATTGACCCCCTTGGGGGATTCATCCTGGTGCATTTATCAACTTCTTTGGATGCGTGCGAAGCGCGGGATCGCAAGGGTCTTTATGCGAAGGCCCGCGCCGGTATCGTGAAGCAGTTCACCGGAATTTCCGACCCCTATGAGGCACCTGCAGACGCCGAGGTCGTAATCGATACGAACGAGATGAGTCCTGAAGAGTCCGCACAGGAGGTCTTTCTGTATCTGGAAAGGGAAGGATTCATAGGTGGGAGCAATGAAGCGGCCGGATGTTAATGGCCGGCGGCGGGAGGCAGCATTTAGCGGAGGTTTGGAATGACGTTGGCGGACCAGCAGTTGGCGCGGGGAGTGGGCAGCGATTTCGACGTGGAAAGACGAATCGAAGAGGCGCTGAGAGAGGCGATGGTCGCTATCGCCCCCCACGTGGGCCGGACAATCAGCGTCGAATACAAGCGCGGGGATGATCCCGTCACAGAAGCCGACCGCGCGGTCAATCTCGCTCTAGAGAAGACCCTCTTGCGCGACGGCGAAGGTTGGTTTTCAGAAGAAACCGTCGACGATTTTTCTCGCCTGGAAAAAGAGAGAGTCTGGATCGTAGACCCTTTGGATGGTACCCGCGAATTTGTTGCCGGCATTCCCGAATGGTGCATTTCTGTGGCGATGGTGGAAAAGGGAAGAGCTATCGCCGGCGGGATTTGTAATCCCGCAACCAAAGAAGTCTTTTTGGGTTCTGGACGCATGGGGCTCAGTTACAACGGCCGGCCGCGCCGCGCGAGCCCAAGAGCAAGCCTGGATGGCGCCGTTATCCTGGCCAGCCGCAGCGAGATCAAGCGTGGCGAATGGCAGAAGTTTCAGGGACAATCCTTCGAGATTCGGCCGACCGGCTCGGTGGCATACAAGCTTGCACAAGTGGCTGCGGGCCTGGTCGACGCTACGTGGACGCTGTCCCCGAAGCACGAATGGGATATTGCGGCGGGCGTGGCCCTGGTGCTGGCGGGTGGTGGGATCGTGCGCACGCCCGACGACTCGGTTCTCTCGTTTAACAATAGGAATGCTTTGCTGCCGGGATTGATTGCCTGTGGCCCTGGACTGAATGGCCCGGTTGCAAGGTTGTTCGGGCTGCCGGTTTCGGGGCCGAGCGCCGTCTAGGTGTGCGGTATGTCGAGGAACTCGCGATCGTACGGATGAGGAAGGCCCATTGACACAAGCGACAGACAGAAGCAAGGCGCCGGTCTTTGTGCTTGGCTGCCATCGTTCGGGAACGAATCTTCTCTACGACATGTTGATGTCCGCGGGAGGATTC
This sequence comes from Candidatus Acidiferrales bacterium, assembly GCA_030037775.1. Lineage (GTDB taxonomy): Bacteria > Acidobacteriota > Terriglobia > Acidiferrales > UBA7541 > DAHUXN01. Next base: position 11,127 of record JASHQB010000025.1, read on the forward strand.
GCAAAATACTCGGATGCCTTAGGTGTGCACCCCACGCTTATCCCGCGATTTGGCGACCTAAGTAGCCTCAGTCATCGTCGGAAACTTATGGAAGTTTGGTTGCGCAGCAAGGCATTCCAGCGTTCCGGTTTGGAAGCTGAGCAGATCAAGTCACAGATCCTGGAGAGATGCAACTCGGGAGGTGAATTTTATCGGATCGTCATGGGCGAGATCGCCCGGAGGCAAGGCGTAGAACGGTGGGCCGCCTATGATCCCGACAATGCTTTCCACATACCTAGCATTCACGAAGAAATTCCCGAGGCTCTATTTGTTCATATCGTTCGTGACGGCCGGGACGTCGCCTTTGGACTGAGCAAAAAGAATTGGATACCTTATCTGCCGTGGGATTCCGGCCGGCGAATTCTGATAATGGGTGCATTCTGGCAATGGATGGTTACGAAGGGAAGAGTGAACGGTCAGAGAGCTGCGGCCAATTATATGGAGGTTCGCTTCGAGGATCTGGTTGTCCATCCCCATGAAACTCTCGCCCAACTGGGTTCCTTCCTCGAGCAGGACCTCAACTACGAACGCATTTTGCAATCTCCGGTAGGAGTGGTGGCGCGGCCCAATTCGTCCCACGAGCTCGAGTCTGCCGCAGGCGGCTTCAGTCCCGCGCAACGGTGGAAGCAGCAACTTAGCCCGCAAGATGCGGCTTCGTTTGAAGCTCTCTATGGAGGGCTTCTCAAAGACCTGGGTTATGAAACGGCATCGAATGGGGACGGGTCGGCTGCTCCAATCTTCGACCGCTTGGTAAACGTGCTCTATCCCTTGTATTTCGAGACGAAGCTACAGTTGAAGTCTCGAACGCCCCTGGGGCGCTTCGCGAGCCTTGTCCACTTGGAGATCCAAGGAACTCAAAGCGGCCAGCGAGTTGCGTGAAGTGGAAACGCACGTGTCCCCACACCCTCTCCAAATTCGAGTTGTTGAGACGCTGGAAGAACTTGAGCCACTGCGTCCCATCTGGGAAGAATTGCTTGCTTCCTTGCCCCAGGCGTCGATCTTTTCGTCGTGGGAGTGGCTGGCGCCCTGGTGGCGCGCATTCGGCGACGGCCAGCGTTTGCACGTGGTATCGTTTCAGAATTCCTCAGCCCGCCTGGCGGGAATCGCTCCGCTGTCGTTTTCCATGCTTCGCTCCGCCGGTTTGCAATGGAAAATCGCGCGGTTGATGGGCGATGGAAGCAAGGACTCAGACAACTTAGATTTGCCGGTCTTGCCGGAATACGAAGAAGATTTCCTGCATGGCCTATTGCAGCACTTGGACGGACATTCGCGGCAATGGGATTTCTGCGAATGGAATACTGTGCCGGAGGATTCGCCGCTGGCGCACCGCCTGCCGATGCATTTGAAGGAGCGCGGTTGGACCCTGGTCACGACTTTCACGCCTTGCTCTTCCATATCTCTGCCGGATACTTGGGACTTGTATCTCAAGCAGCTTTCCGCCAGAGAGCGAGGGAACGTTCGTGGTTTAAAGCGACGTTTGGAGAGGCTGTACCGCGTGCAGTACCGCCGGTGCTCACAGTTTCAAGACCTCGAACGCGACCTCGAATCTCTGTTTGAATTGCACCAGTTGCGTTGGAAGGCGTGTGGCCAGCCCGGATCCTTCAACTCGCCGAGGCGCCGCCGGTTCTATTTGGATTTAGCGAGCCTTCTGCTGTCGCGCAAACAATTGGAGTTTTGGCTTTTAGAATTGGATGAAAAGCCGGTGGCGGCGCAATTTGGATTTCGGTTTAGAAGTGTTGTCTATGCACTTCAGGCGGGCTTTGACCCAGCCTTCGCAAAAGACAGTGTTGGATATGTGCTCTGCGCACATGCCCTGCAGACGCTGATTGGAGAGGGGATTCGTAAATACGATTTCCTCGGAGGCGTGACCGATTCCAAGACGCGCTGGGGCGCCCAGCTGGGCAGGTATGCGAATTTTCAGTTTGCGCGGCCTCGCTCCGCCGGCAGCTTGTACCTCCAAGGAAAGTATCGGATCAAGAGAGCGAAAGAGTCGTTGCGCAGTTTTATGCCTTCTCGCATCTGGGCTTTTTTGCACGCCTGGAATGT
>JASHQB010000273.1 GCA_030037775.1 Candidatus Acidiferrales bacterium
TCGTCCGCCGCGAAATGGGCCGATCGATCGCCACTTCATCCCGGACCACAAAGTCTGATCAAGCGTCTGCGCGTGCGCCATTCCCGTACCAAACAGTCCGCAAATGGCCATGCCAAGCGCAAATAGCAACACACTGCGGCGGTATTGCGCCATTTCGAAAACCCTCCATGACTACTAAGCCCTGTAGTAATTGCGAGCCCGCAATCCTAATACGTTTGCAGCCCCAAAGTGTAGGAGTTTTGTGCCAGCAATAACGGGCCGAGAGGCTCGTGATCAACCAGGTCCTTTCTCCGTTTTGCTCCGGGACGACACTCGCGTGTCACACCGAAACAGATCCACAACGCCACACGTTCTGCAGAAAAGTACTACGCAATTTTTGCAAGCACGGCGACCTACGTAAACACGCAACATCCGTCAGCGCCGTGAAAAATAGTTCTAGTACTTTGCCACACCGCTCACCGCACTCCCTAACTTCATAGCGGCCCTTCGCTTGCAATCAGAACCTTGCCCGACGCGGTGCTCGTATTCTCCGCGCATCGGATCAAAATAACGATGAAGAGCGTTGACTACAAAGATTCAATTTGGTGGCTGTTCAGGAACGCGCCGCCGCGCTTAGCCACTCGGCGGCGCAGTTCCCGGACATATCCAGGCGCCAACTTCCCGGAGGAAGGCCCTCTCGCCGCAGTTCGCTCGACGGCCCCAGGCAGACGATGATCCCAGCTTTCATGCTCATGTTCTCTTGCGCGGCCCTGATGCAATTCTTTATGTCCTACTGTCGCTCGATTCTCTTGACTTATGCCCAAGTCGAACTCTCGGCGGCAACGCGCGACCTCATCGGAATCCAATCTCCGGAGATCGCCGGGGCGCAATTCCATCGTTTGCTAGGGCTCGTACGTCTGGCGCCAAGTCCTGGCGATGACAAATGGGACCTTCGCGTCGTTTCCGTTTATTATCAGACTATTCGGTTCGCAGGATTCCTGGCCGCGCCGCTCGGATCGGTCGCGCGCAAGTGGGCTGAGCAACAATCCAACCTGTGCGCCTATTTTGCCGCCGCTGCACTGGAGCGCCGCGTCGCTGCGGTCACCGCTCGCTAGTTTGATGCATCGCGCGCGACTCGCAACCGGCTCGCGTTTTCTCGCCGTAACAACTCTCGAAATAAAACTTCTGTTTCCTCGCTGAACTTGGCAAACTGAGCGCGCTCTCGCGGTGGCGCGCTCAGAGGCCAGCCATGTCCGCCGACACACCACATTTGTCCGAGCACAGCACCTCTCCCCACTGGCGCATCGGGTTTTGGTCGCTGATCGTCACGCAGTTCCAAGGCGCCTTCAGCGAAAACGCGCTGAAGGGCCTGGTCATTTTCCTCATCTTCGGCCTGGGCCTGAGTCCAGACCAACAGAACGGACTTGTCCCCATCGTCATGATCGTTTTTGCCATGCCTTTTATTGTTTTCTCTATGGCCGGAGGCTACTTCGCCGACCGTTTCAGCAAGCGCTCGGTAACCATTGGCACAAAGCTTTTTGAGATTTGCTCGGCCGGCTGCGCCCTGGCCGGCCTGGCGTGGCGGAACGTTCCGCTGGAATTCGCCGCAATTTTCCTCTTGGACACTCAAGGAGCGATCTTCGGGCCCTCGAAGTATGGTCTGTTGCCGGAAATCCTTCCGGAAGAGAAACTGTCTTGGGGCAACGGCTACATCGAGTTCGGCACCTTTCTGGCAATCATAACCGGCGCTATCGCATCAGGATATCTTTCCGACATTTTCCGAGGAAGGCAGCGATGGTCCGGCCTCATTTTCATTGCCCTCGCCATTTTCGGAACACTTACTAGCCTGGGCATTTCGCGCGTGCCAGTCGCAAATCCAGCGCGAAAATTCCATCCAAATTTCGTAGCTGAAGTCTGGCGCGAAACACGGGCAGCGAGGAAAGACCATGTGCTCTGGCTCGCCCTGTGGGGCAACACATACTTCTGGTTTCTTGGCGCGCTGCTCCAGCCCGTCATTATTTTGTATGGCAAGAACATCCTTCACCTCAGTGACACTCGCAACGGACTCTTGCAGGCGGCATTGGCAGCCGGAATCGGCATAGGCAGCCTCGCCGCGGGGTATTTGTCCGGCGGAAAGGTCGAATACGGCCTGATTCCTTTCGGAGCCGTTGGCCTCACCGTCTTTTCGGTCACTCTCGCCGCGAGTCATCTTTCATTTATTTCAGTCCTCATCGTCCTGGCGCTACTAGGATTCTTCGGAGGTTTTTTCGCCGTCCCCATAAACGCGATCATTCAGCATCGCCCTGAGGTTGAACACAGAGGAGCGGTGCTCGCCACGGCAGGTGTCCTTTCATTCATCGGAATCGGGCTAATCGCCGCCGGCGCCTATTACTTGTTCACCGTCGTCCTCCACCTGAACCCACCACAGGTTTTTCTGGTCGGCTCGGCGCTTACTCTCGTCGCAACCATTGGTGCCGTCGTTCTCTTGCCCGACTCGCTGCTTCGCTTTGTCCTCTGGCTCGCGACCCACTCCCTCTATCGCATTCGCGTCGAAGGCCGCGCGAACATTCCCGAGCGCGGCGGTGCGCTCTTCGTGGCGAACCATATGTCATTCGTCGACGCGCTGCTGCTCACCGCTTCCACCGATCGGCACGTTCGCTTTTTAATGGATCGAGACATCTATGAATTTCCGGCGGTACATCCCTTTGCGCGAATTCTTCGCGCGATCCCGATATCTCCTCTGCAGCGCACTGGCGAGCTGCCAGACTCCCTGCGTGAAGCGGCCGGCGCGATCCACAAGGGCGAAGTTGTGTGTATCGCCGCAGCCGGTGATTTCGCACCGACGAAACAGGTGCCGGGATTGGAAGAAATGAAACGCGAAATCCTGCAGGCAGTCGATGTTCCCATTGTCCCCGTGAGTCTGAGCGGCCTATCGGAGGGCATTTCCCAGATTGAAGGCGGCCACGCGATTTGGAAATTTCCACGGCGCATTCTTTCTCCGGTCACTGTGACTTTCGGCATCTCCGAGCGGCGCATCGGCGACGCAAATCATCTGCGCCAGCCGAACGGCAGCCTCCGGCACTCTTGAGTCCTCAGCGCATGAAATGTTATTCTGCTCGCTGCAGAGCGGGAGTGGTTCAGTGGCAGAACGCGAGCTTCCCAAGCTTGAAATGAGGGTTCGATTCCCTTCTCCCGCTCCAGATTCTGCGAGAGTTGGGAAAGTGTGACCTGTTCAAACGGAATTTCGCCCGCGTGGCGTGTGTTATTGCGTGCGAACTATGGGCCATTTGCTGGCGTAAGACGACGGGATTGAAGGATTGATGCCTGCGATTTAGTTTCCGCAAAGCAACGTGTTTCCTTGTCAGGGCGCAGACGGGGTCACCTGATCGGGGCGCAAACGGGAATCCGCGGCGCAACTCTCATTTGCAGCAACCGGCTCGAATAGGTCCATCACCACGACCACGCTGGCACTCACAAAAATCAGCAGCATGGCCACCCACATCACCATTGCTGCGACCACTTGATCGTTGAGAGCGGAAATGCCAAACCGTCGGGGTACGGCAAGGTAGCAGGAATACACGACGTGGTCGCAAAAAGCGAGGTAGGCCGAAAGAACCGAAACTGGCAGGTCGGCACCAAGCAGGTACAGCGGGATGGTCCAGCGGGGCCACTGTCGCTTGCTGGGCCAGGGCTGGATCACCGGCCACCAGAAAAGCACGCCGCTGGCGAAGAACGTCGCGTTTTCCAGAGAGTGCCACCCGGCCGAACGCATCGCCAGCGCAAACACGTGCGGGATGTGCCAGACGATGGTGATCGCGACCATGAGGACGCCGGCTGAAATCGGATGCGTAAGCGGGCGTCCCACGCGTTGCATCCAACCCCAACCGGCGAAGCGGAAAGGGCCACACCGATCTGGCTCGCGCCTTCGCGCCAGCCCGCTCCAGAAAACCAGGACGGGAGAACCCAGCAGTAAGAGTGGCGGCGCGACCAACATCAGCAGCAAATGTTGCACCATGTGAGCAGTCAGCAAGAACTGCGTCCAGAGATCAAGCGCGGAGGTCAAGGCGAACCACAGGGCTGCGATGCCGGCAAAAAACGCGGCCAATCGCCAGGCGGGGATGCGTTTCGGAGTTCTCGAAGGCAAGCGCCAACCCCAGAGATACAAAAGAACAACCGCCAAAAGTGCCAAGGTTGGCCACAGCGGCGCTGTCCAAGAACCCAGAAGGCTTGGCGCACTGCCGGTCACGGGCCGGCCTCGTCAACGAACGGATTGCGGCGGCAACGGAGCGGCATTCTCCATCTCTTTCTGCGAGGCATTGCGAGCGGGCAATTCTCCGACGGGATGCAGGGTTTCGAGGAAGGCGACCAGAGCGGTCACCTCGGGCGGGGTCAAATTCTTGCCATACGCGGGCATGTTGCCGCCACCTTGCAGGACCTGGCGGATCAATTGGTCCTGAGTCAGAGTGGTGGCCACCGCGTCCAAAGCAGGACCGCGCTGCCCTCCTACGCCGCCAAGCGAATGGCAGTTGCGGCACTGCTCGTCCTGAAAGACAAGCGCGCCTCGGAGCTCAAGAGGAGATCTCCCCTGCAGATCCGGGCGTGGCACCGGATCGCCGCTCCAAGCGTCCATCACCGGTGACCAGGGCGTACGGTTGGCCAAGCTCGTCAGCGACGCCAGACTTACGGCGATCAGCAGCATTGAGAGAACGGCCACTGGGCGGCGCCGCCAGCTCTTCTCGCCCTCGCCTGCCACAAACGGCAGCAACAGGAACGCTCCGATCACGAAAATCGGCGCCACGAGCAGGACCGGCGTTTCCATCTGCGGCGGCAGCAACGCGAGGAGCGCATACAACCAGAGGAAAAAGAAATCGGGTTGTGGAACTGTTTGGATAATCGTCGGGTCTGGAATGCCTCTCGGTCCGAAGGGACCAAACAGCGCCGCGCACGCCATCACCGCCAAAACGATCGCCGCCGCAAAAACCATGTCTTTCCATATTGCGTCGGGAACGAACGGGATGCTGTCCTTGCGCAGCTCCTCCTCGTATTCGCGGAGGTAAGTTTCGCGACGCACGACTCTGCCGGGCATCGGCCACTCGTTGATTCCGAGCTTCAGCACCAGGAGCAGATGCAGGCCAACCAGGCCAATTAACAAGGCAGGGATGACAAATACGTGAAGCGTGAAAAAACGGCTGAGAGTGGCGCCATTGATCATGGGGCCTCCCAGCAACAGGTGGACGAGCACGGCACCGACAAACGGCACGCGTCCTACGATCGAGGCACCAATGCCCAGTCCCCAGTAGGCATCTTGATCGAACCTCAGCACCTGACCGGTGAAGGCCATCCCGAGGGTCAGCAAGAGCAGACACACTCCGATTACCCAATTCAACTCCCGCGGAAACTTATACGCGCCGAAGAGAAAGACCTGGCACAGGTGCAACAACACAACTGCAACCATGAAATCCGCGCCCCAGCCGTGGATTGCTCTGAGAAACCAGCCCAGCCAGACACCGTGATTGAGGGCCTGCAAGCTGTTCCAAGCATCCGCGCCCGTGGGCACGTACACAAACGCCAGGAGAATGCCGGTGACAATTTGCAGAATGAAGAGAACAAACGCTGCGCTCCCAAAGACGTAGAAAAAACTCGCGGACCGGCGCGGCACACGATGCGTGGCCATGTCGCGCACCGGGGCCCACAGGCCGAGGCGACTGTCCAGCCAATTCGCGATATTTCTGAGCCAAGTCATCGTTATTCTCGTTAGCCTCAAGCCCGAGTAGACAGCGTCGGCAACTGGCCCGCCTGGATCATCAACTTCCCTCCCTGAACCTTCCAGGGATATTCGAAGAGTCCCCTGGGCGGCGGGCCAGCGGCGCGAGAGCCGTCCGCATAATAGACACCTCCATGACAGGGACACATGAAGAGTTCCGATTGCGGAAACCAGCGCACCGGGCATCCCAGGTGCGCGCAATCGACAGCGAAAACCTGGAATTGATTGCCCTGGATACGCCGGACCCAGCACGCGGTTTCGTCTGTGGCGCCGTCCCAGGCACTTCCGAAAGGGCTGCGGAAGCCGGCGAGGCGCGTTTGTCCTTCTGGGAAGTCCCCGATGTCGCCAAGCGAAATCCAGCTCAAATAGCGATCGGTTTTCAGCAGCGGAGAAAGCAGATACCCAACGACCGGCACCGCAACAATTACCGCGACGATTGTGTTGATGAGAATGCCCAGTTTAAATAGCAGGGTGCGCCGCGAAAATTTCTGCTCCTCGCTCACCGCTCTCCTCCTTGAAGGCTCTTTCCGGCACCACTCGGATATGGCTGGCCGGGATAAGGGACGCGGTGCGCGGCCATCCAGGCGACTACGTCGCTGACTTCCTGATCTGTCATCGGATGGCCGGGTACATCGCCGCGCCAGTCCGGGGCGCCGAGTTCCGGCCGGCCGAAGATGACGGTCGTGCGCAGGCCTTGATCGCTTACGAGAGCAAGAAAGGATGGATCCACGATGGAGCCTGCCGCCTTGCCGCCGTCGCCGCCCGGGCCGTGGCACGAGCTGCAAAAACTTTGGTACACGATTGCTCCGCGCTTCGCCTCGCCAGGCACGCCGGCAACATAGGAAGGCGGGCGCACGCCTTCCGCAGCGCCGGCTGGCACCCACTTTCTAATCCCGTCGACCAGCGCCGCGATTTGCTGGACGGTCAACGTGCCTCCCGCGCTTTGCCCAAAGGCAGGCATCGGTGTGCCGGGAATGCCGTCGGTGGTGACAGAGCGCAGCACCTGATCGCTGACGGTGGCAAGGTAGAGCGGGCCGGCGAGAGCGATGGCCGCCCCGCCTTCGCCGCGCGGGCCGTGGCAGGCGGCACAGTTCTGCGCGTAGAGCGCCGCGAAATCTGTCTGCTGGCTTGGGCGCAACACATCGGAAACGGGCGCCGGCCGGCCCGGCAAGTTGTTACACGCGACCGTCGATGCGAGCATCATCACCGCCAGCAACATGCTCCAGCGCCGGTTCACTGGTTACCCTTGTCTTCGGGCTTCTCGGGACGCAGCCCGGACGCTTCAATTCCAGCGCGGATCGCAAAGGGCATAAACTGGCGCACGCGAATCCGGTCGTGGCGGACGACAACTATTCCGGCGACAAATCCGAAGGCAATCTGCGAAACCATGAACCACAGCCAGTTGATGCGTTGGTTCAGAAGCGGATGAACGATGCCCAGTACCGCGTACACCAGTCCCGACCACAAAGCAGGAGCAATCACGCCGCCGAGAAAGATCGGATGGCGCGGCAGCATCGGCAGCATGGTGCCGTAGAGCAACCCCACGAGCAGAGAGGTCACCAGGTGAATGGCCAGGGCCACCAGAAACAGGAGCAGACTGAAACGGCAAAGCATCGCGATGCTCAGCTCCTGCGGATGCGCGTAGACCACTGCCCCGAGTAAGTTGACCGGATACCAAATGCTTCCGTGAGACAACAGGCCGTAAAGCATCGCCACCACAGCCATGGACACGCTGCCCACCAGCCCGCCTCGAATTCCCGCCGCCACCGGGTAGATCTCGATCGGAAACCGCAGGCGCTTCAGCTCCGGCGCGATTGCGATCTGGGCGACCTCACGGTGCGACGTGGCGATCTGGATGGCCTCCTCCAGCACCGGAAGCTCTTCGCAGTGTTCCTGCGGCAGGACTTCGCGAAACCAGCCGACGACACCCGCCAGGCTAAGCAGGGCTCCGAGGACGGTCACCGCCATCGTCGTCACGAGTCCGGCGAAGAGCAGAGTCACTCCGAAGGCCAGGATCAGCGGCCACGCCGTTGTGGCGGGCAGTTCGATGGTTCGGACGGTTTCGGTCGCGCGGCGTCGTGAGTCGGATTCGGAGGCCATCGATTATTTCTGCTGCTTCCTTTCGCGGCTCGGCCTAGCGGCCGACCAGATAGACGACCGTAAAAACGACCACCCACACAGCGTCCACGAAATGCCAGTAGATCGAAAATACTTCGCAGTATTCGGCGTGTTCTTGTTTGACTTTACGCGCGAGGGCCAGCGCGAACACCGTAGTCAAGCCCGCCAGCCCGACAATGACGTGAAAGGCGTGCAGGCCCACGAGTGAATAATAAGAGGTTCCGAAAAGGTTGGTGTGGATGGTGAATCCTTCGTGGTAGATCATTCGATACCACTCCGTGCCAGTTCCTACGATGAATTTCATGCCCAGCCCGAGCGTAGCGGTCCACCAAAGCAGAAACACTTCCA
>JASHQB010000274.1 GCA_030037775.1 Candidatus Acidiferrales bacterium
AGGTCACCCTGCATCTGCGCAACCCGAGCCAGCATCTGGCGTTTCAGGTGAAGCTGGCAATCAACGGCGCCGGTGGGGATGAAGTGCTGCCCGTCTTCTGGAGCGACAATTACACCGAACTGATGCCCGGCGAATCGAAAAGCATTACTGCGCACTACCCTTCGTGGATCAAACTAGAGAGCGGCGCAAAACTCGAAGTCGGCGGCTGGAACATCGAGCCCGCGACCATGAACCTCTCGTCCGTTCGAAGTGAAGCAGAAAAGCGCGCGTCGACTCCGCTAAAGGCCCGCCGCTGATGCCGTCCAAGAGTTTCTTTCCGCCGCCAGAGGGGAATTGATGCCCGGCGAGCCTTCGCAGCCCGTCCTGCCCGGCATCGGCCTGCGCCGCACCCTCGGCCTATGGGACCTGATTCTCTACGGCATCATTATTATCCAGCCCGTCGCGCCCATGCCATCCTTCGGAGTCGTCAGCACTGCGGCGCGCGGCCACGTGGTCACCGCCATCCTCATTGCCATGGTCGCCATGCTGTTCACAGCCATCAGTTATGGCCGCATGGCGCGCGTCTATCCCAGCGCAGGCTCGGCCTTCACCTATGTGGGCCGTGAACTTCATCCGGCTCTGGGCTACATCACCGGATGGAGCATGGCCATGGATTACATTCTGAATCCGCTGATCTGCACGATCTGGTGCAGCAAGGCCGCGCAAAATTTCTTCCCGCAAATGCCCTATTTCCTCTGGGCGATTTTCTTCGCCCTGCTTTTTACCTGGCTGAATCTTCGCGGAGTTGAAACCTCGGCGCGCATCAATGCATTTCTCGCCGCTGGAATGGGCATCGTCATCGTCATTTTCGTTTTTGAAGCGATTCGCTACATTTACCATCTCTCATATTTCGGTCCCGGCTTCTTCACTCATCCTTTTTACGACCCGCAAACATTCTCCTCTCCGGCTCTTTTTCGCGGAACTTCCATCGCCGTGCTCACTTATATCGGTTTCGACGGCATCTCGACCCTCTCTGAGGAAGTGAAAAATCCACGCCGCAATGTCTTGCTGGCCACCGTTCTGGTCTGCTTGGTCACCGGTGTTCTGGCGTCGATCGAAGTGTATCTCGCGCAGCTCGTGTGGCCCGCATCCCAGCCTTTTCCCGACGTGGACACCGCCTTCGTCCACATCTCCGGTCGCGTTGGCGGTATCTTTCTCTTTGGCTTGGTGAATCTCACTCTGCTCGTCGCTAATATCGGCTCGGGCATGAGCTCGCATCTCGGCGCCGCGCGTTTGCTCTACGGCATGGGACGCAGCAACGCGCTCCCTCGGTCGTTTTTCGGCGCCATTGAGCCGAAGAATCACGTTCCCCGCAACAACGTGCTGCTCGTGGGCGCGCTCGCCCTCGCCGGGGCGTTCGCCATGAGCTACACCCTCGGTGCGGAAATGCTCAACTTCGGCGCGCTCATCGCCTTCATGGGTGTCAACGCCGCCGCCTTTGTCCGCTATTACGTGCGCGAGCCCAAGAAGCGCTGGACGAATCTCGGTCCGCCCATCCTCGGCTTCTTCATTTGTCTTTTCATTTGGTTGCATCTTGGTTGGCAGGCCAAGCTTGCCGGCGGCATCTGGATGGCCGCGGGAATCGTTTATGGCGCGGTGAAGACCAAAGGCTTCCGCGGCAACCTCGTGCAATTCGATTTTCCCGTCGACGAAGCCTGAGCCAATTTTCGCAAATCGTCGCAACCAGGTTTCCGTCCCATCCGTCTACTATCGGCTACGTACCAGATTCTGTGGAACTTTCAACCAGGTTCATAACTATTTTCGCGCGAAAGTGACGGAATGATTTCCGCAGCATGCTTAGCTGTGATTTTTGTCGGTGCTTGGGCTTCTTTTCTGCATACGGCACCTCTCTAGTCTTTCAAAGGAGATCATCAATGAAGGCGAATTCTCGCGTCATTTGCGCAGGATTTTTGGCGCTGGCGTTCTCGTTTCTCTTCGCCGTTGTTGCGGTGGCGCAAGATCAACCGGCTCCCGCGTCACCCACGCCGGATCCTCTGGCGAATCTGAAGTTCCGCGATCTTGGCCCGGCCACGGCCGGCGGACGCGTCGCTTCAGTCGCAGGAGTTCCTGGCGATCCCAATGTCTACTACGTTGGTGCGGGAGGCGGAGGCGTTTGGAAAACCGTAGACGGTGGACTGACCTGGAAGGCCGTTCTCGAACACGCGAAAACCGCCTCCATCGGTGCAATCGCCGTCGCTCCCTCCAATCCAAGCGACGTGTGGGTGGGAACTGGCGAGGGAAACATTCGCAACGACGTCCTGGACGGCAACGGCGTCTACTTTTCCTCCGACGCCGGCAATTCTTGGAAATTCATGGGTCTCGAGAATACCCAGCAGATTACATCAATCCTCGTTGATCCCAACGACGCCAATACGGTTTTCGTCGGTGCGCTCGGCCACGCCTGGGGGCCCAATGCCGACCGTGGCGTTTTCAAAACCACCGACGGCGGCCGCACCTGGAAAAAAGTCTTCTACATCAATGATTCAACGGGCGTCGCCGATCTCGCGATGGCCGGCAACAATCCTGACGTCCTTTTTGCCTGCATGTGGCAGTTCCACCGCTATCCCTGGACGCTGATGGACGGCGGCCCCGACAGCGGCATTTATCGCTCCACCGACGGCGGAGACACTTGGCAGAAGCTGACCAAAGGTTTGCCCGAAGGCCCGTGGGGCCGCAGCGCCATTGCCGTTGCGCCTTCCAATCCGAATCACGTCTATGCGCTCATCGCCGCGAAGCACGGCATGCTCTGGCAGTCCGAAGACATGGGCGATTCGTGGACGCCGGTCAGCGACAGTCACGCCCTCGACGTCCGCGCATTCTATTTCTCCAAGCTGCTGGTTTCTCCTGATAACGACAACAAAGTATTTTTCATGTCGTTCAACTTGATGGAGTCAACCGATGGCGGCAGAACAGCAACCACGGCCGACCGCGGCGTGCACTCCGATCACCACGCGCTATGGATCGATCCGAAGAATCCAGACCGCATCATCCAAGGCAACGACGGCGGCGTGTGGCTCTCTACCGACGGCGCAAAGACATGGCGCTTCCTGAATACTTTGCCCATCGAACAGTTCTATATGGTCGCCGCCGACAGCAAGCAGCCTTACGACCTTTGCGGCGGTTTGCAGGACAACAGTTCCTGGTGCGGCCCTTCATCGAATTTGGACAATAATCGTGCCGTGAGCAGCAGTTGGTACACCGTTGTGGGCGGTGACGGCGAGTACGCCGTGCCCGCTCCCAGCGACTCAAACATCATTTATAGTGACTCTCAGAACGCATCCATTGAGCGTCTCGATCTATCTACGCACATCAGCCATTTCGTCCGTCCGTATCTTCCCGGCGTAGAAGAAACCAAGCCCGCTGACCTCAAATATCGCTTCAACTGGACTTCTCCCATCGCCGTTTCGCCGACCGACGCCAATGAGGTCTATCTCGGCGGAAACGTCGTCTTTAAGTCCACCGACGGGGGAAAAACGTGGTCCACCATCAGCGGTGACCTGACGCGCAATGACAAGAGCAAGCAGGAAATTGCCGGCGGCCCCGTTCAGCACGACATCAGCGGTGCTGAAACATACGACACCATTCTCACCATCACCCTCGCACCGAGCGATCCCAACGTCATCTGGGTCGGCACCGACGACGGCCTCGTGCAAGTCACGCGCGATGGCGGCAAGAATTGGACCGAAGCCGGCAAGAATATTTCCGGCGCGCCGGAATGGGCGCGCGTCTACCAGGTCGGCGTTTCTCCTTTCAACGCCGGAACCGCCTATGTCACCTATGACGCGCACGAGCTCGACAATCGCGGCGTGTACGTTTATCGCACCGACGATTTCGGCGCCACGTGGACAAAAATCACCGACGGCCTTCCCGATGGCTCGCCGGCCCATGTTGTGCGTGAGGATCCGAATAAGAAGGGCTTCCTCGTCGCCGGAACTGATACCGGCCTTTACTATTCGCAGGATCGCGGCGATCACTGGCAGCCGTTGAAAGCTGATTTCCCCACGGTTGCTGTCTTCGACGTCCAGTTCGTCAAAAAATCGCACGATCTTGTGGTTGCCACTCACGGCCGCGGCATTTTCGTGCTTGACGACATTCGCCCGCTCGAAGAGCTCACTTCCGACGTTGAGTCGAGCGACTTCCATCTCTTCACGCCGGCGCCCGGAATCATTTTTCACACGTGGCGCACGGATGAAGGCGGCGCCGGAGGCTATTCCGCCCCCAACGCACCCAGCGGCGCGGTCATTGACTACTACCTGAAATCAGAAATCAAATCAGGCGGTCAAGGGCCGGGGCAAGGACCCGGTCCCGGACGAGGAGGCATGGAACGTCAGGGTCAGGGTCCCGTGAAAATCGTCATCACTGACGAGCAGGGAAATCCCGTCGCGACCGATTACGGCCCCGGCGACGCCGGCGTGAATCGTTTCGTTTGGAGCATGACGTACGATGGACCCACGCAATACACTGGGCAGCGCCCGCCGCAGGGCGGCGGCGGTGGCGGCTTCTTCGGCTTCAACCGTGGCCCGCGCGTCGCGCCGGGCACCTATAAGGTCTCTGTCACCGCCAATGGCCAGACTCAGTCGGCCACGGTCACCGTGGAGCAGGATCCGAATCTCCACGTCGACCCAGCCATTTTCCGCGCGCAGGAGCAGGCCAGCCTCGAGGGTCGCAATCAGTCCAGCGCGCTCAATGAAATGCTCAATCGCATCGACGGAATCGAGAAGGAGCTGGCCGATTTCCGTTCCATGGTGCAAGGCAGCAAGGATGAACAGGAGCAAGCGAAGTATCGACCCATCCTCGGCCGCGCGCGAGACCTCGAAAGGAAGCTGAACGCGATTAAAGACGCGGCCTACAACCCGAACATCCAGCACGACGTTTCCGAGGACGACATCCACGACCTAACCGACTTCCATACGCAGCTCAGTCAGGCTGGTTTCGGTGGCGGTGGTGGTTCCTACGGCGAGGCTCCCAGCCCTCTCGTGAAGGCGCGGATGGCTGAGCTTTACAGCAAGAACGCGGACTTCATCAAGCAGTTCAATGAGACGCTCCGCACCGACGTCGCCGAATACAATCGCGCCGCCGAATCCGCCGGCGCTCCAACCGTTTTCGCTGGCGCACCCATCGCCGTGAAACCGGTCAAGTAAGTTTTCTTAAGGGGAAGACATAAGAGGGCGGCCCGTACTGGTCGCCCTCGTCTTCTTTCTGGAAGAACTCTCAGCTCGCGCGCGACAGCACAATAATCGCCACGATCAGCGCGGCCACGCCGCCATACATGATTTGCAGCGGTCGCCGTCCGGTCCCGCGCCATTCTCCAGTCAGCACGCCCCAAATGCTCGCCGTAATCACAATCATGGACATGAATACAGGCCAGCCCACCGACGTGCCGAGCGGCCCCATTTTCCCCGCCGCAATTCCATACATCAGCGTGCTACCAAACCAGAACACTCCCATGATTCCCGCCAGAATGTAATAACTTCCCGTCTGTGGTGTTGAGAAGCGGTTGCCCGTGCGATTTTTTCGAATCAGATAAATGCAGTAAATCAAATTCGGAATCCCGCCCGCCACCATCAGTGGGAGCCACACCGCGTTAGGCGCCCACTGCGCCGCCGCGCCCGATTGCTCCGCAGCGCTCAGCAGTTGCGGCCCCGAAGTGAAACCGATATTCACCAGCGCCGATCCGACTCCGCTGATGATGCAAAAGACCAGCCCTCGTATCGTGGACGCCTTCTTGGAATCAACCGCCTGCCCCAGCACCGCTTCGCGTTTCCGTCCGGCTTTCGCGCAAATTCCCACGCCAACAATCACGAACGCCACGCCGACCAGCACGTCGATTCCCGACGGCGCGAAAAGCTTGTCCGCGTGATATCGGATCAGCGGAAACAGCCCGCCCACTGCCGCGGCAATTCCCAAAATGATGGAAAACGCCAGCGCAATTCCAACTGATTCCACCGCCAGCCCAAAAAATACCTGTGAAATTCCCCATCCTGCGCCGCAAGCCGCCACAATCACGATCACGCTGGCCGGGACGGCTGCGTACACCGCACTCAGATGCGGCACCGTGAGAAAGGTCATCACGGGAGGAAAAATCACCAGCGCCCAGATCGTCCACGCCAGCCAGGTGTTTTCCCACGCCCACTTGCGCGTGAACTTCATCGGAAGCGTGAAGCTTCCATTCGCTACTCCAGCAATCACGAGCAGGATGATTCCCGTAAGGGCGCTGTTCATCGGCTCTGTCTCCCGAAATCCTGGAAAGTGAGTGTCCGAGCGCCGAAACTATACACGTTCCGCAACCCTCGCGCTATCATGTCCGCGCACACGGAGGCGCGGCTCGATGCCAACAAAAGAAACCAGCTATCTTGGCGTGGACATTGGAGGAACCAAAGTCGCCGCCGGCCTCGTCGACGCTCGGGGAAATATTCTTTCAAAGACTCGCGTTCCCATGCCCAGCCGCGGCACCGAAACAGAAGCTCTATCCGCCGTTGAGCGAGCCATCGCTGCCGCGCTCGACACCAAACCGCAACTTCGCCGTGCCGTCGCCGCTATCGGTATCAGCAGTCCGGGCCCTCTCGATCCCCGCAAGGGCGTCATCATCAATCCGCCCAATCTTCCTTGTTGGCGCAATTTGCACCTCACGAAAAAGTTGAAAACGCCCGGCCATCTCGCCGTCCATCTCGACAATGATGCCAACGCTGCCGGCCTCGCCGAAGCCGTCTGGGGCGCTGGCAAGGGTTACGACTCCGTTTTTTACGCCACTCTTGGCACGGGGATTGGTACCGGCATCGTCTTCAATCAGCGCATTTATCACGGCCGCACCGGCTCCGCCGCCGAAGGCGGCCACGTTTCTATCGACTATCGCGGCCCGCAGTGCGCTTGCGGGAAGATGGGCTGCATCGAGGCGCTCGCCGCCGGGCCTGCGGTCGCGAAGCGTGCTCGTGAGAAACTGTCTCGCCGTGGCGAGGAAACAGAAGCGCTTCTCGCGCTCGCCGGCGGCGACCCCAGCGCTGTCACTGCGGAAATGGTCGGCGCGGCCTGGCACTCGGGCGATAAACTCGCCGCTTCCATTTTGCAGGAAACCGCGGATCTCCTCGCGATTTGGCTCGGCAGCATCATCGATCTGCTCGAGCCCGACGTAGTCGTTTTCGGCGGCGGCATGGGCGCATTAATGTCCGAATGGTTCCCGCATATCCGTAAGCAGTTGCCGCGCTGGAGCATCAATTCGCGTTGCGCGGAAATTCCGCTCGTTCGCGCGCGCTATGGCGAGGATTCTGGCATCGCTGGCGGTGCCGCCCTGTGTGTCTCTGCTTCCGAGCCGCGTGCAGCAAAGCGTCGATCCCGCAAGAAACGCTAGGCGCACATTCCGTGTGCTAACCGTGTGTTGCGTTTTCTTCGAGGCTGCCGAAAGCGGCCCCCGCTTCTGACCCACCCTTGTCTTCGCGCCTGTGTTATAAAAGTGCTCGCGTTGGGGAATTGCTTCCGCGCTTTCCAGTTGGCCATTTTGAAACAAATGAACTGGGTGCGTCCGCGCGCTCAAGGTGAGGCGATGAATCAAAAGAGCGAAATTCATTCAGTCTGCGGCTGGCGTGACAATCAGAATTCCCTGCGAAGTCGTTCATGCCGTTCCGTCGCGCCCTTCGTCGCCTGCGCTTCCTTTCTCTGTGCCCTCCTGTCCGCGCCCTCCGCGCGCGCGCAGACCCCGCTGCAATTCAGCATCTCTTTCCCGACCTCGGTCCACTCCGAACCGCTCACCGGCCGCGTTTTTGTCATCATCACGAAAACAAATCAGCCTGAGCCCCGCATTCAACTCTTGTCCGAAGGCGCTCCCCCATTTTTCGGGGAGGACGTCACCAACCTGAAGCCCGGTCAAGACGCCATCATTGACGCTGATGTCCCTGGCTATCCCCTCGCCAGTCTGAAAGATCTTCCCGCCGGCGATTACTACGTCGAAGCCTTCCTCAATGTTTACACGGAATTTCATCGCGCCGACGGCCACACCGTTTGGGCGCATCAGGACTGGATCGGCGAATTGCCCACGCTGGCTCCCGGCAATCCCTACAGCGCGGTTCAGAAAATGCACCTCGACCCTGAGAAGGGCTTCGACATTCACCTCAGCATGGACAAAGTGATTTCCGACGATGAATTTACCGGCAGTCCTATCCTCGCGCAACTTGCGCCGCCCAGAGAAACGCAGTGGATCAAAATCATTAAGTTCCAGAGCCCTTCACTAACGAAATTCTGGGGCCAGCCGATGTACCTCGGCGCCACAATTCTTCTTCCCAAGGATTACGACTCGCATCCCAACTCCTACTATCCCGTCGTTTACAATCAGGGGCACTTTTATCAGCCCATTCCGTGGGAATTCGACACCGACGCCTCGCACGAAACTCCCGAAGCCGCGGCCGCGGGAAAGGCCTCCGGCCTCGGCACCGGCTATGAATTTTATCAGGCATGGATTTCGCAGAATTTTCCGCGCTTCATCATGGTCACCTGGCAGCATCCATGTCCCTATTTTGATGATTCCTACGCCGTGAACTCCGACGCGTGCGGCCCCTTCGGCGATGCCATCATGAACGAGCTGATTCCCTACATCGAATCTCATTTCCGTATCATTCGCCAGTCATACGCGCGCATCGTCGAGGGCGGCTCGACCGGCGGCTGGGAATCCCTCGCCTTGCAGCTTTATCATCCGAAATTTTTCGGCGGGGCGTGGGTCTTCGATCCCGACCCGATCGATTTTCGTAGTTTCCAGCAAACCAATCTCTATGATGAAAATAATGCGTTCGATTATCAATCTCCGAGCACCTGGTTCACGTTGAAAAAGCCCTGGAGCCGCACGCCGCGCGGACTGGTCCGCTCCACCGTTGAGGAGACAAGCCACTATGAAGACATC
Organism: Candidatus Acidiferrales bacterium; assembly: GCA_030037775.1. Lineage (GTDB taxonomy): Bacteria > Acidobacteriota > Terriglobia > Acidiferrales > UBA7541 > DAHUXN01. The sequence continues at coordinate 8,924 of JASHQB010000274.1, forward strand.
CTCGGTCCCAATGGCCGCTCGGACTATCAACTCGACGGCTGGTGGGGAATTTTCTGCCCCGTTGGTCCCGACGGCTATCCGCAGCCCATGTGGAACATGCAAACCGGTGAAATCAACCACGAAGTCGTCAATTACGCGCGCGAGCACGGCTACGACCTCACCGATTACGCGCAAACCCACTGGAGCGAAATCGGCCCTGACCTCGTCGGTAAGCTCCATTTCTTCGTCGGCGACATGGACAGCTACTATTTGAATCTCGCTGTCTATCGCATGGAAGATTTTCTGAAGACCAGCAAGCCCTTTTATGACGGCTCGTTCGCCTACGGCCGCCCCATGAAAGGCCACGGCTGGCATCCGATGACTTGGGCCGATTTGTTGCGCGACATGGCCGCCCAAGTCAAAAAGAACGCGCCTTCTAACGCGGACACCTCGCTCTGGAACTATTAGCTGCGACTTGACGCGGCCGATTTGTGGAAAGGAGCACCATGCCGAAAGGATACTGGATTACGTTTTACCGCTCGGTTTCGAATCCGGCGGCTCTCACCGCCTATGCAAAGCTGGCCGGACCAGCGATAACAGCCGGCGGAGGCCGCTTCTTGGTTCGAGGCACGGCTGCAAAAGCGTACGAGGCGGGGCTGAACGAGCGGTCCGTTGTGATTGAGTTCGACAGCGTCGAAAAGGCCATCGCCACCTACGAAAGCCCGGAGTATCAAACGGCCAAGAAACTGCTGGAAGGCAGCGTGGAGCGGGATGTGCGGATGTTGGAGGGCGCTTAGCAGTTGGTCTACGACCTGGGAACTTGCCAGAACCCCGCCGCTACAGCTTGTCAGGGCCTGGTTTTAGCCAGCCCGAAAATGCACACTAAGAAATTCTTCCTATTCGCGCATTCTTTGCGTGATGTATTCAGACTTCCGTCTCAGTTGTCCTCTCTTCTTCCCTCGCCCAACGAACTTTTTCATTCTATTATCCCGTACCGCGTCCAAAAGGAGCGCCCATGCAAAAAGTCGAAAAAGAACTGCGTCTCTGGAAGGCCTACGCCACCGCCTCCACGCTTCTCATCATCATCCTCGTCGCCTCCGCCTTTGCCCTCGACGAGCAACGCACCAAATTCTCCGAAATCGACGTCCAGCGCATCAACGTCGTCGAGCCCGACGGCACTCTCCGCATGGTCATCTCCGACAAATCCAAATTCCCCGGCATCATCATCAACAACAAGGAGCACACACACCCCAACGGCCGCTCTTCAGCCGGCATGCTCTTCTTCAATGACGAAGGTACGGAAAACGGCGGCCTCATCTTCGGCGGCGGCAAAGACAAAAGCGGCGCTGTCTCCAGTTACGGCCATCTCAGCTTCGACCGCTACCTGCAGGACCAGGTCTTCACCATCGACGCCACCCAAAACGGCGCCCAGAAGCGCTCCGGCCTCAGCATCGTCGACGATCCCGACTGGCCTATCACCGATTTTCTCAATGCCACTCCTGATGAACAGAAGGCCTTCTTCAAGACCCACGCGCCACCCCAGCAGCGCATCTACCTCGGCCGCACTCCCGACGATTCCGCCTCGCTCACTCTCAAGGACAAAGACGGCCACGCCCGCATCGTCATCAAAGT
>JASHQB010000275.1 GCA_030037775.1 Candidatus Acidiferrales bacterium
ACCAATTTTGAGAGACTTGCGAACGAAATGACCGAAGCAACCTGCCGCCGCGAACTCGACCTGGAGATTCCGGCGGAAAACGTTCAAAAGACCACCGAAAAAATCGCCAAGGATCTCGCGCGCGTGGCGCGAGTTCCCGGCTTCCGCCCGGGCAAGGCGCCGGTCACGCTGATTCGCCGGCGGTTCGCGGAAGAAATCAAAGGCGAAGTCCTCGAATCACTCGTGCCAGAATACGTCCAGCAGGCTCTCGCCGAGAAAAAGCTCAATCCCATCACGAGGCCGCAGATCGACAAAGTTGATTTCACCGAAACCGGCCCCCTGAAGTTCCGCGCTAGCTTCGAAGTGTTGCCCGAATTCGAGTTGGGCGATTACAAAAATCTCAAAGTGGAAGTGGAAGCCATCGAGGTCGGCGACACAGAAATCAACAAGACGCTCGAACAAATGCGCGAGCGAGCGGCAACGTACGCTCCCGTGGCGGGCCGCGCCGTGCAGGACGGCGACTTTGTTCAAGTGAAACTGATGGGCACACCCGCCGGCGGCGGAGAGCCGATTCGCAGCGACAACGTCACCTGCCATATCGGCGCCGAAGAAACGTTACCCGCGTTCAGCGAGAATTTGCGCGGAGCTTCACCCGGCGAAACGCGCCGCTTTGAAACAAAGTATCCCGACGATTACCCCGATCCGAAGCTTGCGGGCAAGAGCTACAACTTTGCCATCGATGTGCGCGACATCAAAGAGAAGAAGCCGCCCGAACTCAACGACGAATTTGCGAAAGACCTCGGCGAAGGCGCGCTCGGCGCGAAAACCCTGGCGGAGTTGCGCGAGAAGATCCGCGAACGGCTCACCGCCGCGCGCGACGAACAGCAGCAATCCCAGGCCAACGAAAAGATTCTCGAAGAATTGGTCAAGCGCCACGATTTTCCTGTTCCCGAAGCGCTCATCGAGCATCAAATGGACGTGCGCCTGGAGCGCGTGGTGCGCTCGCTGGCCTCGCAGGGCGTGGATCCCCGCGCGGTGAACGTCGATTGGGTTTCCATGCGCCAGCGCCAGCACGATCGCGCCGAACGCGACGTTAGGGCTGAAATCCTGCTCGATCGCATCGCCTCTGCCGAAAAGATTGAAGCGACCGACGAAGATGTCGAAAAGGAGATCGGTCTCCTCGCCGAGCGTAGTGGCGAATCCGCAGCAGCGATTCGCGCCCGCTTGACAAAGGAAGATGCCCTCGATAGGATGAAATCGAAGCTGCGAAGCGACAAAGCAATTGATTGGCTTTACCGCACCGCTCAAATTCAAATCATCGCCAAACGTGAAAAATAATATCTGTTTCGGGCTCTTCACCGCGCTGGATGGCTCCCAATGAGAGATAAGGACGCACCTATTCCGTATTCCACGACGCTCGTGCCCATGGTGGTCGAGCAAACCAACCGCGGCGAGCGCGCCTACGACATCTATTCGCGCCTGCTCAAGGACCATATCATCTTCATCGGCACGCCGATCGACGACCATGTCGCCAATCTGGTCACCGCGCAGCTTCTGTTTTTGGCCGCCGAAGATCCGGAGCACGATATTTCGCTGTACATCAATTCACCGGGCGGCGTGATCACCGCGGGAATGGCGATTTACGACACCATGCAGTTCGTCCGGCCGGATGTTGTCACCTATTGCGTGGGCCAGGCGGCGTCGATCGCCGCAGTTCTGCTGATGGCCGGCACCCCCAAGAAGCGCTACACGTTGCCGAATTCGCGTATCCTGATTCATCAGCCCTGGCTGAGCGGCCTTTCTGGCCAGGCCACCGATATCGACATTCACGCCAAGGAAATCTTGCGGACGCGGGGAGAACTGAACAAGCTCATCGCTCATCACACCGGTCAGCCGGTGGACAAGATTGAAAAGGATGTAGAGCGCGATTTTATTATGTCCGCGGAACAGGCCAAGGAATACGGGGTCGTTGACGAAATTATCTCCAAGAGCCGCTAGTTCCGTTCCAAAAGGTTAGTAGCTAAACAGATGAAGTTGCGCCCAACTCTCGCGCCTTGTCGTAGAATAGCAACTAGTGTCCTTGTCGCACCGGAATGGAGGCGGAAATACCGGTGAAACGATTCAGCCCAGACGAAACGTTGCACTGCTCCTTCTGCCATAAGACTCAGGAGCAAGTTGAAAAACTGATTAGCTCGCCGTCGGAATATCCGCGCTCCTATATTTGCAACGAGTGCGTCAGCGTCTGCCAGCAAATTCTCGACGAGGAAAAGCGCGAGCAAACCAGTCCGGTCAGTCGGCGCTTGCCGCGACCTCCGGAGATCAAGTCATTTCTCGATGGCTACGTCATCGGACAAGACAAAACGAAAAAGAAGCTAGCTGTCGCGGTCTACAATCATTACAAGCGCATCTTCCTGAACCGCACGCCGAGCGATGTTGAGCTGACCAAATCCAACATCTTGTTGATCGGCCCCACCGGCACGGGCAAAACTCTTCTGGCGCAGACCCTTTCGCGCATGTTGGAAGTTCCCTTCGCCATTGTGGACGCGACCACACTCACCGAAGCGGGCTACGTCGGCGAGGACGTCGAAAACATAATCTTGAAGCTACTGCAAGCCGCCGATGGCGATGTGCAGAAGGCGCAGCAAGGCATCATCTATATCGACGAAATCGACAAGATCTCCAAGAAGGACGAGAATCCGTCCATCACCCGTGATGTTTCCGGAGAAGGCGTGCAGCAGGCGCTGCTGAAAATCCTGGAAGGCACTACGGCGAATGTTCCGCCGCAGGGCGGCCGCAAGCATCCGCACCAGGAATTTACGCCCGTGGACACGACCAACATTTTGTTCATTTGTGGCGGCGCGTTCGTGGGACTGGAAAAAATCATCGAGCGCCGCGTGGGGCAGAAGTCTCTCGGTTTTCATGCCGACGTTCAGCCCTCCACGCCGTCGCGCCGCAATATCGAAGTCCTGGAGCAAGCGCAACCCACCGACCTGATCCGCTATGGCCTGATTCCTGAATTTGTCGGCCGCTTGCCGGTCGTCGGAGTACTGGGCGATTTGGATAAAGCGGCGCTGATTCGCATTTTGCAGGAGCCCAAGAACGCCCTGATTCGCCAGTACCAGAAGCTATTTGAGTTTGAAAATGTCCGCCTCAAGTTTACCGACGACGCCCTGGAGACCGTGGCGGAGCTGGCCTTGCAGCGCAAAGTGGGCGCTCGTGGCCTGCGCATGATTTTGGAAGACCTGATGCTTGACCTGATGTACCACCTCCCCTCTCAGCGCAAGATGCGCGACTTCATCGTCAACGCGGAAATGGTCAAAAGCCGGGAAATCAACTGGAGCCTGCTCGAAAAGGCCGGCTAGCCGTGACGGGGAGAACCACCAATTTATGTTTAACCGGGAAAAGACTGAACTGAAGCGTGTGCCGATGATGCCGGTGCGGGAAATTGTCATCTTCCCGCAGATGATGAACCCCTTCATCGTCGGCCGCGAAGCTTCCGTACGCGCGCTCGAAGAAGCGCTGGCCGGCGAAAAGAAGATTTTCCTGGCCACGCAGCATGATGCTTCGGTGGACGACCCGCGGCCCGACGAAATCTATCAGGTCGGAACACTCGCCAATATCGTCCAGAGCGTCAAGCTGCCCGACGGCAATATCAAAGTCCTCGTCGAGGGTGCCGAGCGCGCCAAAATCGTCCAAGTCACCAACGACGAAGGGTTCTTCCGTGCCACCGTTCGCGTGATTCCGGTAAAGGCCGAACCTAGCCCGCAACTCGAGCAGGCCGCCAGCCGCGTCACCGGGCTTTTCGAACAATACGTCAAGCTTTCCCAATCACTGAATTACGACACCATGATTGCCGCTGTGCGCGTCGACGACCCGGCGAAGCTGGCGGACGCCATCGCTTCCAATTTGCAGATTCCGGTCGAGGAAAAGCAGGAGCTCCTCGAGATCTTCGATCCCCTCGAGCGCCTGGGCCGCATCGCCGAAATTCTCGAGGCCGAAACGGAAAAGCTCAACGTTGACCGCAGCATTAACACCCGCGTGAAGCGCCAGATGGAGCGCGCTCAAAAAGAGTATTACCTCAACGAAAAGCTCAAGGCCATTCAGAAGGAACTGGGCCGCGGCGAAGCGGGCGAGCTCGATCAGCTCAAAAAGAAGATCGAAACTTCCGGCATGCCCAAGGAAGTCCAGGAAAAGGCGCTGCAAGAGCTCAAGCGCCTGGAAATGATGCCGCCGATGTCCGCCGAGTCCACGGTTTCGCGCAACTATCTCGACTGGATGCTTGCCGTACCGTGGAAAAAGCGTTCGCGCGAAATTCGTGACATCAAGCGCGCCGACCAAATTCTAAACGAAGATCATTACGGCCTGGAAAAAATCAAGGAACGTATCCTGGAGTTCCTCGCCGTCCGCCAGCTCGTCAAGAACCCCAAAGGCTCGATTCTCTGCTTCGTCGGCCCTCCGGGCGTGGGAAAAACTTCTCTCGCAATGTCCATCGGCAAAGCCACCGGCCGCAAATTCGTTCGCGTGTCGCTCGGCGGCGTGCGCGATGAAGCGGAAATTCGCGGCCACCGCCGCACTTACATCGGCGCGCTTCCCGGCCAGATCATTCAAATGATGCGCAAGGCCGGCACCGTGAATCCGGTTTTCGTTCTCGATGAAGTAGACAAGATGTCCACCGACTTTCGCGGCGACCCGTCCGCAGCGTTGATGGAAGTCCTGGATCCGGAACTGAACCATGCCTTCACCGATCATTACCTGGACGTAGAGTACGATCTTTCGAAGGTGATGTTCGTTTGCACTGCTAACGTCCTGCACACCATTCCGCAGCCTTTGCAGGACCGCATGGAAGTCTTGCGGCTGCCGGGCTATACGGAGCAGGAAAAGCTGGAGATCGCCAAACGCTTCCTCACACCGAAGCAGCGCCAAGCGAACGGCATTACGGAGGAAAATCTCGGTTTCACCGAAGAGGGAATTCTTCATCTGATCCGCCATTACACGCACGAGGCCGGCGTGCGCAACCTCGAGCGCGAGATCGCCAATATCTGCCGCAAAGTCGCGCGCAAGCTGGTCACCGAGAAAAACGTCGAAAAGGTGAACATCGTCCCGTCGAACATCTCCGATTACCTCGGGGTCATCAAGTTCCGCGATGTTTTGGCCGAGAAGAAAAATGAGGTCGGTCTTGCCGTAGGCTTGGCGTGGACCGAAGTCGGCGGCCAAGTGCTCAGCACTGAGGCGACGCTGATGCAGGGCAAAGGCCGGCTAACGCTAACCGGCAAGCTCGGCGACGTCATGCAGGAATCGGCGCAGGCCGCCATGAGTTACGTGCGCTCGCGCAGTCATTTGTTCGGGCTGTCTAAGGATTTCTATCGCCACCTCGATATTCACGTCCACGTTCCCGAAGGCGCGATTCCCAAGGACGGCCCGTCGGCGGGCATTACCCTTTGCACGTCCATTGCGAGCGCGCTGACGCACATTCCGGTGCGCTGCGATCTGGCCATGACCGGCGAGATCACTTTGCGCGGCAAAGTGCTGCCCATCGGCGGAGTGAAGGAAAAGCTGCTCGCCGCGCACCGCCTCGGCCTGCGCACGGTGATTCTCCCGCGCGATAACGAAAAGGACCTTGCGGAAGTGCCGCCAGAGATTCAAGCACAGATGTCCGTAAAGTTTGTCGAGACCATGGACGAAGTCTTGACCCTAGCGCTCGAGCGCCCCTTGGAAGCGTCCCCTATTTCGGCGCCCGAGGTCGCGCCGGGTTACGACGCGAATGCGCCGCAGGACAATGAATTCACCAATTAGCACCGCTGTCACAGAGCAGAAACGAGAGTCTTAGCCGGAGGGGGAAAATCCGGCTCGTGCCGCTTCGATTTGTTGGCTTCTGGAATTTCGATGTCAGCAGAAAATCGGGCCGGTACTGGTTTCGCGAAACGTCACCCGCCCGAGGAAACACCCGAACGCATCCGCGCCGGAGAAGCCTCAGGTTGAAAAATTTACAGTTTTGGAAATCCAAAAAATAAGTCCGAAGGAAAGAATTCAATGAGCGTAAGTCTTGCAGAACTGAAAGACCGCAACATCACCGACCTGGCGAAAATCGCCAAGGAACTCAATATCCCCGGCGCCGGCGGCATGCGCAAGCAGGAATTGATCTTCCAGATCCTCCGCGCGCAGACCGAAAAGAACGGCCTGATCTTCTCCGAGGGCGTGCTCGAATGCCTCCCCGATGGCTTCGGCTTCCTCCGCGCGCCCGAATACAATTATCTCCCCGGCCCCGACGACATCTACGTCTCGCCGTCGCAGATTCGCAAATTCGATCTGCGCACCGGAGACACGGTCTCCGGCCAGGTCCGTCCGCCCAAGGACGGCGAGCGCTACTTCGCGCTGATTAAAGTCGAGGCCGTCAACTTCGAAGATCCCGAAGTTGCGCGCAACAAAATCTTCTTCGACAACCTCACACCGCTCTACCCGCAGGAGCGCATTCGCCTGGAAACTACCAAGGAAAATCTCACCGGCCGCGTTCTCGATATGCTTTGTCCGATCGGCAAGGGCCAGCGTGGATTGATCGTTGCGCCGCCGCGCACCGGCAAAACCATGATGCTGCAATCCGTCGCGAATTCCATCACCACCAATCATCCCGAAGTCGCGCTCATTGTGCTGCTCATCGACGAGCGCCCCGAAGAAGTCACCGACATGCAGCGCACCGTCAAGGGCGAAGTCATCAGCTCCACTTTCGATGAGCCGCCCCAGCGCCACATTCAGGTCGCCGAAATGGTTCTCGAAAAAGCCAAGCGTCTCGTCGAACACAAGCGCGACGTCGTGATTCTTCTCGATTCGCTCACGCGCCTCGGCCGTGCTTACAACGCGGTCACGCCGCCCTCCGGAAAAGTCCTCTCCGGCGGTATCGACGCCAACGCTTTGCAGCGCCCGCGCCGCTTCTTCGCTGCCGCGCGCAATATCGAAGAGGGTGGCTCGCTGACCATCATCGCCACCGCGCTCATCGACACCGGCAGCCGCATGGACGACGTCATCTTTGAGGAGTTCAAGGGCACCGGCAACATGGAAATCAATCTCGACCGACGGCTCGTCGACAAGCGCGTCTTCCCCACCATCGACATCAATCGCTCCGGCACGCGGAAAGACGAATTGCTTTTGCCCGCCGATGAACTCAATCGCGTGTGGGTACTGCGAAAAGTGTTGAGCCCTCTCTCCACCGTGGAGGCCATGGAATTGCTGCTTGGCCGCCTGGTGAAGTCCAAGAGCAACGCGGAATTCCTCGGCTCGATGTCCAGCCCGAACTGATCCGCGCCGGCCGGACCGGCGTCTGGAACGGCGCGCCGCTTCTGCTCTGTGCGCGCCAAAGCAAACGAACTCCCCCTTCCCCAGCAACGTGACCCGTATCGCCGCTCAATTTCACAGCGGCGCCGCGGCTTTGCGTTCACTCGTCAAAGCTCCGCGGCTGTTTTGCGTCGCGGACGAGGAGGGAACGGAAATGCAAAGATTCATCGCTCGGCAGCCGATTCTCGACGCGAAACAAAATCTCTGCGGTTACGAGCTGCTGTTTCGTGGCAAAGCGGAGGGTGGCTTCGTCGCGCCGGCGGACGGGGAGGCTTCCGCAACGGTAATTATCGAGAGCTCGTTTCTCTTCGATTTGCACTCGCTCTGCGGCGGCTATCCCGCGTTCATCAACCTGTCGCAGAATTCCCTGCTCCTCGAGCACGCCCTGCTGCTGCCCAGCGAACGCATCGTGGTCGAACTGCTCGAGACGGTGAAACCCTTGCCCGAAGTTGTCGCCGCCTGCCGCAAGCTCAAGCAGGCCGGCTACCGGCTCGCGCTCGACGATTTTGAAGATTCTCCCGCGTGGGAGCCGGTACTCAAGCTCGCCGATATCGTCAAAATCGATTTTCTCTCGACCTCCGACTCGCAAAAGAAGGCGCTCGCTAAGCGCTTTGGCGCCCGCGGCATCAACATGCTGGCCGAAAAGGTCGAGCGCATCGAGGATTTCAACGAAGCCAAGCGCATGGGCTACCGCTTGTTTCAGGGCTATTTTTTCGCGCGCCCGCAAATCATTTCCACCAGGGACGTATCCGCCACCAAGCGCCAGAATCTCCGCATCATCGCCGTGCTCGGCCGCCGCGAATTGAACTTCGCCGAAGTCGAACGCATGCTCAAGACCGAGCCTTCGCTCTGCTACAAGTTCTTGCGCTACCTCAATTCCCCGCTCCTCGGCTTTCGCAGCGAAATCACCTCGATTCGCCACGCCGTTGCCCTGATCGGCGAAAATGATTTTCGGCGATGGCTTTCGGCGATGGCCATCGTGGCTTTGGGCGAGGACAAGCCCGAGGAGTTGACCCTCATTTCGATTTCGCGCGGACTCTTCTGCGAGTCGCTGGCTTCCCAGGCCGGGCTCGCAGCCCGCGGCACCGACCTCTTCTTTCTGGGGCTGCTTTCCGTGATGGACGTGCTCTTCGGCCGGCCCATGGCCGCGGTGCTCGATGAAATTCACGTCGCTCCGGATGTGCGCGACGCGCTCACCGGCAAAGAGAATCGCTTCAAGCTGGTGCTCGAGTGCGTCACTGCGTACGAGCGCGGCGATTGGCCGGCGTGCGCCGCTGTGGTGACGAAGCTGCGGCTCAGTGAAAATTCGCTGCCCGGACTCTATCTGCGCTCACTGGACTGGGCGCGCCAGGCGTTCAGCGCGTAAGACGATTCGCGTCCCTTGCGCACCGGGCAAGGCGCCGGCCATCCAAACTAGCGTAATTGCGGCGCTGCAATTTCCCGCGCCAGCATGGCAATCAGCCGCGCTACCTCCTCGGGCTCCATCGCCGTGCTATCCACGAGCACCGCGCCTTCGGCGCGCACCAGCGGCGAATGCTCGCGCCCCGCATCGCGTCTATCGCGCTCGCGAATTTCTTCCAGCGTACGCGCCAGGTCGATCGCATCGCCCTTTTGCTGATGCTCGAGCCAGCGCCGCCGCGCGCGCACTTCATCCGAGGCGGTCAGGAAAATCTTCAGCTGCGCGTCGGGGAAAACCACGCTGCCGACGTCGCGCCCTTCCATCACCACGCCGCCGCTCGCGCCCGCGCGCCGCTGCTCCGCAACCAGCACCTGCCTAACGCCTTCAATCACCGCAACCTTCGACGCTGCCTGCGAAACCTCCGGCGTGCGAATTGCCGCAGTCACGTCTTCGCCATCGAGCAGCACTCGTTGCGTGCCATTCTGTGCGCGCAAATCGATTCGCGCCGACGCGGCCAGCGCAACCAGCTTCTCCGTCGCATCCGTCGGAATCTTCGCGCGCAGCGCCTTCAGCGCCACCGCGCGGTACATCGCGCCCGTGTCGATGTACGTGTAGCCGAGCAGCTCCGCCACGCGCCGCGCCGCCGTGCTCTTCCCCGAGCCAACCGGGCCATCAATGGCAATTACAAGATTTCTCATCGGAAGCGGTCAAGTACTAGAGAAGCCACCACTGCCAAAATCAGAAGCACGAAGATTTGTCGCAATCGACTACGAGGGAAATGTCGTTTATGCTCTCTCCATAATCGCGGAAAGTGCATCTCCAGAGGGTTCTTGAAAGCTACCTTGCGCCTGACAGCGAATATCATGGCCGCATAAACGACCGTCGCGATGATTGCAAGATAGAGAGAAGTCATCAGAAAATCGAGATCGTTTGCAAGCTTCATTCTGTCAAATCCGCTTGAACGCCCGCTCGATTTCCCGCAACGAATACCGCAGCACCACCGGCCTTCCGTGCGGGCAGCTCATCGGGTACTCCGCCTTGGCCAGTTCCGCGAGCAGCCACTCCATTTTCGTTTGGTCGAGCGGCATATTCACTTTGATCGCCGCCTGGCACGCCGCCGAGGCCGCGATGCGCGCCTGCAGCGATTCGAGCGAAATCGCCTGCGACTCGCGCGCCACACCGTCCAGAATTTCGGCCAGCAGCCTTTCCGCGTTCGCGCTAGCGATGCCCGCTGGCGCGGCGGAAATCGCGACACTGCGCGGCCCCATCAGCTCCGCTTCGAAGCCGTTCGCGCGCAGCTCTTCGGCGATCTGCTCGAAAATGGCGATCTGATGCGGCGAAAGCTCCGCCACAATCGGCATCAACAGCCGCTGCCCGCCGACTTCGCCCGCGCGCCGCGCCGCCAGATGTTTTTCGAAGAGCACGCGCTCGTGCGCCACGTGCTGGTCGACAATCCAGAGGCCCTCGCTATTCACTGCGACGATGTAGCTCGCGTTGATCTGCCCGAGCGGCTTCAAATCTCCGATGTCGTGCGGCCCGGGCAGCGCGCCCGCTGATTCCGACTCGCCGCTGGCCCCCGCAGCAGCTTGGCCGCAGCCACCGCCCGACTCCGGTACCGCCCGCGGCAATACAATCGCCTCGCCCGCCTCGAAATTCAGCCTTTGCGGAATCGGCTGCTCCGGCGCGCCGCTCAGCTCGAACTCTTCTTCAACTGGCGCGCTCGCATTCGCCGGCGCCACACCAAATCCGCTCCGCGCCGCTGCGAAAGTTTCCGCGCCGCCATTCCCGCCCGGCATCGCCGGCGCAACGCTCGCCGCTTGACTCTGCACGACTCCTGCGCCAGCACTCGCACCGGCGCCCGCCGCAAGCGCAGTTTCGGACTTGTGCGCGCCAGACGACGCAAAACTCGGCACCGGCCGTGCATTCGACAGCGCCATGCGGATCGAATCGCGCACAAAATCGTGCACCACCTGCGAATGCCGGAAGCGCACTTCGATTTTCGCGGGATGCACGTTCACGTCGACTTCCTCGTACGGCAATTCCAGGAACAGCAGCACCGCCGGAAAAACCCCCGGCGGCACGATGTTGCGGTACGCTTCGTTGATGGCGTGCAGCACCAGCCGGTCGCGGATCAGCCGCTGGTTCACAAAAATGTAAATCCCGTTGCGGTTGGTGCGCTGGATTTCCGGCCGTGACACGAATCCCGAAATCCGAATCCGCGCCGCTTCTTCGCCCGGTTCCAGTTCTGCTTCGGTGATCGCCGCGCGAATCGGCGCTTCCTGCGGCGTCATCTCCACCATTTCCATCGCCGCCTGCCGCCCGAACACTTGATACACGCGCTCCGCCATCGTCTCTACCGGCGTCGCATTTAGGATTTCCTGCGTCGGCGTCTTCAGCAGAAATTGCTTGTCGGGATGTGCGAGCGCGTAGTGCGTCACCAGCGACGCGATGTGCCCCAGTTCCGTGGTTTCCGATTTCAGGAATTTTCGCCGTGCCGGAACGGAGTAAAAAAGATCCGCAACGCTGATCGATGTTCCTGCCGGTCCGCCTGCCGGCTTCACACTGACCAGTTTTCCGCCGGCGAATTCGATCCGCGCGCCTTCCGCTTCTTCCGCCGCACGCGTCTCCAGCGTCAGCCGCGACACCGCCGCAATCGACGGCAGCGCCTCGCCGCGAAATCCCAGCGTCGAAATCGAAAGCAAATCGTCGGCACTTTTCAGTTTCGAAGTCGCATGCCGCTCGAACGCCAGCAGCGCGTCGTCGTGCAGCATCCCGCAGCCGTCGTCGGTAATGCGAATCAGCCGCTTGCCGCCCGATTCCACTTCCACACGTACGCTTTTCGCGCCCGCGTCCAGCGAATTTTCCAGCAGCTCCTTCACCACCGACGCAGGCCGCTCCACCACTTCGCCTGCCGCAATTTTGTTCGCCACCGTTTCCGGCAATATCCGTATCCGCGACATCACTCAGCCTTAGCTTTCCTAACCCACCGCTCCGCCCAATTCAAGAGAGCGAAATACGCCGCCAGACCACCAAAGAAGAGGGCGAGTACCGCCGATAGCTCGATAAACAAATCTGATAGTCTGAGGAAGTGCCACATGAGAAGTGCTGCTACAAATACTCCAACGCCAATCGCTTCGCACAGCAACACTCGATCCTTTCGGTTCCTCCAGACGATCCTGTAGACATAGAAGAAAAGTCCGCCCCAATAAAGGAGCCGGCGGATGTAGCGGAGATCGGTAGGGTTCAGTGTGACCATTCAACGCTTTCCTGTCACCGAATTACGCCCCACTTGCCGTCGGCTTCTCTTTCGGCTTCAGCGCAATTCCCAATTGGTCGAGCTGCTCCTCTTCTACTTCGCTTGGCGACTCGGCCATCAAGTCCTGCGCCGCCGTTGTTTTCGGAAACGCAATCACTTCGCGCAGCGATTTTTCGCCCGCCAGCAGCGCCGCAATGCGATCGATTCCGAGCGCGATTCCGCCATGCGGAGGCGTGCCGTAGGTCAGCGCGTCGAGGAAAAATCCAAATCTCCGCCGTGCCGTTTCGTCCGAAAGCCCCAGCGCCTTGAATAACCGCGCCTGAATATCCTGCCGGTGAATTCGAATGCTGCCCGAGCCAAGCTCCACGCCGTTGAGCACCAAATCGTAGCCCTTCGAGCGAATTTCCCCGCGCTTCGCTTCGTCCTCCAGCTTGTCCAAATCCTCCTCGATAATTCCCGTGAACGGATGCTGCGCGCTCACCCATCGCTTGTCCGTCTCGCTCCATTCAAAAAGCGGGAAACCGGTGATCCACGCAAATTCCCAGCGGTCTTTGTTCACCAGGCCCAACTGCTCGGCCAGCCGCAGCCGCACTTGTCCCGCGACCATCGCCGCCGCGTCGCCGTGTGCAATCTGCTCTTTCGCCGCGATCGCAACAATCAAATCGTTGCGCTTCGCGCCCACGCCCTTCGCCAGTTGCGTCAGCGCGTCTTTGCCGAGCGTTTTTTCCAACGACGACGAGACCCCCTCCGGCGTCACTTTGATGGTGTAAATCGCCTTCGCTCCCAGGCCCTTCGCCAGCTCGCCCAAATCGTCGAGCTGTTTGCGGGACCACGCTGCCGCACCCTGCGCAACGAGCGCGTACACATTGCCTTCCACTCCAAACGTTGCGCGCGCCGACTCGAAGAATTTCGTCACGTCCTGCAGCTCCATGCCGAAGCGCAAATCCGGCTTGTCCGAACCGTAGCGCCGCAGCGCGTCCTTGTACAGCATGTGGCGGAACGGCCGCCGCACGTTCGCGCCAATGACGCCCATCACGCGCTCCATCACCCGCTCGATCACCTCGAAAATGTCTTGCTGCCGCGGAAACGCCATCTCCAAGTCGAGCTGCGTGAACTCCGGCTGGCGGTCCGCGCGCAAATCCTCATCGCGGAAGCAGCGCACGATCTGGAAATAGCGGTCCATCCCGCTGATCATCAAAATCTGTTTGAAGATTTGCGGCGATTGCGGCAGCGCGTAGAACTGCCCGTTGTGAACGCGGCTGGGCACCAGGTAATCGCGCGCGCCTTCCGGAGTCGAACGCGTCAGCATCGGCGTTTCAATTTCGTAGAAGCCCAATTCGTCGAGCGCTTTGCGTATCTCAAACACGATGCGGTGCCGCAGCGCGATGTTCTTGTGCGGCTTGCGCCGCCGCAAATCCAGATAGCGGTAGCGCAGCCGTGTTTCTTCGCTCGCGGTGGTGTCGTCTTCGATTTGAAACGGCGGCGTCTTCGCATTATTCAGAATGTAGAGGCGCGTGGCCAGCACTTCCACGTCGCCCGTGGCAATCTCTGGATTCGGCTTTTCGCGACGATTCACGCGGCCTTCCACCGCCACCACGTATTCCGGACGCACTTCGTCCGCCTTCGCGTGCGCCTCGGGATACTTGTCGCGATTGCATACCACCTGGCAAAGCCCCGCCCGGTCGCGCAGGTCGAGGAAAATCAAGTTGCCCAGGTCGCGGCGCCGGTGCACCCAGCCCATCAAAATCACGTTGCGCCCCGCGTCCGCCACGCGCAGATCGCCGCAATATCCGGTCCGCTTCAGCTCACCCAGCGAATCAAACAATTTTCATCTCCTTGGAAGAATTCACGGTCTTTGCGCCGCGCTTCACAGATGTCCAGCCCCGGAAATTTCCGCTACGAACTCGTAGTGCTTCACGTGACGGTCGTACTCGATCAAAATCTCCTGCGCCGCCGGCTCAACCCACGCCTTGGTTACATCCGGTCCTGCAAACTTCCGAACCGCCTCCATCGACGCCCAGCGCGTTACGACCATGAATGCGACGCCGTCCGCACGTCCCTCGCGCAAAAGCGAGCCGCCGAGAAAGCCATCAATGGTGCGGAATGCCGGGAACAAATGTCGCGTCAAGTGCTGGATGTACGCCTTCTCATTCTGCGCCGCCACGCGCCCATGCCACACTCGCACAATCATCGCCACACCTCAACCGCGCCTATGTAACAAAGACTCTCGCGGGGCTATCTTCCTGCTTCGCATTCCAGAAAAATCTTCCTCTTGCGCGTTTTACCTGCGCAATGTTTTCCTTTTCTCGTCAC
>JASHQB010000276.1 GCA_030037775.1 Candidatus Acidiferrales bacterium
GTCACTTCGCGCAGATAATTCTGGTCCACCTCGACGTCGCTGTCGCTGGTGACCAGAATCTCATGCGCTGCAATGGCGGTCAGATGATGAAAGCAATAGTTTTGTGCATTTGGCCAGGGAGGCTTTCCTGTCACGATGATGCGGCTGGGAATATTGGGATAGCGCGCGCAGATTTCTCGGACCACGGGCAGCGCCGCATCATCCGCCTCGTCAGCAGCAAACAGAATTTCGAACCGCGGATAATCCTGGCGAAAGAAGCTCTCGATGTTTTCTTTCAGCCGCGCCTCGTTGCCATGCACGGGTTTCAGCACCGAGACTGGGGGCAAACTTCCGGCAAGGCGAGCGAAGCTCTCGCGGTCCCGCCGGGCGTCTCGCCGGAACTTGATCGCGCCCAGAACGGAAAGAATCAAGACGATCGTTGAGGAAATTGTGCCTGTAACCGCTATGACCAGAATGGCGATGGCGATCGCAATCATAAGTGAATGTCTCGGAACCTCCGCCGCCGGTTGAGGGGCGAGTTGCAGATTATATTCGATTTCTTCCGGCAGATGTCCGGCCGGCTACAGATGCGCATTCTGTCTTCCTCTCTGTACCGGCACGCAAGCCGGAGCATCAGCCGCCTGGCGCGCGATTCGTGAAGATGGACTTTCCGCCGCTGCGCGCGAGCAAGAATGATTTCAGTCCCTGCAGCTCCTTCGGCTGGTCCTGGTCTGTCCACAGGAAAACCTGTGACTGTCCGTTCCACATTGCCGCCAGCGAATCTGGGGTCTCGAAGATGTGTGGCGCATCGGGAAACTTCGCACCGTACCAGAGGTTGCCGCTCGGCTCGTGCAGAACGTGCACCTGGATTCCGGTATAGAAATTCAGCGTCGAGGCGTCAGAGTATTGGCCATCGATCATAATCACATCTCCGGGCCGATACGCCCCTTGAATCGCCTCCGCCAGCTTATAAGAAGAAAGGATCGGTGAAAAAATTCCGTACGAGATATGTATGCAGGCCAGCAAGATGACCATCATGGCCGCTAGCGCAACATTGCCCGCCCGGGGGGATCCCCGGCGCCTCATGATCCAGTTCGCCCCCGTACCCAGAAACAATCCCAGCGATGCACCCAAAAGCGGCAGGCGAAACGCCCCCAACGCTTGCGGGGTCAAGTCGAGGACATGTCCAAGCGCAAGATTATAGTCTTGCGGATTCTTCTTGAGCAGATCGGCTAAATCCACTCCGGGTGGTGGAGTATGAGAAACCAAGAGGAAATAGGCGCCGGCCACCGTGGCGACCGCCCCGATCGCAAACAGAACTGCTGAAGATATTCTTCCCGCCATTCGATCCGATTCCGTCGCCTGCGGTCCCGATTCACGCGCCAGCCATGCGCCGACCAGCAACGCGATGGCTGGCAGAGCTGGAATCGTGTAGTACTCCTGTCGTGTAGAGAAGCTGAAAAAGCCCACGATCACGATGGCCCATAAAAAGAAAAGGAGGTTGGCGCGACGCCGAGGGTCGAGTGCTCCTGCATACCGGCGCAAGTCGCGCCAGCGGGCAACGCCGCCGAGCGCCTGCGGCAAGAACACGCTCCACGGGATGAGCCACACCACCAGCAATATCCAAAACAACAGGAGAGGAACGGTGTCATATCCTGCAGGCACGCGCTTTCCTAAGAAGCGCATCACATGCTCGTTGATGAAGTAGAACCATAAGAACCCGCGCGCCTGACCTGCGGGAGGATTGCGCAAAGCCGCCAGGATGTGCCACGGCGCCGCAATCGCCAGAAATACCAGCACGCTGGAAATCAGATGCATACGCAGGAGACGGCGCAGGCTACCGGTCAGCAACAGAAAAAGTCCCATGGCGCCCAAAGGAAATACCAGCCCGATCAGGCCCTTGGTCAGCACGTTCAGCGCGAATGTGGCCGCGATCCCCCAGCAAACCAGGCGCGATGGCCGCTCCTGTTCAAGCGATCGCAGGAACAGGTCATAGCCGAGAGTCAGCCAAAGTGCCACCATCACCTCAGGAATCAGGAAGCGCGTAAAGACATACAACCCGAGCGAAGTGATCAGAGCCACGCCGGCATACAGGCCGCCCGTCTCGCCATACACACGCCGTCCCAAACGATACGTGGCCAGTGCCAACGCCAGTGTGGCGAGCATCAACGGCAGGCGGGTGCTCCAGTTGCTGATGCCGAAGACCTTGTAACTCGCGGCCATGGTCCAATACATCAGGGGAGCCTTCTCCAAGTACCGAAAACCGTTGGTATAGAGAGTGACCCAGTCGTGTCGCAGCAGCATTTCGCGCGCCGCCTCCGCATGTACCGTATCCACATCATCCAGCAGCGCAGGCCATGAAAGGCCGATCATGTAAATGACCACCCACAAACCGGTGATTGCCCCGACGGAAACTTGCCAGCCGGTCAGCCGGCGGCTCGTTCGGCCCTCGGGGCCGTTTGCATTACGTTTGGTTGTGGCATCGGAACACGGCGTGGAGTCAGAATTCACGGGGGACAAAATCATCGCTTCGATTCTACTCACTCTCACGGTTGCGTTCAATGTTGCGTCCGACCCGCTTCCAACTCAGGTCTGGTTCACGATCACCACTCCGCCGTGTTTTACGCGAATGAAGAGAAGCTTTGCCCAAACATCAAGCACTAGGGAGGCTGATCATGAGTATGATCGATGGGGCGATCCCGGGGCAGGACACTCGAGAGAGACCAATAAGATAAGATCGCATCCCCGGATCGCAAAAGATGCCCCTGTGCGAGGCCTTATTCTCGGCGCAGAGATGAAGATTTCCAGATGAAATGGCCTGGCGGACAGAAAGAGGATGCTTCGTTGCAGGCCGGGTTTCATGTCGCCCACGAAGTCCGGCGACTATCACGGGCCAGCTTGCCAAGTGATACCGCCGAATTGGCCGAATATCTTATCGGGAAAACCATCGTGCGTGAGACTGGGCGAAACAGGATTAGCGGTCGTATTGTTGAGACAGAGGCTTACCCACCGGGCGATCAGAGTGGGCACGCCTATCATGGACGAACCACCAGAAACCAATCGCTGTTCCTAGGCCGAGGATTTGCTTATGTGTACTTCATCTATGGGACGTCATATATGCTCAACGTGACCGCTGAAGACCCGGGTGTTGGCGCAGGAGTGTTGTTGCGCGCCATTGAACCTATTGAAGGAATCAACCTGATGAAGCGGGTCCGCAAAACCGACAAGCTCAAAGACTTAGCGAGAGGACCGGGACGGCTTGCGGCTGCTTTGCAAATCGACCGGCGGTTGGACGGAATTGACCTCTGTGCCGATGGTCCGCTGTGGCTAGGGACTGCGGTTCGAGAGACTGGGCACATTAGCACAACTGTGCGCATCGGCATCACGCGTGAGGTGGCCCGGCGCCTGCGTTTCTTTGAGAAGGGCAGCCCGTTCGTTAGCGGCCCTTCAACGAGATAAGAGATCTTTACGCTTGCCTCCAGTAGATTCGAGCTCCCAAATAGCTCGCTGGCGCCTCCCGTGAACGTGCGTGTCGGCCACCTTGATGGCGCGCCAGACACGAGTGACCGCCCGAGGCGCCTGCTGTCGATCACTTCGAAGTTGCGATAAATGCGCCTAATCACGGCCCGAAGCGGGCCCAGCTTGAAGCATCTAAAACATTGATGTAAATTGTTTTAGCTCGCTAAATCGGGAGCGTGTAGCTCAGCTAGGAGAGCACCTGCTCTGCAAGCAGCATGAACTCTCAAACTAGATGGCTTCGTTGGTGTGGTTTACGCTCCGAAAGCCGGTCGATTCCCACTTCTCAGATGTCCCGAAGTTGTCCCGAAACCGCGTCGGAAACTTGGGAAGCTTGCAATCCTGCTGTCAAAGAACGCTGTGTTGGCGGCATTCTTGCGGTTTTTAATTGCAAAATGGGAAATGAGATTCCTTGCTAGGGCCTGCAGCGATGCGAATTCGCTGGTCCTGCCGCTGATAAACACGAAGCTCGAAGAGGGCGATTGCGGTCGGCCCTCCCCTGTGAGCCAGGCGGGCAGTCATGGGCGACGATCCCGTGGTGAAAGATGATGATGATAAGGACGGCGACGGCGCAAACTCCCCCACCTCTTAGATTTCTCCCCTTTGAATTTCCAGCAGTTGACCGTCATGGAACTCTCCCTTTCATTGCCGCACCATATTCAATTTGAACCCGGCGAGTTCACGCCTCGCGAAGGGCAGACATCGGATCTACCTTCGTAGCGCGCCTCGCTGGAAGGTAGCTGGCCAGCACTGCGACCGCAAACAGAAGAAGAGGCACGGCCAGAAACACAGGCAGATCATGCGGGCGCACTCCGTAGAGCAGACTTGCCATCAAGGAAGCAGCCGCCGCAGAAGCGATCACGCCGGCGACAATTCCAACACTAGCCAGCACCACACCCTTTCTTAAGATCAGTGTGAGAATGTCCCATTGCCGCGCCCCCAATGCCATGCGAAGGCCGATCTCGCGCGACCTCTGCCCGACCATGTATGTCAACAAGCCGTATATTCCGATGGAAGCAAGTAGAAGAGCGAGTCCGGCAAATCCGCCTACGAGGTCGGCAGAAAAACGACGTGAAGCTAGCGAACGATCGAGCACATCATTCATCGAAGAAACATCGAACACCGGCAGGCCGGGATCGATGCTCTGGATTTCATGGCGAATCTGTGGTTCCAGCAGGGTCGCGGGCAATGAAGTTCGCAGCGTCAAGCTCAGCACCCGCCCAAGAGATTGATTCACCGGAACATAGACGTGCGGCACTCCATCCACATCGAGCCCGTCGTGCTTGATATTTTTCACCACGCCCACCACGGTGTTCCATGAAAGGGCCGGATTCTGCCCGATGCGCAACCGCCGCCCCACCGGACCATGATCCGGCCAGTAGCGCTTTGCCGTTGCCTCATCGATGATTGCCACGGGCAGTTTGCCGTTCTCGTCACTCTCGGTGAAAAAGCGCCCTTCCACAAGCGGCGCTTGCATCACACGAAAATAATCCGGGCTGATGCGGATAATTTCGGCGCGCAAATCTCCCGAGGATTCTGTGGGCCGGTCTTCAATGGCCAGTGCCACGCTGTTGGTTGTGCCGTTCGACGTGCCGGTTGTGCCGGTCGCCGGCAAACTGGACGTAATCGCCGCCAACTCCACGCCGGGAATCGCGTTCATGCGCCACAGAAGCTCGCGACTGAACGGGATCTGCTGCGCGAAGGTGAGATATGGATCGAGCTGCGGATTATTCGGATGCGGCAGATAGATATTCGCCGTCACCACTTGCGATGGATTGAAACCCGGATTTTGCCGCAACAAATCGCGCAGCGTTTCCACTAGGAGCCCCGCGCCAACCATCAGGATTACCGCAAATGCCACCTGGGACACAATCAGTACGTCGCGCATGCGCCCGGCCTTCGCACTGTAGCCCGAGCCGCGCGAGCCTTCGCGCATCGTGCTCGCAAGTCCAGCCTTCGAGGAATGAATCGCGGGAGCGAGCCCAAACAGCAGCCCGCTCGCGAGCGAAATCAGTAACGCGAATCCCAGCACCCTCCAATCAATGTTTACTTCCGCCAGCCGTGGAAGATTTGCCGGCACAAATCGCAAGACAGCTTTCAGCGTAATCACCGCCGTTGCAAGCCCTGCGATTCCCCCGAAGAAAGCCAGCAACAGCGATTCAGTGAGCATCTGACGCATCGTGCGGCTACGGCTTGCCCCCAGCGCTGACCGCACTGCCATTTCTTGCTGTCGTTCAGAGGCACGCGCCAGAAGTAGACTGCCAATGTTCAGAGACACAATGAAAACGATCGAGATTACGGCAGCCATCAACACCAGCAGCATCGGTCGAACCTGACCCACCAAGGATTGCTGCAATGGCACAATCTCAACCGCCCATTTGGCTTGCGGAGGGTAATCATTCGCAAATTCGCGACGCAAATTAGCAGCCATCACATCAAGCCGCGCCTGAGCTTGCGCTAGGGTGAGGCCCGGCTTCAGACGACCGATTGCCCCTGGTATTATGCGCGTGCCACGCATTGGCGGGGGAAAGGGATCTGCGCTGAATCCAGCGGTAACCCACACCTCCACGGGAGAAATCGTCGGTCCGGGGTGCCGAAATCCGGGAGAAAGTACACCTACAATCGTGTATAGATCGTTATCGAGGCGGAGGCTGCGGCCGAGGACGCCAGGATCAGCCCCGTAGGATCGGCGCCACAGGCCATCACTGATCACCGCAACCGGCGCGAAACCGAGCGCAAAGTCCTGTGGTCCAAACAATCTTCCGATTTGAGGCGTCGCGCCCAACATAGAAAAGTAGTTGGGAGAAGTCTCGAGCAGTTCCAAATGTTCGGGCTGTGTGGCACCGGTCAAGTTCGTGGGGCCCCAAGCGAGGACACTCACATTTTCGAACACATCCGTCTGCGCTCTAAGGTCGTCGAATTCGGGCACGGAAAACGAAACGCCCGCAATCCCTACCCCTGGGTTGTTAAAGTAGATTCTTACAAGACGGTCGGAGTCACGGAACGGAAGAGAGCGGAGCAACACGGCGTTCACGATGCTGAAGATCGCTGTGTTGGCCCCAATTCCCAAAGCGAGTGTCAGAATCGCCACAACTGTGAAACTGGGCTTCTTGAGTAGCATCCGTAAACCGTAACGGACATCCTGAAGCAGCGTCTCCATGTTGTCAGCCTCCCCTTTTGTCAGCCCCCTGAAACCCAGACCACACGATACCCAATCGCGAACCTTGGAAAGATCCCGACAAATACGGCATACGCACGGACCGCCAGTCAGCACAGATCACAATCGCTACTTTGTCAGTACAGTTGAGGGTCCCACCACGACCGCCACAACGGCAGTAGACGTGATCGCGCATCGCTTCATAAGCTCCTCCTTTGGGCCCGCAACGCGTGTAAGCATTTTCAGCTGAGCGTCGAAGCAAGGATCGGCCAGCTCCAGTCTGGAACGAATCTCGCGGCCATCCCAAGACCTAGTCGCGCATGTGCGTCGCACTCTTACTTCTTGGCCTCCTCTTCGGCGTCACATCCAGGGCGCCACGTCGAAACCTCGGTCTCAACATAAGCTGGGCAAGGCGCGTCTGTTTTACTCTCGCGGAGGACGCGAGATTCCTCCACCATCTGACAAGGCGAGTTCATGCCTCGCGAAGGGCAGACATCGGATCTACCTTCGTGGCTCGCCGCGCGGGAAGGTAGCTTGCCAGCACAGCAACTGCCAGCAGAAGCAAAGGCACGATCAGAAACACAGCCGGGTCATGGGGGCGAACACCATAGAGCAAACTTGCCATAATGGACGCAGTGAATGCAGAAACAACCAATCCGGCAACGATGCCCACAGCGGCAAGCGCGACCCCCTTGCGTAAGAACATTCTCAGAATGTCGTCCCGCTGCGCGCCCAGGGCCATGCGGATACCGATCTCGCGCGATCTTTGGCCGACCATATAAGCCAACAAGCCGTAAATTCCGATGGAGGCCAGAAGCACCGCCAGTCCAGCAAATCCGCCCACCAGATCGGCAGAAAAACGGCGTGAAGCCAGTGACCGATCAAGGATGTCATTCATAGAGACAACATTGAATACCGGTAAGCCGGGATCAATGCTCTGGATTTCATGCCGAATCTGTGGTTCGAGCAGGGTCGCGGGCAGAGACGTCCGCAACACCACGCTCACTTCCTTGCTGGGGTCTTGATAGGCCGAAACGTAGATGTGGGGAACGCCATCGATGTCGAGACCGTCGTTCTTAATATCCTTAATTATACCCACGACGGCTAGCCATGGCTTAGTAGGGTCTTTTCCGAACCGCACTTGGCGGCCCAACGGATCGCGGGTTGGCCAATACTTGCGAGCGGTGCTTTCATCAATGATGGCTACCGGTTGCTTGCCGTCTTCATCGCCCTCGGTGAATGAGCGACCGCGTAGGAGCGTCGCCCGCAACACCTTAAAATAATCGGGGCTTACCCGGATTCTCTCGGCGCTCAGATTCTGCGAGGACTCGTCCGGTCTATCTTGAATCGCTAAGCTTTCCATCACTAAGCCATCGACCGCGTTGGGGTTGCTATTGGTGGTCGGTAGAGATGAGGTGATTCCGGCGAGTTCCACTCCCGGAATTGCCTTCATGCGCCGGAGCAACTCGCGATCAAAGGCGGCCTTACCAGGAATACCGAGATACGGATCCATCTTCGGCTCGTTGGGATTTCCTAGCCATGTGGTCGCCGTGACAACTTGAGTTGGATTAAAACCTGGATTTTCCTGCAAGAGATCCCGCAGCGTACGCAGCAGCAAGCCGGCTCCCACCATCAGTATGACGGCAAATGCCAGTTCAGAGACGATGAGCGCATCCCGCAATCGGCCGGTCTTGGTGCTGTAGCCGGACCCGCGACCGCCTTCACGAATGGCCGAGGAGAGAGCGACCCTTGCCGAATGAAGCGCTGGAGCAAGTCCAAAGACTAAGCCGGTAAGAATGGAAATCAGCAGAGCGAAGGCCAGCACCACCCAGTCGATTCGCACTTCGTTGAGCCGGGGAACGCTGGATGGCACAAAGCGCAGGATGAAGCCTAAAGTACCAAACGCGGTTGCGATCCCCGCAGCACCGCCGATGAGCGACAGCAGCATGGACTCGGTCAACATCTGGCGCACCATACGGCCGCGGCTCGCCCCCAGCGCTAACCGCACCGCCATCTCTTGTTGTCGCCCCGAAGCGCGCGCCAAGAGGAGGTTGGCAATGTTCAACGATACGATGAAAACGATCAGGGTTACCGCACACAGTAACACCAGCAGCATGGGCCGAACGTTGCCTACCAAAGTTTCTTGCAAGGGTTGAATCTCAATTGTCCATTGCGCCCGCGGCGGGTAATCGGTGGGAAAATCGTGGCGCAATTCGGCGGCCATGACAGTGAGCCGTGCCTGAGCTTGCTCGAGTGTCACGCCAGGCTTAAGTCGCCCGATTCCAAATCTTAGAATCCGGGTACCACGCATTGGCGGGGGAAAGGGAGCTGCGCTGAATCCGCCGGCGCCAAACACTTCCACGTCGCCGGCAACCGTCGGTCCAGGATGGCGAAATCCGCGTGGCAGAACCCCGATAATTGTATAGGGATCAGTGTCGACCCGGATGGTACGGCCGAGAACATTCGGATCGGCGCCATAGGAACGGCGCCATAGGCCATCGCTGATCACGACCACGGGAGCAAAACCGAGCACAAAGTCCTGAGGACCAAACAACCCTCCAATTTGCGGGGTCACACCCAGCAGGGAAAAGTAGCTAAAACTGGCATTGAGCCCCTCGACGCGCTCGGGCTGTTTGCCGCCGGTCAAATTCTCGCTGCCCTCGAAGATCGGGGTCACATCTTGAAATACACCCGCTCGCGTCTGCAGGTCATCCAGTTCGGGCTTAGAAAACCTAACGTCCCGCAATCCTACGCCCGGCTCGTTAAAGAAGATTCGTACCAGACGGTCGGGGTTGCGAAATGGGAGAGGACGCAGCAACACGGCATTCACGATGCTGAAAATGGCCGTGTTGGCTCCCACGCCCAAAGCCAGGGTCAGGACAGCCACGATCGTGAATGTGGGCTTCTTGACCAGCATGCGGAAACCATAGCGCGCGTCCTGAAATAATGTTGTCATCAGAACTCCTTCCAACGGGCTCTTATCCCCGCGATGACACTGAATCCAACCAGTTGCGACTTGCTACGATAAGCCATGACCAAGGCGTCAGAATTGTGTGCATGCCAGCACATTCGTATCCAATGCAAAAGCAATGCGGTCAATTTTTTGGCTGAACTCCGCGCTGTCGACGCATCCAGTCGCAGAAGTGCGGGACTCTGGTAAGCTCTCGTCATAGACCGGGCGTTTTCAGGTATTTCTCGGGCAGCGTCACCCCTGGTCGCTCGTGATCAAAGAGAAGGCTGGCGATCCAGAAGCGTCCGCGAGCATGCACAATCTGGAACGAATCGATGCCTCGCGAGAATGGCTGGGCGTCGTCCTTTGCATCCCGCATTTCGGACGTGCTCCACACCTCGATAAGATTGCCAAACTCCTCGACACGGTTGGCAATGCTGCGCTCGAAGAAACCGTGCGCCTTGAAGTAGGCATCGTTCTGCTGCTCGAACATGTCGGGAGTCAGGAAAACGGTATCGCCCTTGCGTGCCGGTGCATTCTTCGTGGCCGCAGACTCCGGAACAATTGAGGCGATCCGCCCGTCGGGCACAAACAGCGAGCGGAAGCGGTCCCAATCGCGCTGGCCAGCTGGGCCGGAAACCACGTCATAGAGTGAAGCGATGAGGTGTTCCACAGTGTCCACGTCGCCGGGGTTCTTTGCCGCAGGCCAGTCAGGATGCCCTGCGAGTGTCCCCACTGGCGGAGGCGGCGCAGATGCGGCAGGAGTAGACTGCTGTGCGCTCGCATTGAGCGTCAGTCCCACAAGAAAACAACTCAATACAAGACCGCGACTACGAATCATGGGAGCATCTCCTTGGTTTATTAATTCGAAAAAGCGCGCGATGATAGCCGCGCGCGGCGCTCCTACTTCGACCAGGGCGGAACCACACCGTTGGTGCGCGCGTAGGCGATCGACTGCCCCAGATGCTCGTGCTGATCTAACAGAATCAGCATCACCGCGCCCTGCTTGGTCATGTCTTCTCCGAACAGTTTCACGTGTGTTTGCAGGTCGTGGTCGGAAAGTCCCGTAATCGCTTTTTGTAGATTGGCGTAAGAAGCCTTCAGAGCTTCTCGCATTTTCCCCGGATCGGTAATGGGCGCCGCCTCTGCCCCCGTATTCGTTTTACCCGTGAGCGCGTCGGCGAGCAGGCCGTTCTCCTCAACCATCAGGTTGAACACGTCACCGACGGAGCGAACGCCCTGGCCGGGCTTCCACTCGTACTTGCCCGCCATAACTTGCGCGAGTCCGGTGAATTTTTTGGAAAGCGTTCCGGCATCTTCTCCGAAGGCGGCCTGGAATTTCGCCGGCTGCGCCTGCACCAATGGCACCATCAGAGCGACCGCAAGCGCAAGCGCTCCATACTTAGTCAGAATCTTCTTCATGTGAAACTCCTTTACGTCAATCTGAACAACTCGTACCGCTCGTAACGCCGAATGCAGGTCTCAACGCGGCCTTTTAACTCCCTCTCGATGGTCCTGCTCACTGGACAATATGTCGCAAAGAATCAGTGTTTGCAGGAAAAGTGACGTGCGGCGTCCGAAATGAGACAAGCGGTTTGTCCTCAGTGATGTCTCCTTCGAAGGATCAGCTATAATCCGTGCCGGAAGGTCGACAGAGGCATTGCTCCAGTCCACACCAAATATGGGACGAACGAGATGGATTCTGATCCTCTGCGCGTGGACGATTGTAGGACTGTTGTTTGCCGTGCAAAGGATCGCGGTCGTGAAGGTACTGGGTACGCGCGTCAATTGGGTGATCGACAGTGCGCCCGAGCTTGTCTACTGGTACGTATGGGCCGCGTACACACCGCTTGTGATTGGTCTGGCCAAACGGTTCCCGTTGACGGGGCCGAGGGTCGTACTTCACATAGCGATCCACGCAATCGCGTCGCTCATGGTGGCGCCCCTGGCATCTGTCACCGAATACTTTCTGAGCCGTGGACTTCTGCGAATAGTTTTTCGCATGACTGATCCTGAAGTGCTGCGCCTTCTCCCGACGTTCGCAGTCAGTCTTTTAGCCATGAGCTTTACTGGCATACTTACATACTGGGTAGTTGTGGGACTGTATCAGTCGATCCACTTTTACCAGGCCGCTATGGAGCGCCAGACTAGAGCGGCGCAACTGGAGACGCAGCTCTCCCATGCCGAACTTGAGAACCTTAAGAGCCAGTTACATCCACACTTTTTGTTCAACAGCCTTCACACCATTGGAGTCCTGATGCAGGAAGACGTCGATGCTGCGAGCCGTCTGCTCGTCTGCCTCGGCGACTTGCTGCGCATGGCCCTCGAACGGCGGGAGAACGAGATCACCTTGCAGAGCGAGCTCGAGTTCGTCGGCAAGTATCTGGAGATCGAACAGACACGCTTTCATGATCGGTTGAAAGTTCACATGGACGTGCCACCTGACCTTCTCGGAGTCTATGTACCGAGCCTGGCGCTTCAGCCACTGGTTGAAAATGCCATCAAGCACGGCATCAGCGTCGATTCCGCCGCAGGCCGGCTAGAGATCGCTGCCAAACGTCACAAGGGCAGAATTTGGCTCTGCGTCCGCGATGATGGCCCGGGTCCGGCACCGGGATCGCGCCTGCGATTCGGTGTCGGACTCACCAATGTCCGGTCACGCTTGAAACAGCTCTACGGGGACGAGTCATCGCTGGAACTTACCGGGGGCGACGGTCGAGGCTGTGAGGCCGTCATCACCATTCCACTGAGGAGTTCGCATGAAGACACGAGTCCTCATCGTCGATGACGAACCGATCGCCCGCCGCGGTATCCGTCGCTATCTGGCCGAACACAACGGCATCGAAGTTGTAGGCGAGGCAGCGAACGGAATAAGCGCGGTGGAGCAGATCAATGAACTGCATCCCGACATCGTTTTTCTCGATGTGCAGATGCCTGATCTGGATGGTTTTGGAGTCATCGATAATGTGGAGCCAGCGACCGGCCCCGCTCCCGTGTATATCTTTGTCACGGCTCACGATGCACACGCTATTCGTGCATTCGAAGTGCACGCTGTTGACTATCTCTTGAAACCGTATGATAAGGAGCGATTTGCCAAGGCCCTGGTTCACGCGCGCCACGTCCTCGAAAAGTCCAGGAAAGCAGATCGAGGTCTCGAACCACTGCTCCAGTCCCTCCGTGGTCTCCGCCCGTTGGAACGCTTTGTGGTAAAGGACAAGAAGCGGATTTTCTTTGTTCCCGTTTCCCACGTTCTGTGGATCGAAGCCACGGGAAACTATGCCTGCATACACACCGCCAGCGACAGTCACCTGTTGCGGGAAACCCTGGCAAACCTGGAAGAGAAGCTGGCACCACACCACTTCATCCGAGTCCGGAAATCGGCCATCGTGAACAGTGACCGCATTAGCGAGATTCGTCCGATGTTCGATGGGGTATACGACATCATACTGGCAGAAGGAACGGTGGTCACGTCGAGTCGCAGATATGCTCACAAGTTACGGGCGCTGCTGGAATCCTAGTTTTGGCACCTGGAATGTAAAGTGGCGCGTCGGCGTGGAATGCCAGCGACGAAAATGAATTCGGTACTTGCCTCGATCCTATCGAATTGAGGTCACCATGGAACACAACCTACAGCACACAATGTCGCTTCTCACCCGTACTCCCGTTGTGCTGAGCGCGCTTCTGCGTGATCTGCCGGAAGCGTGGACGCTTCAAAATGAAGGCGAAAACACTTGGAGCGCACTCGACATCCTCGGCCATCTCATTCACGGCGAACGCACGGATTGGATGCCGCGCGCCCGCATGATCTTGCAATTCGGCGAGACTCAGACTTTCGTTCCATTTGACCGTTGGGCGCAGCTACGAGACAGCGAAGGCAAGTCGCTGGCGCAATTGTTGGATGAGTTTGCTCGCTTGCGTTCAGAAAACCTGGCCGAACTGAGCGCATTGAATCTGCAGCGAGAGGACCTTGCTCTGCCTGGACGCCACCCCTCCCTGGGAGCAGTTACGCTGTCACAGTTGCTTGCCGCCTGGGCAGTTCATGACTTGACTCATCTCCACCAAATCTCACGCGTCATGGCCCACCAATACCGGGAGGCCGTGGGTCCGTGGCACGCATACCTCGGCGTGCTGCGGTGCTCTGGTCACAGCGACCCATAATGGCGATGCAAATCCACGTACTGTTTCACCGAGATTTCCGGTTGGCTCTACAATCTGAAACTTATCTGACTTCGGAGTCAGCCGCCGCAGGTTGTGGCGAGAGCACGTAACGTGTCTCTTGCCTCGTTAGGAGCTTCTGTTGTACCGAGTGTACCGAAAGCGCAGCAAGAAAATGGAGCGGAACGTGCAGCTTAAGTGTCGTAGTATGTTAGTAGTACCGCAGAAGTCGGCGCGCCGAGCTACTGGAGAGCACCTGCTTCAAGAGCAGGGGGCATTGGCCAAGCAAATCCTGTTACAATCGTTTAGAATCATTGAGTTAGCGTGGGCGTGTAGCTCAGCTGGGAGAGCACCTGCTTTGCAAGCAGGGGGTCGCCGGTTCGATCCCGGCCACGTCCACCAAATTCTTCCTGAGTGCAAAAGACTTAGCGAAAACGTTTTGTCCCGACAGGTCGATTATTCGTGCACACCGTGCACGAATGCGTCATTGGACTACCTCTGTGCACAATGGCGCGGTCGAAAAGCATCGGCCTCCCCCGCCGGCGTCATTTCCTTGGCTTGGCGGTTCAACTTCTCCAAGGCTTCGCGCTTCATTCTCAGCTTCATTTGCGAATACTTTTTGAAGACCTGCGCGTCGCTCTGGCGGAGCAGTTGCGTTACCCACCAATCGGGCCGAGCCAAACGCAGCCCTAAGGCGTTTGACGCACTGATCGGTCGCCTGATGCGTACCTTCGGCGTCGCATGGGGGCCTTGGAATAATTCAGCACGCCTCGGAGATAAGTTTCCCAACGCTTGAAATCGCAACGCACGCATGGGCACGTTGTTTCCATGCTTCAGCAAAGTAAGGATAATCTCTGGCAAACGACAGTGTTGAGGCAATGAAGGACGAAGTCGCCATGATTACACGTGGAAATCGTGGAGCTTCTCACCGGAGATACGTCTTCACGACTTCGATCACGTCCTCTGCGGCTTCCTGTGCCGATTTGGAGTTCCGTGGCATATGATTCCGAATGTGGTCTTCCAAGAGTTCTCCCATAAGGCTGCTGATTGCTCCCCTGGCCGCGGCAAGGCGTTGCAACACATCTGCGCATTGCTCATCCTCGTTCAGGCCTCGCAACACACTTTCGAGCTGTCCGATGACCTTTTTTGTCCGGGTCACCAAATCTAACTTTTCTCGCGATAAGTGCGCCATTTACCTAGGCTATCCTACAAGCGGTAAGCTACCACAAAATGACCGGCGGAACCTATGCGGCCGGGGGAAGCGGAACGCATGGAAGCAGTCACTTACGGATCAACTCCGGCTAGTTCACAAAAACTGGTGGACGCGGCCATAGGATAACGCAGTTTCCCACCTGGTTCACTCGCTCTGGTGGAACGAACAATCCGAGCGAGCCGTGTTTCACGCAATCTTAGCAACAGTTCGATGTGGCCGTTTTTTAGAAAATACTAAGGGAATGCTTAGGCGTTCTTTAGGTGGCGCAAAATATGATGAACGTGATTACGAATATGGTGATCACCATGGCTACAGGAATTTTCCTGGTCTTGTGCGCTGCTGTGGAAAGTTTTTTTCGTATTTCCTCGACCATTTGGGCTTCGAGACAAATGTTTCGTGTGGTGCCCTCCATGGAAGCTGCAGGGACCAGTCGCCGCGACGAAATGTGATATTTTTCTTGACTACCCTATGGGGGTATAGTATAAGGCTTCCGGTCCGAGAAAGGCCTGGAGAAAATAAAACAAATGGAAAGTCTTTTTCAAGAACCAGAACCTCCGGGTAGTAGCGACTGCCCGAAGGACCGCGACGAGTCGATGTAGGACACGGCGATCTTCGCCCTCTCCCGCTCGCTTGCGCGGAAACAATTAACTCGAGCGAGTGGGAGCACCTTCACTCCGTAAGAAGCCTCCCGCACACAAAGATCTGATAACGGCGAGACCATGCAGATCATGGTCGAGAACACTTGGGGTGTGCCTTGAGGAAGGAAAACATGACAAATCTCAAGGGCAATTTCAACGGGTTCGCCAATCAAGCCGGTATCTATCGGGTCTGGGTACCACTGCATGATGACGGGCAGGCGCCGCTCATTTCCATCTGGATTGATCCGAGGATGACGGATTTTAAGTCACAGGCTCAGGAAGAACCGTTGGCGATTTCCGGCGTCGGCGAAGATGTCGCCGAAGAGATTGAGGATTTGAAAAGGCGGCGGAAGAAATCATCGGCCCAACAACTGCGGATGACCATTTGTGAAATTCGATACGAGGAGAGTGGAATGTGAGACTCACGATGAAAGCAGTAGGAACCGCGATGTTTTTTATGTTCCTGTTTCTCTTGGGCAGCCCCGAGCTGGCGCAGGCAGCCGTGGGCGGAAAAATCACGGGGACCGTGAAGGACCAGACGAATGCGGTGATTCCCGGCGCCACCGTCACGGCGCTTAACACCGCCACTGGAGTAAAGCAATCCAAATTGCCCGAAGGGAGTCCCTTGCTTGATAAATCCGGCGACCGGGTCTTCGCAAACGGGCCAGCCATATCCAGGAGAGGCCAATGGCGTTTACCAGATCACGAATCCTCTCAGCGCGTCTGCGTTGACGCTCCTCGACGACTATTATCCGCTCCCCAATGTGAACGGTAACGGTTATAACTACGAAAACCTACAGCCCATTCCTTCCAGCACGGATGGATTCGACGGCAGGATCGACCAGATTATTAACTCGAAACAGCAGGTATACGCGCGCTTCAATTGGAAGAATCAAGTAGCCGATGTGGCTAATCCGCTGCTACCGAATGACGTGGACAGCGAATATGACCGGAGTTTCCTCGTTTCTCACAACTATGACATCACGCCCACTCTGCTGAATGAATTTCGGCTTGGATTCACTCACACCCTGCTGTCTCCGAGCTTTCCAATAGAAGGTGCTGCCGCGATCGCCCAGCTGGGACTGTTAGATGTGAACGTCTCAAACCATCCGACTGATGGCGGTTTCCCCAGCATCAACTTTTCGAACGGCACAGGTTTCACGCCCATCGGCCGGGACCACGTGGGGTCATTTATGTCCAGCACCAATCAGATCACTGACAATGCCACCTACATTAAGGGTAGCCACACTTTTCGTTCGGGCGTCGACCTTCGGTGGGTGCGGTTTGCTGTTCCCGAGATAGAAACACCCTCCGACGATTATGGCCTGTTTACCTTCGACCAAGACAGCGTATTTACCGGCAGCTCCTTTGGAGATCTCCTGCTGGGCCTGCCAACGACTACATACTTTGCCGTGACAGGCCCCCGCGATGACGCCGGCGCGTTGCAGACCGGTCTGTACGGAGAGGATCAATGGCAGGTGAATAGTCGTTTGACTGTAAACCTTGGTTTGCGCTGGGAATTGTTGCCTCCTTTTGTTGACGTGAATGGAATTCAGGCGAACTTCGACCCGGAAACAAACGCAATCCTAGTTAACGACAATCTGTACACTAAGCTAGGAGGCCCGGTCCTCGCCTTTTTACAATCGTTCAACGCTTGTAACGCCGCGCCTCCGGGATTCTCTGATCCTGCCGATGCGGGGTATGTCGCTTCCACCTCCTTGCCGTGTACTGAAGTCGTGTCGAACGACCAGGAAGGTTTCCCCAAAGGGTTGCGGCAGACCTATCTTCGGAATATCGATCCCAGAATTAGCATTGCGTATCGCCCATTCAAGAATAACAAAACAGTTTTGCGGGCTGGCTTCGGCATTTACACAGTGACGAACCTGGGGCAGCTTCAGAACAACAACGAAAGCAATCCGCAGGCTTCAGTCCATACCTACGTCAATGGATTTGGCTCCAACAATCAACCCCTGATTGAATTCCCGAACAGCATAGCAGCCAGCCAGTTAGTACAAATCGGCGGCGGAACAATTGAACAGGCTACCGATCCTCGTTACCGCGACCCGCAGTCTGCTCAATGGAATGTCACGGTTGAGCGCGAGCTTCCCTCCCAAACGAATCTGCGCGTGAGTTATGTCGGAATGAACTCGTATCGAATGAATGTCTCAATCAACTGGAACCAAATACCTCCGAGTTCAACTCCATACACAGTGCCGCCTGGAGGATGGGTTGATCCGCGCGCTCCCTACCAGAACTGGGGTGTCATTTACTCGACCGAAAATCTTGGTTTTCAGAATTATCAGGCACTTCAACTCGAGGCCACGCACAAGACCAGTCACGGCCTGTTTTTCCAAGCCGATTACACCTGGGCCCACGACATCAGTGACGCACAGGGCGACGTCCCCACAGGCTTCGGCGGGGAGACCAACTACGGCTTGGCGGTCGTCAATCGCTTCGACCTAAGCGCAGACCGAGGCAACGTTGCCGGTGTGCGCCGGCAGCGCTTCTTGCTGACAGGCACCTACGAGCTGCCATTCGGTCAAGGCCGGCGATGGTCGAGTTCTTTCAAACCCCTCAATGCGGTGGTCGGCGGCTGGAATGTCAATACAATCACGCTCCTCGAAACGGGTCCGTATTTGACGCCGACGATCAGCTGCGCTCTCGACCAGAGCAATACCGATCCTCTTGGGGATGGTGCTGAGTGTCGTCCAGATCTGGTTGGCAACCCGATTCCGGCACAGCGGACACAGAACGAGTATTTCAACCTTAGCGCGTTTGCCCCGACGCCGACGAATGCGGGGCGCATCGGAAACGCTGGCGTAGGCATCCTCGAAGGCCCAGGAACAATCGCCGTGAACGCGGGGCTCTCGAAGGTCATGCCGCTAAATGAGAAGTTTCGACTGCGGTTTGAAGCAACTTTCACAAACGCCCTTAATCATGTGAACTTCGCTCCCCCGGCCACGGACGTGAGTAGTCCAAGCACCTTCGGCGTTCTGGAATCAGCGCAAACGGCAGACTATGGCGGAAATCGGACAGGGCAACTGGCGCTGCGGCTGGATTTCTAGTTCCGGAATAACCGAAAGGAACTCTACCAGGAGGGGAATCATGTTTAGAAACAATGTTGTATCGTTGATCGTGGTCGCCGGGATTGTGGTCGCTGGTTCGGCTATGCAAGGCGTAGCGCTCGCACAAAAAGACTCAATGCCAAAGCGCTGGGATAGAGTGATGCTAGGACAGGCTGACACCCGGCAGCTACTTCTGCTCATGGATACCGACGAAAATGGCAAAATCATCAATCCCAAGATAACGAAGCAGGAATGGTTGAGGTTTGCGGGGGCAGAGTTCGACGGGCTGGATAAGAACAAGAGCGGAGAGATTGACGCTGCAGAACTGGCGCGATCGATGCGACTAAGCCCCGCCGCGAACACCGGGAAATAGGCTGCGACTGTCCAGCCCGAGCCTCAACCCGAGTTCGTTTCCAGCGCGAAGTCTGCAGACCCTCGTTTGCGGCAAGAACATGCCCGGAGCCCAACAGAACTGGGGGACGAAGCTATGTCTCCAACCTGAATCTGGTCGATGCAACTGCGTACAGTCGGCGCCAAACCAACCGGTTGATAGTCAGTACGATGACTGCCATTAGCATCGTTGCGACCAGCAACACTGGGTAGTTGCCTTTATCTGCTGCCTCACTGATCAGCGCTCCCAGCCCGGTTGTAGAGAAGGTCTGGCCGCTCACGTGGAAATACTCTGCGAGGATGCTTGCATTCCAAGCGCCGCCCGAAGCCGTGATGCAACCTGTAATCAAATACGGAAAAATTCCCGGTAAGATCAACTCACGCCAGCGCTCCGCCCGTCCGAACCGGGAAATGTCGCAAACCTCTCTCAAGTCGGTCGGGAGTGCCATCGCGCCCGCGATGACATTGAAAAGGATGTACCACTGCGTTCCCAAAAGCATTAGGACGATCGACCCGACCGCCAATCCTCCCCCGACGCGCGTCAACAGCAGAACAATGATCGGAAACAATGCCGTCGCTGGCACGGATGCCACCACTTGGACAATGGGCTGCACGACGGCTGCCCGTCTCGCATTCATTCCGATTAGCACACCCGCGGGAACCGCCCATGCTGCGGCGAGCAAGAGCGTGACTTCGACGCGCAGAAACGTTGCTGCTCCACCTACAAGTATTCCGCGCAACTCCGAGCCGCGTACCGCAAGGGCCAGTTCGCTCATCTTGACCACGCCCCAGGCAAGTGCAACCAGCGTCGTCGCCGCGAGCAAAAAATTAATCGCTCGTGACCCGCCGCGACGCCTGTGAGTCTCTGGCTCACGCCCTGCTGTTCTCGCGACGTGCAAGGCAGCCCGCTCCCTCGCCGGATCGACGATGCGCCGCCCGATGTACGGTAAAATCCGTGAAGTTCTCAACAGTTCCAGAATGGGAGAACGCACCATTTGCGAACTCTCGGTCTGCTCGAACTTGAATTTCTCAACCCATGCGATCACCGGCCGCCAGATCAACTGGTCCAATACAACAATTACGCCGATCATGGCTGCCAGCCCCCATGCGATCGCGCGGGTATCTGCAGCATTTGCCGCAGTCTGCAAGTACGATCCCAGACCCGGAAGCCGAAAGCCTTGTTTTCCCAGGGTGAACATCTCGCAGGCGATCAGATAGAACCACGCCGCCGCCACCGAGATCATCGAATTCCACACTAATCCGATCGCCGCAAACGGAAGCTCCATCTGCATCAGCTTTTGCCACCGGTTCCAGTCGTAGACTTCCGCAACCTCATGCATTTCTCTGGGGATTGATTTCAGCGATGAGTAAAAACTGAATGCGATGTTCCAGGCTTGCCCGGAAAAAATCAGCAAGATCGAACCGAGCTCGATCCCCACTTGGCGTCTCGGGAACAAGGCCACCATCGCGAGCATCACGCCGGGCAGGAAACTCAACACCGGAATCGATTGCAGAGTGTCCAGTAGCGGGATCATCAGCTTCTCCGCCCGCTTGTTGTAAGCAGCGATATAGCCGTATCCGATGCTAAAAAGGAGCGCAATTACGTAAGAGATCGTGATGCGCATCAGAGAAAACATCGCGTACTTTGGCAACGCCGACGGGCGCAGGCTGATTTCTGCCTCCGCAGCGAAAGGCGTAGACCAGTAGCGCGCTACCGCGAGGAATGCATAGAACACCGAGAAAGCAGCCAGAAATATCGGAAGCTCTTTCACCGCGGACGATAGGGCGGACGGGAATATACCCCAGGCAAGCGGCTTCGACGATTCCTGCTGCGGCACGCTTTTCATT
This sequence comes from Candidatus Acidiferrales bacterium, assembly GCA_030037775.1. Classification (GTDB taxonomy): domain Bacteria; phylum Acidobacteriota; class Terriglobia; order Acidiferrales; family UBA7541; genus DAHUXN01. The sequence goes on from JASHQB010000276.1 coordinate 20,912, forward strand.
CTCTGGTCGCACCATCTTGCGTTTCGTGGTTGTTGGCCTTGTCCAGACTCAGTTTGTCGGTTTCTGGGTTATAGGTGAAGATTTCGGCGTACCGCCCCCAGTTTAGAGCGGTCTCGAGCTGCATCAGCACGTCGCTTTCCGTGAAGTGCTCGTCAAGGATGTCATGAAAAAATTCGAGCGGCATCACGTGGTCCGATTTGCTTTCGAGCGCCGATTTCATCTTCCGTAGCAGTTCGGCACGGGCGAGCACCGCATCGCGAAATAGCGATTTGCGGGTCGCGATGTCCGCTTCTGCAAACTTTCTGCCTTCCGGTGTAATCTTGATGTCGCCCTCGTGCGCGGTCGCAAGACCAAGCAGCACGCTGCCTTCAATAATCGGAAGCAGGTCATCGGTTTCGAGCAGCAGCTGTTCAGCGATGTGGTACATGTCTTCTTCGCCGCGATGATCGACCAACAGTTCCAAGAACCCGGCAATGCTGCCTGGCCGTGTGTGCGGCAACATCTGCCACTTCGGCTTGCTTCCTGCGGTCTTCGGAACTGGCGGGGCAAGTTCCAGGCTTGGCTGCGTCATCACTTTATAGATATAGTCTACGTAAACGAGAAACGCGGCCGATTTCCTGTCCCGCGGCTGCGCGAGCGGAATCCGAAAATCCGCGCGGACCGTCGCCGGATTGCTGCCCAAGACGACGACTCGATCGGCCAACAGCACGGCCTCTTCAATGTTATGCGTTACAAGGAAGATGCTTCGCGTCGAGATCTTCTTCTCCGACCAGAGCTCCTGTAGTTCGCGCCGCAGGTTCTCCGCCGTCAAGACGTCCAACGCGGAGAACGGCTCATCCATGAACAACACTTCCGGCTCGACCGCAAGTGCACGAGCAAAACCCACGCGCTGTTTCATGCCACCTGACAATTCCTTCGGATACGCCGATTCGAACCCTTTCAAACCAACTGTCGCTAGCACTTTGAGGGCCGTGCGATGCCGTTCTGCATGCGCAATGCCGCGGGCGAGAAGCGGGGCTTCCACGTTGTCGAGCACGGTGAGCCAGGGAAACAGAGCGAAACTTTGGAACACGATCGCCACATTGGGATGCGAACCTCGCAACGGTTCTCCGTGCCACAAAACTTCACCCTTCGTCGGCGGAACAAGCCCGGCGAGCATTCGCAACACAGTGGACTTGCCCGAGCCGGATGGGCCAAGCACAGCCAGGATCGTGTTTGGTTCGACCGACAGATCTATCGGCGCAATCACTTGAATCGCTCTACCCTCTGGCTGTTGATACGATTTCTCGATCTGCCGTGCCACGATGATAGGCTGCGCTTCTGCCGCAGACAGCACCGAAATCGGCGCTTGATCCGCCACGGCCTCCAACCCAGCCTCGGGCAATGCTGCCTGCGAGCGCGCTCGCTCCAGGGTGTCCATGAGGTTTTGCCAAGTTTCTTCGGGAAGCGCATCCAGGAAAAGATCGCGCTCGGCGGGATGGATAGAGTCCATGGTCGCCACCATCTCTGGAGCCCTCAGTGCTTGCAGCAGGACATACGCATGGAAGTAGGGAAAGCAAGGAACTAAGCTCGCGGCGACATTCCTGGGCAGCTGGCGAAAGAGAAGCCGCTGCTGCTCAAAGGGCAAGGCTAAGATCGCGGCTGCCGATTCAATCGGCCTAAGCCCCTCAAGTAGTCTGATCGCGGCGTCCAATAGGCCCTGTACCACCAACTCTCGAAGTTGCCGCGCGTACTCGCTCATATCGGAACCAGCTTCGCCGACTAATTGGGCGTTTGCTTGTCGCCCAACGCACGTGCCCGTTAGGATTTCGCCGCGTCCTTGTGGAGCTTCAGGAAGTTTGTTCGGGCCGACTTAGCCTTTTCCACCGGCGGGGACAGCCGATCGCGGGCTTCCTTTACCGCTGTCAGAAACCTTCGGGCGAGTTCCTGGATTCGCTCTGGCTCGCGCTTCTCGATTGCATCCTTCGGAATCAGTTCGGTACCCACACCGATGGCTGAAGCACCCTCGAGAATGTAGCCCGCCGCCGTATGTTGATTTACACCGCCCGCTGCGATCAGCGGAATCTGCGGCAATGCCGCCTTCAAAGCTCTGATGTACCGGTCACCACCAAGTTCAGCGCAAGGATAGACTTTGATGTAGTCGCCACCAGCTTCCCATGCCGTGATTATTTCGGTAGGTGTCAAAGCGCCTGGCAGCACCGCAATCCCTTTCTGAGCGGCAAAACCGGTAATTTTCTGATCGAAACCAGGACTCGTCAGAAAACTGGCTCCGGCATCCAGACAGTTCCCTGCCACTTCTGTATTCAAAACGGTTCCTGCTCCCACAACGATGTCGGGGTGATGCCGCACGAGATGGGTCATCAATTTACATGCCTCAGGAACGGTCATGGTGATCTCGACAATGGGAATACCGGCCTTGGCCACGGCGTCCGCAGCGAAATGGGCGTCCTCTCCGGTGGACACCCTGACCGCGGGGATGATGCCAACGTCCGCGATGAGACGAACCACATCCGCTTTGTTCATGGCGTCCTCTCGACTGTTCCTATACGGCTCCTTCCGACTCAGGCTCAGGGAGTACGTCACCAGGCCGTGCAAACCAAGTGTACAGCGTTGGTAGGAGGAAACTGCTGATCACTAGAGTAGAGATCAACCCCCCGACGATGACGATTGCGAAAGGCCGCTGCGAATCGGATCCGATCCCGTGTGAGAGGGCCGCTGGCAACAGACCCAGAGTCGCTACCAGCATGGTCATCATGATGGGGCGGAGCCTGAGAACGGCCCCTTCCACCGCTGATTTTTGAGTCGTGTATCCTCTCGCGCGAAGCTGATTGATATACTCGACCATAATCACGCCAGTCTGCACCGATACTCCAAAAAGAGCGAGGAAACCGACGCCAGAGGATACGCTGAGGTTCGTACCTGTCACAAGCAGGGCCAGCAGGCCTCCCAAAGGTGCCATTGCGACGTTAGTGATGATAAGCAGCGCCCACTTAACAGAATTGAACATGATATAGAGGATGATGAAGATCGCCAAAAGAGTGGCGGGTAAAATGATCATTAACCGCCGTTGTGAGCGCTGCTGGCTTTCATATTCTCCCGCCCAGTCTAGCGTGTAACCCGTTGGCAGCTTCACGTCTGAGTCGACCCTTCGGATTGCCTCTCCGACCGTGCTTCCCAAGTCCCTGCCGCGCACGCTGAATTTGACAGCGACGTAGCGTGAATTGTTTTCTCGATAGATTTCCGACCCGCCATCCGTTTCGGTTACCTTGGTCAACTGTGCCAGGGAGATGCGCTCGCCGCTCGCTGCGAGAAGCCGGATTCTCTCGATCGCCTCTTGCGTATCCCGGTATTGAGGGAGATACCGCAAAACGAGGTCGTATCGCTGTTCTCCAACGAGTACTTGAGTCAGTGCGTTCCCTCCCACGGCAGTTTGAATGGCATCTTGCACATCGGAAACGTTAATCCCGTAGCGTGCCGCCTGGTCCCGATCAACTTCGAAGTTGAGATTCGGCTGGCCGAGGACGCGGAACATTCCTAAGTCTTGCACGCCTCGAATGTTGCGCATTACCTCGACGATCTGGTCCCCTGCACTCTCCAATTTTTTCAAATCGTCGCCGTAAATTTTGACGGCAAGCGCACCTTTCACTCCGCTCACTGCTTCTTCCAAATTGTCGGAGATCGGCTGCGAGAATCCCCAAAACACTCCCGGAATCCTCTCCAGTTCGCGATTCATGGCTGCAATCAGCAGGTCTTTGTTCTGGTGGAATACGGGCCGCCACTGTTCCTTCGGCAACAAATCCACAAAGAACTCCATATCGAAGAATCCGGTCGTGTCTGTGCCGTCGTCCGGACGCCCAATCTGATCCACCACGCGAGGCACTTCCGGAAAAGAGCACAGCACTTCGCGAGCTCTTTCCGCTACGCCAGCGCTATCGGTTGGACCGACGCTCATCGCCAGCGTGCCTCGAACCCAAAGTGCACCCTCATCGAGATGCGGAAGAAACTCCGAGCCAATCACTCCCGAAAAACCTAAGAACATCGACAAAACGAGCAAAAGGATGGCCGTCCCTACAGTCATTGAGCGATGGCGGATAGTCCACGTGACGCCGTGACGGTATCGATCCGTCAGATAGACCATCACAGGATTCCTCCATTCCTTTACGCCTGACCGGAAAAGAATGCTGGCCAACGCTGGAGCAACTAACATGGAAAAGATCAAAGCACCAAGGAGTGCAAACGCTACCGTCCACGCCATCGGCTTGAACAACTTCCCTTCGACGCGCTGCAGCGTGAAGATCGGCATGTACGCCGTGATGATGATGGCGATCGCATAAAAGACGGGACGCTGAACCTCATGGGCGGCCTCCCGAATCCGCTCCACAGGGGTGCGATGATCCTCTTCTGGGCGATTCAGATGGCGAGAAATGTTCTCGATCATCACCACGGCGCCATCGACCACCATCCCAAAATCCAGCGCTCCTAAAGACAGCAGGTTTGCGGAAATATGTCGAGCGTCCAAGCAAATTGCGGCAAACAGCAAGGCGAACGGTATCGTGAAGGAGACAATGATTGCGCCGCGGACGTTACCAAGAAAGATAAACAGAACGATGATCACGAGGATCATCCCGTCCGCGAGATTATGCAGCACCGTATGGGTCGTAAAATGCACCAGATCGTCGCGATCCAAATAGGGCACAATCTTCACGCCGGGAGGAAGGATCTGGTCGTTAAGCTTTTGGACGGCCTCGTGGATACCGTCCATTGTTGTAGCCGTGTCTGCGCCCTTACGCATGAAGACGATGCCTTCAACGACATCGTTATCATCCACAACCACGCCATCGGAACGATGAATCGCCCAGCCGATTTGGCCGAGCCGGATCTTCGGCCCTTGGGTCACTATGCCGATGTCCTGGATGCGTATGGCTGTGCCTTTTTGCGTTTTGAGAACGGTTTTTTCTATGTCTTGGATATTCCTGACTAGACCGACCTCGCGAATATTGACCTGCTGTTCTCCTTGCTCAATGAAGCTGCCACCACCGTTCGCATTTGCGTTTGATAACTGTTGCTCGATTTGAGCAAGACTCAGTCCGTAAGAAACTAACTTATCTGGGTCTACGCGGACTTGATACTCGCGCGTAATTCCTCCGAACGAGGAATCGTCGACAACATCCGGTGCGGCCTTAATGTATTTGTTAATGACCCAATCCTGGAGCGACTTGAGATCCATGAGGTCGTAATTGGGATTTGTGCTCTTGATCGTGTACCAGTAGACCGAGCCGATCGGGCTGAAATCAGGCCCAATTTGTGCCGACACATTGGACGGTAGTGTCACTTCTGACAGTCGCTCCAGTACCTTCTGCCGATCCCAATCGTTATTCGAATCATCGTCGAAAATAAGATTCACTACCGATAGACCGGCCAATGAGGCTGATCTTACGTGCAGAAGATAAGGAATCCCATTCATCTGAATTTCGATGGGAATCGTGATCTGTTGCTCGACCTCCTCGGCTGCGCGGCCCGGCCATTGCGTAATAACTTGAACCCATGTGTTGGCGACATCGGGATACGCTTCGACTGGCAACCTCTTGAACGAGATGATCCCCCCGACGAAAATGACTACGGCCAAGCCGAGCACCACAAAACGATTATTGAGAGCGAAATCTACAAAGGGGCGAATCACTGCTGTTCCACCGTGTTCTGAAATTCAAGCGCATTCGCAACGACCTGCTGACCCGAAGAAATGCCCCCCAAGATCACTTGCATATTTCCGGAGAGCATCTCGCCTGCTCGCACTTCCATGCGCCGAAACTGCCCGTCGCTCGCGGGCACATACACCCAGTCACGATCGTGCAAATGCACAATCGAGGTTGCCGGAACGGCGGCGAACCGTTCCTGCCTTTGTCCGTGAAATGTCGCGGTCGCAAACATCCCAACACGCATCAAGCCGGGATTGTGGACCTCGATTCGGACCTTTGCCGTACGCATGTTCGGGTCGAGAACCGGCCCAATGTTGCTGACGCGCCCGCTAAATATTTTGTCTGGGTAAGCGTCCAGCCGGACCTCTGCGCTGTCGCCGATACGTACTGTTGGGAGGTCATTTTCATACACGTCGCAAAGAACCCAGACATTCGAGAGGTCGGAAATTGTAAACGGATTTGGCGAACTCAGACCCGCCACGCCAGCAGCATTGGTCACTTCTTGGTCTGTGATGACTCCTGATATCGGAGCGGCGATATCGAGGATTGCGCTTGGGTGATTCAGGTCACCACCCAAGACGTGGATCTGTTCGCTCGCATTCTCCAGGTCAACTTTGGCCTTGTCTTCGGTATCCCGAGCAACCTGTAGATCGTTCAGCGAAATGGCTCCGCGACCGTAGAGGTCCTTGGAGCGATCGAGTTGTGTGCTTGCGAGCTGTTCGTCAGCCACAGCTTTGCGGTAATCCGAAAAGGCACCCGCGAGATCCGCGCTCTCCACTCGCAACAGGACTTGCCCTTTCTTGACCACGTCGCCGAGGCGCGCTTTTATCTCAACGATTCGCCCCGTTGCCAAAGTGACGACTGGCACACTTCTAGAAATGTCTGGGTTAATCGTAGCGGTAACTCTCAGTTGCGATGTACTGATGTGCTCGACCGCTGTGGCCAGCGTAAATTGCTCCGGGTGCTCCGCACGGAAAACATTCGGGTCCTTAAGCTCGATTCTAAGTGGCGGGGGTGCACCCGCATTTGCGGCATTGTTCGCGTTGCCACAACCGGTAAGAAGCAATCCCGTTATCGGCAATAACGCCGTGGAAGTGAACACATCCCGCCAGACTCGTTTCATTGGATCTCCAATCGATCGCGCCCAAACCGGGCAGTATCTGCCCAAGACTTTACAGCATTGTTACAACAGTGGGTTAGGTGCCCGATTAGCAGAGCAATGCCTCCCGAAATACCATTTCATAGTCGGGCCACGCCTCTTGGAAACATCGCGCGCTTCTAGGATAAGAAAACTGGGCTTTGCCAAGACGGAAGAGGAGAGATAGGCTCGTCACCGCTCTCTTAGCAAGTAGAAGAGGAGGAGGAACATGACGAAGCTTCGAATCGTGCAGTCTGGAACTGCTGCTCTGGCCGCGGCGGTGCTGTTCGCGCTGCCCGCTCTTGGAGGGAGGAGCTCCGAATCGCGCGCCCAAAACGCGAAGCTCGATCCCGCAACGCTCGCGTACGAACTGCCAAGCGAAATCCATTGGACCGACGACGCTATCGGTGCGAAAACAGCGGTGCTCTTGGGCGACCCTTCCAAGCCAGGACTCTACATCGAACTCGTGAAATGGACGCCCCATCACATGAGCCACCCGCACTGGCATCCGAATGATCGTTTTATCACCGTACTTTCCGGAACCTGGTGGGTTGGGACAGGAACCAAGTTCGATCCGGATCAGACCGTACCCATGCCCGCAGGAAGCTTCGTGACCCACTATGGCAAGCACGTGCACTTCGATGGTGCCAAGGATCAGGAAGCAGTACTCGAAATCGTCGGCGAAGGCCCGGGAACTGCCACCCCAGCGGAATCCAAGTGATTCGGTCGCCGATATGAGCACCTGAGAATCCGCGATTTTGTTAGACTTTTCGCCCGGCGTCCTCGCCAATACTTCGGCGAGTCATTCGCGCAGCGAGGAAACTCAAAGTGAGGGCAAAAGAAGCGATTTTTAGCGCGGAGACATTTCGATTCTTTCGTGACCTTAGGAAGAACAATTCCAAGGCATGGATGGACGAGAATCGTGACCGGTACAAACAGCACGTTGTCATGCCGTTTCGCCGGTTGCTCGACGCGCTCGCGCCGGGAGTTCGAAAGTTGCATCCCGAATTCTGCATTAGCGGCCGCACCGGCGAGAGTTTCTCGCGCATCAATCGCGATATTCGATTTGCAAACGATAAAACTCCGTATCGACCGCAGATGTATCTGTTTTTCTCGCGTCTCCAGGCACAGGGCCGGACCGCCGGGCAACTTTACATCGGAATATCGGCGGAGGCAGTGACCGTCGGCTTCCGGATGTATTACGAAAGCCGACAGAGCGCGATGGCTAGTGTCTGTGTCCCGCGGGCCATCGAAAATCTCGGTTGGCTCGATCGGCAGCGGAAGAAGTTTGCTGGGAAATATGACAGCTACTGGTATGCGAGCGAAAAAGGCGCATGGACGAAGCATTCCGGCTGGCCGTGTGACGCCCGAGAATGGAAAAAAGCGAAGGGCTGGATTGTAAGGCGGAAGCTGCGCCCCTCGGCGGCACTGCGACCGGCATGTCCGCGCGAGATCGAGAAAACATTCCGCGAACTTTTCCCGCTCTATTCCTTCAGTTGTCTGCAAAAATGGAAATCTTGAGGTGGTGAACTGGAATGCGAATGTCACGCGCGGAAGCGAAGGCCAATCACACACTCGATACGCAACATACCCAGTTCAGCGAGACGGTCTATGGCGTGCTCTGCGCCACTTGCCACAATTATATTTTGATCGATCACACCAATTGCCCGCCGTCCTGCCGAGAGCACGAAACTTGTCGGCAAACCTACGGCTCGGAGGCTTAGCCGGCCATTTCTCGCCAGCGGAGACGCGCTCCTCGCACGTTGACTTGAAGTCACCTCATGCATAACATGCCAGCGTATTTTTCGCAGTCCTCGGGGGGGCACGCAGATGGATTCCAAGCGGTGATATATCGAAATTGTACGCGGGGAGGTTCGTAATATGAGCTTCTGGCAACGGTGGTTTGGCAGTGGCGCGAAACCCCAGACACTGTTCGGCAGTGGGCCAACGCGGCCGGATCCTAGCCAGCCGGCTGCTGCGCGTCCGCTTACTCCTATTCCTTTTCGGAGGGTGATTATCTGTGCCGGACCGAGTAGAGCCAAGACGGAGGTTGCGGAGGAATGCAAACGAAGTTTTCGTGACGTGGATATCCTCGTTTGTTCCAATGCTACGGACATCGAGCAACAGCTCTGTCGTTATCAAAAAATAAGTCCCATGCTGCAGTATTTCTTCGGTGAACATCCAACAGGGAGCATGGCGGCGCAGGCTTGGAGCCCACGATTTATGAAAGCTCTCGCGGCACAACGGGGAACACTGGAACACAAACCCAATGTCACTATGAAGATCAACAAGGACACCGGTGGAGTATTCCTTGTTTGTGCATGGGATCCATCGACTCAAGTTCGGCCCGCGGATGTGCTGACTTTCACAATGGCTGTGGAGACGGCCTTCGCGCAAGCAGGGTGGTAGAAGGTTTCGGGATAGCGGCCCAAAGTGGTTAGCCGGGATGGTATTCCGCTGCTGCCGAGACGCTTATGACACTGGTCACCTCGTGCGCTTCCGACCGGCAGTTTCAATCGGCGCGGTTTTGATGATGTCCGATTAAGCCCCAGGCTTCACAGAAGGAGCTTTACTGTGAGCCCTCAACCCAACATGCGCGTTCGCCTGATTAAAGACGATGAAAAACCTATGCTCGTTGATCCAGCCGCCGTCGGATGCGGGTTTCTTCTTTTTCCGAAAGAGATGGCGAAAATACTTCAGGAAGCTCACGTCCACCAAGCGCTCCAGACAAACAAGACAGAGTTGTGGGCAGCGGTCAGACGACACAACCCCTCGATTCCTGTCCATTTGATGACGACTAATAAGGAGGTTGAACCCGGAGATGCGGTCATTGCTCTTAATCATCTAGGTAGATACCCCGGCTATACCATCGCACTAGACCCGATGCAGTTATCACCTGACGGAGGGAAGACTGTCATCACGATCTACGCAGGACTGAATTGGAAATCGAACTCTGCTTGTGGACCTCAAGAGGTAATCGTTGCCGGTCCTCAGAAGCTCTTACCGGGAAAGCCTGCCAGTGCTGTGGACTCAGAACAACCTTCGGAGTCAAAACAACCTTGGTCGCGTTTGTTCCGAAGGAACATGTCAATGCTTGGCACGTTATCGGCGATGCTTGGATTGATTGCACTCGTTGTTGGAAGTCTTCATGATGGTGCTTGGAAGCCAGAAAGGCCTATCGGTCTCGTATTACTTTTTGGCGGACTTTGGCTGCTTGCCAAGGTTGGCAGTCATTCCAAAGACTGAGTCTGACAGACGCCTTGTAGTCATTGACGGACCGGCTCCAGGATGGTCGGCAAACCGGAAGTAATGACATGAGTCCCGATAAACGCGGTTATCGGAAAATGAATCACTGCCCCAAAATCAAAATGAGTCGCTATCCTTATCCTTGACGAATAAGTATAAAAATGGTAGATAGAACTATGCGTGGCCCGTTGGCCTCGCACGCCACCTCGTTCGGTGGCTTTTGCTTTTTCTGAGGGCATGCTGATGGAGGTTTCTGTCGTCCCCGGATTCTCAAAGCCGGCCAAAAAGTCGAAAACGAGGTTAACCGCAAGAAAACAAAGCCTTAACTCACGAAAAATTCTAATCGGTACACAAAACACAAGTCCCGAACGCGCAAATTACACAAAACAAACAACTAAACTTTTTCTAATCGGGACTGAAATGCGGCTTTTTCTGCTGCGCCGATTTGCATCGCGTCTTTCCTCATTACCATCGTTGACTCAAAGACCAGCCCTACATAAGATGCGGACGGACTTTGGCAATTTTTCGAGGACATAGATGAACTCCAAACGATGGCATTGGCTCACGGCGGCTCTTGCGCTTGCGGTGCTCGTGGTCGTTTCGTATTCGTTGCTGCTGCAAGGCGTGCCGGCCAGCGCCGCCTTGAATGCGCACGCACCCAAGCCTGCTGTGGCGGCGGCAAACCCACGCCTGGCGGGCGCCTACCGCTTTCAGAAGGGCGGCTGGACCTACGTCCATCTGCAGGGCACCCCGGACCAAATCGGCTATCAGCACGGCTATTTGCTCGCGCCGGAGATCAAAGACGCTTTCGCGGCGGTTAAGCTGGAAGACACCCACACCTCGAAGCACAATTGGAATTTCTTCCGCGAGGCGGCGCACAACATGCTCTGGCCGCACATCGAGGCGGAATATCAAGCCGAACTGAAAGGAATTGTCGCGGGTCTGAACGCCCGCGGCGTGAAAATGGATTTGGATGATGTGGTGGCTTTGAACGCATTCATGGAGCTGCCGGATTATTACGCGCCGTGGTACGACAAGCAGCACAAAGTGGCCAATGCGCCCCAGCGGAAAGTTGTCGGCCATTGCAGCGCATTCGTCGCCACCGGAAGCTGGACAAAAGACGGCCGGATCGTCATCGCGCACAACAATTGGACCGGCTACATGGACGGCGAGCGCTGGCGCGTAATTTTCGACATCGCCCCGGAACACGGCTATCGCATGATCGGCGACGGCTTTCCCGGAGTGATCGTCAGCGATGATGACTTCACCATCAACTCCGACGGGCTGATGGTCACCGAGACAACGATCTCTGCGTTTCATGGCTGGAAGCCGGACGGCACTCCGGAATTCGTGCGCGCGCGCAAGGCCATGCAATACGCCGGCTCGATCGACGACTACGTGAAAATCATGCTCGATGGCAATAATGGCGGCTACGCGAACGATTGGCTCATCGGCGACAACAAGACCGGCGAAGTTGCGCAATTCGAACTGGGACTGAAGGCGTATAAAGTCTGGCGGACCAAAGACGGCTACTACGTTGGGTCGAATTTCACCAGTGATCCGACGGTCACGAAGCTGGACACCACTTACAACGTGAACGATCCCACTATGTCGCCGAACGCGCGCCACGTGCGCTGGGATGACTTAATGAAGGAGAACAAAGGCAAAATCGACGTCGCGCTCGCGGAAAAATTCGAGGCCGACCACTTCGATTCATATACGAAAAAGGAAGGCGCCGACGGCCGCACCCTCTGCGGACACAGTGACGTCAGCGCGAAAGGCGACAAGGGCTGGGACGTCGCTCCTTTCGACCCGATGGGCGCCGTGCAGGGAAAAGTCACAGACAGCAACATGGCGAAACAGATGACCCTGATCGCTCGCGCCGGCCATCCCTGCGGCGAAAATTTCTATGCCAAGCCTTTCCTGGCCGCGCATCCTCAATACGACTGGCAGGCACCCGAGCTGCACGACATGATCGCCGGCCCGTGGACGGAGTTTCATTCGAACCAGCAAGCCCCGAAATAAGCGCATCCCCTTTATTTTGTTCATCAGTCGGTGAGGGAAAATCCCTATCGACGCGACGCATCCCTCCTGGGTTATACTGCCCGAGCTAGGGTAGGACCCGCCCTCCATTCAGCCTCCTAGCCCTACTGTACGCCGAGAATAACCGGAGCCTTTCGTGACCTTGATCGAAGCATTGCTGTTGCTTTTGATCGTTTCCCGGGTGATCGGGGAAGTGGTCGAGCGCCTCGGCCAGCCTGCGATGATCGGAGAAATCGCGGCAGGCGTGTTGCTTGGTCCCTCCGTTCTGAAGCTGATCACCTTTACTCCGGAAATCAAAGCCATCGCTGACTTGGGAGTGTTCCTGCTGGTCTTTCTAGTCGGAATGGAAATGGACCTGGGCGCTTTGTGGAGGGCCTTCCGTGGCCGTGGCGCACTGGTAGGGCTGGCCGGCTTCACGATTCCCCTGGCGCTGGGAATCCTGGTGGGCTACGTGTTTCGTATGGGGGCGACGCAAATGATCTTCCTGGGCCTCTGCATCGCCATCACCGCTCTCCCGGTTAGCGTGCGGATTCTCATGGACCTCGATAAGCTGCAGACGGACATTGGCCAGAGGATCGTTTCCGCGGCGGTGACAAACGACGTTGCCTCGCTGCTCTTGCTCGGCATCATTCTCGGCGTCAAGGCCCATGGACCTGTGACGCGGACTCTGCTTACCTCCATTGGCCTGGCGCTGGTAAAGGCCCTGGTGTTCATGGCGGCAATCATTATCGTGTCGCGGGTGATCAAGAAATACACGCCGGGCCGGTTCCGCCGTTCCCGCAATTTGGTTGACCCGCTGCTGGCGAAGCTCAAGGGAAAAGAATCTTTGTTCGCTGTGGTGCTGCTCTTTGTGTTTGCGTTTGCCAGCCTCTCCGAACTGCTGGGGCTGCACTTCATCGTCGGTGCATTCTTTGGATCGATGCTCCTCAGCCACGCGGTATTAGGAAAGGACAATTTCGAGGAGGTAAGAAAAACGGCCTCCAATGTGACCATGGGATTCCTGGGGCCGATTTTCTTCGCCGCAATTGGGCTGGAATTTGATGCGTCCAGTCTGCGAAACTGGAAGCTCGTCGTCGCCGTTTTGGTGGTGGCATTCGTCGCCAAAATCGCCGGAGGCTACATTGGCGGCCGGCTTGCCGGGTTGGGGGATAGGCAAAGCTGGGCGCTCGGGATTGGTCTAAACGGGCGCGGCATCATGGAGTTGGTAATCGCCAGTGTTGCTCTGTCCAACGCGTTCATCGGCAACCAACTCTTTACGGTGCTCGTTTTGATGGCCGTGGTGACGACGATTGTCACCCCGATCCTGCTCAAGAAGGCCTATGAGCGCCTGCCCGCCGAACAAGGAGCCGCGCTCACCGTCGGACTTAGCAGGGACGCGGCGGACTGATTTTTAGAGGAATGGGAGTTTTGCAAACAAACGAAATTGCTTAGCCCACTTGGCCTATGAACGGAGCTCGCGATATGTCGAAAGAAGGCCCGGAGAGGACTTCCTCGCGTGCGACCCTAATGTATGCGGCCATGGTCGCAGGGGCCGTGGCGCTGTTCGTCATCATCAAGACGATCGGAAGATTCCTTAGCGCGCCGGAACAAGCCGGACCCGTGCGATTCGGGAGGCTCGCGAACCAGGCATCCATGAGTGAGCTGGCGCACGTGCTTATGGCGCTGGTGGTTATCATCGTTCTCGCCCGCCTGCTCGGGGCCGCATTCAAGAGAGTCCATCAACCCGCAGTCATTGGCGAAGTGATTGCCGGTATCGCGCTGGGTCCATCGTTGCTTGGCCGCATCGCGCCTGCGGCGTCGAAGTTCATCTTGCCTGGGACCGTAGCGCCGTACCTGAGCATGATCTCGTCAGTGGGAGTGATTCTGTACATGTTCCTCGTGGGCATGGAACTGGACACACAGCTGCTGCGGCGAAAAACCCATGCATCGGTGGCGATCTCCCATGCCAGCATCATCACGCCATTCCTACTCGGATCCGTGTTGGCGCTGTGGCTTTATCCCAGGTTTTCATCGCGGGACGTTCCGTTCACAGTGTTCGCGATGTTCATGGGCGTTTCCATGTCGGTGACGGCGTTCCCCGTGCTGGCGCGAATCCTGACGGATCGGGGGATGACCAAAACCAAACTTGGCGCCATCGCCCTGGCTTGCGCGGCCGTCGATGACGTGACGGCGTGGTGCCTGTTTGCGCTGGTGGTGAGCATCGCCGCCGCCAAACCTGGGCGGGTGCTGCTAACGGTGGGATTGACCGCATTTTTCATCTTCTGCATCTTCAAATTTGTTCAGCCGGCGATGAAATGGCTGGTACAAAAGCGGGCAAGGGAGAAAAAAACAACGCAGGGCACCATGGTGATCGTGTTCGCAGCATTGCTGCTCTCTGCACTCGCGACCGACGCAATCGGCATTCATGCGCTTTTTGGAGCCTTCTTGCTGGGCGCCGTGATTCCGCACGACTCCGCCCTGGCGCGGGATGTGAAAGCCAAAATCAACGACGTTGTCCTCGTCCTGCTCCTGCCGGCATTTTTTGCGTTTACGGGAATGCGCACGCAAATTGGTTTGGTGAAAGGGACTAGCGAGTGGCTCGCCTGCGGCCTGATCATTCTCGTAGCGTCGCTAGGAAAGTTCGGCGGCAGCAGCGTCGCCGCGAGGATTACTGGCTTGTCCTGGCGTCAATCCGCCTCGCTGGGTATCTTGATGAACACTCGCGGCCTGATGGAATTGATCGTGTTGAACGTAGCTTTGGACTTGGGCGCTCTGCAACCCACGCTGTTCACCATGCTGGTCTTGATGGCCGTCGTGACCACAATAGCTACAACGCCGGTATTGCACGCACTGGAAGGAGAAACGGAAGAGGAAGCGGAGCTGCAGCACGCTTAAAGGTCGAAGTTTTGCGCCCTAGCTTGACACTGCGTCGCCGCAGTGATCTCCGCTCAGATTTCTTCGTCGAGTTCCTGCTGCTTGAGCTGAATAATCTTCAATGTAATGCGGATGTCGCGCGATCGTAATTCGTTGACAATGGCTCGGCGTGCTTCGATAGGCAGTTGTTCCGGAGAAAAAACTCCTGCTCGGTCCCGCGGGAAATGTTTGATGAACAGGGCGGCGACGTGCGCCGTGGCGTAAGAGATTGGCGTGGTCGTCATCCCCGATCGACGCAGCTGGTAGAGAGAAGGAACGGCGGCGTCCCACCGGACCAGCAGCGGCAGGTCATCCTTCGGCCCATGTTTCGCTCCGCGCACCAACACCGCGGCCGCAAAGCGCGCATTTTCCAAAATTCCGCGGCGAATCAGCGCGGCCACCTGCCGCGGCGTCGGCGTCTTGGGAAAGCGCTTGCTGACAATGCCGCGAGAGCGGCTCAGCCGCCCGCGCCGTTGCCACCGGCGCAGTTGTTCCACATCGTTCCCGCCGATCTTCGCATCCGCGTCCCTGAGCGGGACGTTCATAGCGATAGTGCACACTTCATCCTGCGCCGCCAGATAGACCGCGATCTCTCCGATGGGCGCTGGGAAGCGGAATTTTTCGCGCTCGCCGAATTTCTTGCCGAACGCAAAGCGCCCCGCGCGATAAACACGGGGGCGAGACGTAGCTTCGTCGAATGCCGCCTCCGGAGACCACGTGGAAACAGGGTCCCGGCTCTCCGTGTCCTCGCAGAGCCGGAAATGGACGCTCTCGACCGAATCGAGAAGCTCCGCGCCACGCCGCGCCAGCAGGTTCGTGAGCCCGGGCGCAATCCCGGCATTGATCACCGCAGCGCGATTCTTCTGACCGAAACGGCGATGATAGGCAAGCTGCTCGGGCTTGAATGGATTTCGCGTAAGGCGCGAATTCAAGTCCAGATAATGCACCCGCAAGCGCAGAGCCGCGCGCAGGACCACTTCGTTGTAGATGGCGGGCGCACAATTGGCCAACAGATGGCATCCGCGTGCGGCGCGCACAATCGACCATAGGTTGCGTGCATTGGCTTCGCGAACCTCGATTTCGGCCTTCCTGCCGAGGAATCGCCGCGCGCGTTCGAGATCGCGATCGCCACACCAGACCGTATGTCCCTGGCGGGCCAGAAGTTCAGCCAGCAGCGAGCCTGTACCGCCAACGCCAAGGACGAAGATGCGCATCGGCCCGCAACTTTACCATAACCGTTCCCCGCGCCATCAGCGCCCGCTACGGCGGTTTCCGTCCACACGAATTGCCGTAACAAGAAAACGGGCGTAGACTGAACGGGACTCCGATCCTCGCGGCCTGCCGGGGAGAAAACCAACGGTGCGAGGACAATTCCATCGCTCGAAGAGCGCTGGAGACGCCCGCGAGATCCGATTCTTGCGGCGCGTTCAGGTGCTGGAGGAAACTCCCGCGCCTCCCTTCACGAAAGGGCCTGAGCAAGTTCCGCGGCCGTTGACGGGCTTGGTCACGCGAATCCGTGATTTGGAAAGGAGAAGATCCGCACGCGTGCGTGCGTCGGTTTTCTGCCCAATTTCCATTACGGAGTTGGGCGTTTTTGTTTGCGCTCTCCTGGAATGAATCGAATGACCACTCGGGAAATACACCGAACATGCTGACGCAGACTGCAAGCGACGTGCTGACCGATAAATTCGGCCGGCAGATTACGGACCTGCGAATCTCTGTCACGGATCGCTGCAATTTTCGCTGTGTCTATTGTCGTTCTGCAGACCCTGAGAATCATATGGCCGAGCACAAACTTCTCTCCTGGGACGAACTCGAACGCCTCGCGCGTATTCTGGTTGGCCTGGGGATTCGCAAAGTGCGCGTAACAGGAGGAGAACCGCTGGTGCGCCCTGGCGTCGAGGAGTTCATCTCGTCGCTACGCGCGATGGGCGTGCAGGATTTATCCCTCACCACGAATGGCCAGTCACTCGCCGAGCGCTGCGAGCGTCTCGTCGCCGCCGGACTGAACCGCATCAACATCAGCCTGGATTCGCTCGATCGCGCCAAGTTCGAGAAAATCACGCGTACGCGCTCATTTGACCGCGTGATCGCGGGCATCGACGCCGCGCAAGCGTCGCCGCTGCGTCCGGTGAAAGTGAACGCTGTTTTGGTGCGCGGAATCAACGACGATGAAGTCGAGAGCTTCGCAGAATTCGCCCGCGAGCGCGATCTGATCATGCGCTTCATCGAGTTCATGCCCCTCGATGCCGATCGCGCCTGGACGCGCGACCTGATGGTCCCCGCGGCGGAAGTCAAAAGCCGCATCGAAGCACGCTGGCCGCTCGTGCCGGTGGCGCACGAACGAAGCGAAACCGCCCGCAAGTACCGCTTCGCCGGCGGCCGCGGCGAGATCGGATTGATCGCTCCTGTCACCCAGCCGTTTTGTGGTTTCTGCTCACGGATTCGCCTCACCGCCGACGGCAAACTGCGCACTTGCCTTTTCAGCCGGGACGACCACGACTTGCGTGGTTTGTTGCGTGGCGGCGCGGGCGATAGCGAAGTGGCCGCGGAGATTCGCGGCATTGTCATGCAGAAGGAGGCCGGCCACCGGATCAACGAGCCGGATTTTGTGCCGCCTTCGCGCACAATGGTTTATATTGGGGGTTAAGAGTCCCCATGGGCGACGACGAGCAACGGCTTTTCAGCCTCACCGAAGCGGACCGCACGCGTGCAGAGCTCGAGCCGGTGCTGCTCGAGGCCATGGAAGCGCGCCGCCGCGCCAAAGCCATTGACGAAAAAATGACCGAGCTGGCCACGCGCATTCAATTGTCTGGCGGAATGCGCTTTGATTATCAGCAAGCCGGCCAGCAGCGGCTGGAGCAGAATAATCTGGAGAGCTCTATCGCTGCGGCACTCGAGAAAATCCATTCCACGGGCTGCGTGGTAAAAGATCTGGACGTCGGGTTGCTGGATTTTCCGGCGCGGCTGAATAACGAAGACATTTACTATTGCTGGCGTGTCGGCGAAGATCGCATCCGCTTCTATCATCGACAGGATGAAGGATTCGCGGGGCGCAAACCGATTGACCCGCGCGACGCGGATTATCGCAACCCGATCCAATAGCGCGCGACCATCGCCTGCCTGGTGGTCCCGTCACGGTGAAGATTTGCGAAGAAGGATTCCATGACCGACGTCGCAGCAAATCGGCTGAAGAATTCCGCAAGCCCCTATCTGCGCTCCGCGGCGCATCAACCGGTGGACTGGCATGAATGGGGCGAGGCCGCTTTCGCCAGGGCGCGCGCGGAAGCGAAGCCGATTCTCCTCGATATTGGCGCGGTTTGGTGCCACTGGTGCCACGTCATTGACCGCGAGAGTTACGAGAATCCTGAAATCGCCGCGCTCATCAATGAATTCTATGTTGCCGTAAAGGTCGACCGCGACGAGCGCCCCGATGTCGATTCTCGCTATCAGGCCGCTGTGAGCGCCATTTCCGGCCAAGGCGGCTGGCCGCTCACTGCATTTCTCACCCCCGACGGCAAACCGTTTTTCGGCGGAACGTATTTCCCTCCGGACGACGTGATGGGCCGCCCGGGATTCAAACGCATCCTGGTGGCTGCGGCAGAAGCATTCCGCTCGAAGCGCGCTGAAATCGACGGCTCGGCGGCCGCGCTCGAAGACGCCGTCCGCCAAGCGGAAATTTTTCCAAACGCGCGTGCGCCATTCGATGCCGGCGTTGTCCAGGCTATGGCACAGTCAATTGTGGACAAGTTCGATGCTCGCAACGGCGGCCTCGGCCACGCGCCAAAATTTCCGCATCCGGCCGCCATCGATTTATTGCTCGAACTCGGCCAATCCGCCCGCGCCGCCAAAATGCTTGAAGTGGCCACCCAAACACTCACCAAAATGGCGCGAGGCGGCGTTTACGATCAGCTCGCGGGCGGATTTCATCGTTACTCCGTCGATGAACGCTGGTGCGTGCCGCACTTCGAAAAAATGTCCTACGACAATTCTGAGCTGCTGAGGAATTACTTGCACGCATTCCAGGTCGTGAACATTTCCGTGACGCGCGGAACCGAGGACACGGGCGCGGCGCGGCTTTTTCGCGAAACGGCAGAAGGAATCATCGCCTGGGTTTTCGACACGCTTAGCGACCGCCAGCACGGCGGGTTCTACGCCAGCCAGGATGCGGACATTTCGCTGGACGACGACGGCGATTATTTCACGTGGACGCAGCAGGAGCTGCGTGCAGCCCTCACGCCGGAAGAAGCGCGCGTGATGGAGGAGTATTACGACGTGGAGGCCGTCGGGGAAATGCATCACAACCCCGCGAAAAATGTTTTGTGGGTCGCGTCGAGCCCCGCCGAAATCGCTCGCAGCACCGGCATCAGCGAAAGCGACGTGCGCCTCATCATTGCCCGCGCCAAGAGCAAAATGCTGGCCGCGCGCACGGCGCGGCAAGCGCCCGCGGTCGACCGCACCATCTACGTCAGTTGGAACGCCATGTTCGTGTCGGCTTTTTTCGAAGCTGCGCGCATCCTCGGCCGCGACGATTGCCACGAATTTGCTGTCCGGACAATCGATCGCATCCTTGCGCAAGCGTGGGACGAAGCGCGAGGCTTCCAGCATCGCGTCGGCGGAGAAAAAATCGACGGCATGCTCGACGACCAGATTTTCATGGCCGCCGCGCTGCTCGATGCCTACGAAGCCACGGTCGACCGCCGCTACTTCTCTCTTGCCGAGCGCACCATGCTTCTCACCATCGAAAAATATGGCGATCCGAGCGGCGGCGGGTTTTTCGATCGCGCTTCCGACGCGCCGGCGATGGGCGGCCTCGATGTGCGCCGAAAACCCTTCCGGGATTCGCCGACGCCGGGAACTAATTCCGCCGCGGCAATCGTTCTCGACCGCCTCTACGCCTTCACAGGCGACGCGAAGTATCACGATTGGGCGCGGCTCACGCTCGAAGGCTTCGCGGGAATTGCCCCGCAGTACGGGATGTTCGCCGCAACCTACGGCCTCGCGGCGCTTCTGCATTCGCGCCACACCATGCAAGTGGTGATCACCGGCACGTCGGGCGACGCGAAAGCCGCCGCTCTCGAAGCCGCGGCAAATTCTGTCTACCGCTTCGCCAAAGCCGTCCTGCGCGTGACTCCGGAAATCACCGCGGCGAACGCCCTCGCGCCTGCGCTCACAGAAACCATCCCCCACCTCGATGCAAGTGTGGCCCAAGCGATCGTATGTGCGGGAACTTCCTGCTATCCGCCGGTAAATGAACCGGAAAAG
>JASHQB010000277.1 GCA_030037775.1 Candidatus Acidiferrales bacterium
TCGGTGAGCGTAGTGGATGTGGCAGCACGGCAGAAAATTGCGGAGCTGGATTTGCGTCCAGGGAAGGAAGACGCGAAAAAGACCGGAGAGGCGGGGGGAGAGTTTCCTTTCTGGGTGGTGACGAAGGGAAATGATACGGCGTATGTGTCGAGCCCGCGGGACAGGCAGATTGTAGTGTTGGATATTTCGCGCGAGCCGAAGGTGAAGGAGCGAATCAAAGTGCCGGGCGAGCCGGGGAAGATGATTCTGAATCGTATGCAGACGATGTTGTATGCCGCGCTGGCGACGGATGACGAGGTTGCAGTGATCGATACTTTTTCCAACGATTTATTGGGAGCGTTTGGCACGACGGCACCGAGCAAAGTGTTTTCGAATCCGGCGAAACTAATGGGCAGCAACCCGAATAGTTTGGCGCTGTCGCCGGATGAAAAAACACTCTATGTAACGAACGGCGGAGCGAACTCGGTTGCGGTAATGTGGGACGGTCTGAATGGCACGGGTATCGCCGGCCTAGCTGCCGCAACTGTGAGCGGGCTGATACCGACGGGGTGGTATCCAAGTTCGGTGAGCGTGAGCAAAGACGGGAAGATGCTGTACGTGCTGGACACAAAGAGCGTGCCGGGGCCGGACCCGGGAGGATGCCGGAACACGACTTCGATTGCACGCGGCGGGCTGGATGATTGTTACGCACAGAACGAATACATTCTGCAACTGAACAAAGGCGGATTCGAGGCGATTCCTACGCCGGGCAACGACGAGCTCGCGTCGCTGACGAAGCAAGTGGCGGAGAACAATCATTACGAAAGCGATGCGCAGCGTGCGGCGAACGAGAAAACGATGGAGTTTTTGCGGCAGCATATCCATCACGTGATTTACATCATCAAGGAGAACCGCACGTACGATCAGGTGCTGGGAGATTTGCCGGAAGGCAACGGCGATCCGAAGCTGGCGGTCTTGGGGCAGAAGCTCAGTCCGAATCATCATCAGATCGCGCAGCAGTTTGTGGATTTGGATAATTTTGATTGCAGCGGGGACGTGAGCGGCGAGGGCTGGAACTGGTCGACGGCCGCGCGGGCAACGGACGTGGTGGAGAATACGTATCCGATCAATTATGCGGAACGCGGGCTGACCTACGACTACGAGGGCGAGAATCGCAACATCAATGTGGGCATTGCGTCTCCCAGCGCTCGGCGCAAGGACAATCCGGATACGCCGGATGACGACGATTTGCTGCCGGGGACGAATGACGCGGATGCGCCGGACGGACCGGGCGGCGACGCAGGAACGGGGTATTTGTGGGACGCGGCGCTGCGGGCGAAATTGACGCTGCGGAATTACGGATTTTTCCTGGAGGGTGGGCGGTACGGCGCAGAAACAGCGAAGAAAGGGTTGATTCCGGTGATTCGCGACCCGTACAAGACGAAGACGCGCGTGGCGTTTCCGGACAAAGTGGCGCTGATGAACGTCACGGATCCGTATTTTCGGGGATTCGACTTGGCGCTGCCGGATTATTGGCGGTACACGGAATGGAAGCGCGAATTCGATGGCTATGTGGCCAGCGGGAAAATGCCGAATCTGGAGTTCATACGGCTGATGCGCGACCACTTCGGCGATTTTGCCGCCGCGATTGACGGAACGGGCACGGTGGAAGCGGAGATGGGCGACAACGACTATGCGATTGCGAAGGTGATTGAGGCAGTGGCGCACAGCCCGTTTGCGAACAGCACGATTATTTGCATTGTGGAGGATGACGCGCAGAACGGGCCGGACCACGTGGACGCGCATCGCAGTCCGGCGTTGATTGCCGGCGCGTATGTGAGGCAGGGAGTGGTGGTGTCGACGCACTACGACACGGTGAACATGCTGCGGACGATCGAAGATGTGCTAGGAATGAAGCCGATGGGGATCAACGACGCAGTGGCGGAGCCCATGGCGGACGTGTTCACGACGGAGTACAAACCGTGGAGCTACACGGCAATTGTGCCGGAGGTGCTGCGCAGCACGCAACTGCCCGTCGGGAACGGTGCAGCGGGCGGTGGCGCGGTGCAGAGCGGCACTTACGCGAAGCCGCGGCATGACGCGGCCTACTGGGCAGAGAAAACGAAAGGAATGGATTTTTCTGTGGAGGATCACGTGGATCCGGATAAGTTCAACCGGCTTGTGTGGTACGGGCTGGTGGGAGACGATGTGCCGTATCCCACCGCGCGAAGCGGGCGGGATTTGAGAGGGAATCGGGACGAGTTGCTGAAGGAAAATGCGGCTCCGGAAGAAAAGGAACAGAACTGAGTGTAATGAGGCAGTTTGAATTTTGGCTCCTTGCGTCATGATCAAAAAAACTCAAACTGACCCACCGCCGAACTAAACGGGCGGTGCGCGATTCATAGATTTGTGTGATAGGCTCGCGCGGAATTCACGGGGTGGAAAAAACGATGACGAGGACGCGGATTGCGGTGGCGGTGTGCGTCGCGGCGGGGATTGCGGGAGTGTGCGCGGGGTGGGTGCATGTGCGGACTGCGAGAGCGCAGGAGGGCGCGGGGCCGGCGCTGATTGACGTGAGCGCGCTATACACGAAGCAGGACGTGATGATTCCGATGCGCGACGGGGTGAAGCTGCATACGGAGATTTACGCGCCGAAGAACGCGACGGGTCCGCTGCCGTTTCTGATTACGCGGACTCCGTACGGGACCGGCGACGACAAGAACGGGTACAGCGGCCTCTTCAACATCTATCAGGAGATGATTCCGGAGGGATACATCTTTGTGATGCAGGATATTCGCGGGCGCTACGGCTCGGAGGGGCAGTTCGTTATGCAGCGGCCGGTTCGCGACAGGAGCAATCCGAATTCGATTGACGAGGGCACGGACACGTACGACACGATCGACTGGCTGGTGAAAAACGTGCCGAACAACAACGGGCGCGCGGGACTGCTGGGAATTTCGTATGGCGGATGGCTGACGACGATGGCGCTGCTGGAGCCGCATCCGGCGCTGAAGGCGGTGTCGGAGCAGGCGTCACCGGCGGACATGTTCTTGGGCGACGATTTCCACCACAATGGCGCGTTCCGGCTGAGCTATGGATTCGAATACGCGGCGATGATGGAGACGGGGAAAACGAATTTCATGTTTCAGTTCGACAAATACGACACGTTCGAGTGGTATTTGGCGCTGGGTCCGCTTTCGAATATCGACAAGAAGTATTTGCACGGCGAACTGCCGACGTGGGAGGACTTCGTCAACCATCCGAATTACGACAGCTTCTGGCAGAAGCAGGCGTACTACCCCTATTTGAAAGATTTGCAGTTGAGCGTGCCGGATTTGAATGTGGCGGGATGGTGGGACCAGGAGGATTTCTACGGGCCAGTGAAGATTTACGAAACGCTGGAGAAGAATGACACGAACCACTACAACTATCTGGTGGTGGGGCCGTGGAACCACGGAGGGTGGGGACGCAGCGACGGGGAGAGCCTGGGGCGGATTCAGTTTGGGCGAGCGACGAGCAAGGATTTTCGCACCGATGTGCAAGCGCCGTGGTTCGCGTACTGGCTGAAGGATAAGGGCGAATTGCCGTTCAAGAAGGCGCGGACGTTCGAGACCGGCGCGAACCAATGGGTGGACTACGATGCGTGGCCGCCAACGACGAACGTGACGGAGAAGAAACTTTATTTTGGCGCGGACGGGAAACTTTCGTTCGATGCGCCAGAGGCGAGCGGTGCGGAGGCGTTCGATAGTTACATTTCCGATCCGGCGCATCCAGTTCCCTATCGGCATCGTCCGGTAGAGGAGACCTACGGGCCGGGAAGCCATTGGTACACGTGGCTGGTGGAGGATCAGCGCTGGGTGGATTCGCGGCCGGACACGGTGAACTGGTCAACGGGCGCGCTGGATGAAGATGTTTGCGTGGCGGGGGACATTGTGGCGCATCTGTACGCGTCGACGACGGGCAGCGACAGCGACTGGATTGCAAAACTCATCGATGTGTATCCGGAGAAGTACGAAGCGGAGCCGTCGATGGGCGGATACGAGCTAATGATTGCGGATGAGGTGTTTCGCGGGAGGTTTCGCAACAGTTTTGAAAAACCGGAGCCGATTGTTCCGGGAAAAGTGACGCCATACACCATCGATTTGCACACCAACAGCCATTGTTTTTTGAAGGGGCACCGGATCATGGTGCAGGTGCAGAGCACCTGGTTTCCGATCATCGATCGGAATCCGCAGAAGTTCGTGCCGAATATTTTCAACGCGCAGGCGAGCGATTACATCAGGGCGACGCAGCGGATTTACAGGAGCAAGGAGTATCCGTCGAATGTGGAAATACCGGTAGTGCAGCGGTAATTGCAGAAGGCGTGGCCAGGCAAAAGGTGATTACCAAGGAGGCGAAGGTGGACGGACGAGTGGACGCGAACATGGTGACAACGGCCTTTGACCTTCCGGGATACCGCATCGTGCGGTCGGTGGGGCTGGTGCGCGGGATTATTGTACGTTCGCGCAGCATTTTCGGGAACATCGGCGCGTCGCTGCAGACGATTGTCGGCGGGAACATCACGCTCTTTACGGACATGTGCGAAAAGACCAGAGAAGACGCCATGGAGTTGCTGATGGAGCACGCGGCATCGCGCGGCGGAAACGCGATTATCGGCGTGCGCTACGACGCGAACGAAATCATGCAGGGTGTGACAGAAGTGCTGGCCTATGGCACGGCGGTGGTGGCGGAGCGGGCGACGTAGGGCGAAGTTAGTTTTGTTGGTCCGCTTCCTTCGGTGCGCCGATTTTCTCAGACGTGCCAATCCAGAAGGCTGAAGTGGCTGTAGTGGTGGTAGTAGTGGAGGTAGTGTTTCTGGTACGCAACTTGCGGCGATCCAGATCGAGAAATGACGGCCGCCGGATTTGCTTGCGGTATCCATCCCTGGCGATAAACCTCCCCACCGGAGTACGCCTTTCTCCTTGACAGTCTAGGAATCTCCAGTTATATTCCTAGGCGTTCTAGGAGAGAACAGTTCCATGGACAAACCACTCGACCTGCTGCAGGGCACGCTCGACATGCTCATTTTGAAGGCCGTGTCCCTCGGTCCGTTGCACGGATACGGCGTTCTGCTGCGTATCCAGCAGATTTCGAAAGACCGCCTGGAAATTCAGCAAGGCTCCTTGTACCCGGCGCTTTATCGCCTGGAGCATCAAGGCTGGATCACCAGCGAGTGGGGCGAATCGGAAAACAATCGCA
This sequence comes from Candidatus Acidiferrales bacterium, assembly GCA_030037775.1. Lineage (GTDB taxonomy): Bacteria > Acidobacteriota > Terriglobia > Acidiferrales > UBA7541 > DAHUXN01. The sequence goes on from JASHQB010000277.1 coordinate 5,218, forward strand.
AAGCGAAATACTACCGCTTGACGGTGGCCGGTAAGCGCCGACTACAAGCAGAGACCGAAAAGTGGAATCGCATGGCGGATGTCATCGCCGGAATCCTGCATACCACACCGGAGGAAGTATGACTCTCGGGAGCCGGTTTCGTTCCTGGCTGCAAGCCACGCTGCGCCGCTCTTGCATGGAGAGCGAGATGAGCGAAGAGCTCCACTTCCACGTCGAAGCCTACGCGCAGGACTTAATCCGGCAAGGCGGCGTTTCTCGCGAAGAGGCTATGCGCCGCGCGAAGGCCGAATTCGGCGGAGCGGAACGCGTCAAGGAAGAATGCCGTGAAGCGCGCGGTGTGACTTTTCTGGAGTCTCTCGCCCAGGATATACGCTACGGCTTGCGCGTGCTGCGGAAATCGCCCGGCTTCGCTGCCGTGGCAATTCTGACGCTTGCTCTCGGCATCGGCGCCAACACGGCGCTTTTCTCCGTCGTCAACGGCGTGCTGCTGAATCCGCTCCCCTACCCGCATCCGGATCAGGTCGTCATCGTCAGCGATACCAGCTCCGCCCTCCCCGAAACATGGATCTCCTATCCCGACTTTCTCGACTGGGTGCGCGACAATCATTCTTTCTCTTCACTCGCGGCTTACGAGTCGGAGGTCAGTTTTAACCTCCTCGGCCAGGGGGAAGCGGAACGTGTCTCTGTGACGGAAGTTTCTTCCAATTTTTTTCCCGCCCTCGGCGTCACTCCCGTTCTCGGCCGGAATTTGTCGCCCGTGGAGGATCAATTAAACGCCCCGCCCGCCGCTATCCTCAGCGGCGGCTTTTGGAAAACGAAATTCGGTGGCTCGCCGGACATCCTCGGCAAAACCATCAACCTTGACGGCACCGATTACACCGTCGTCGGCGTGCTTCCCGACAATTTCTTTTTTTGCTGCGAGAATATTTCTTACCGAATCAGCGACGTCTTCGTGCCCATCGGTGCCGACAAGAATCCATGGATGCGGGATCGCAAATTCCATCCGGGGATTTATGCTATCGGGCGGCTGAAGCCGGACGTCACGCTGGCTCAGGCTCGCGGTGACATGGAGGGAATCGCGCGCGGGCTGGCGGCTGCCTATCCCGACGCGGACAAAGACCAGGGGATCCGCGTCACGCCTCTGAAGCAAGTGATGGTTCGAGATATCCGACCGTTCCTTCTCGTGCTGCTGGCGGCCGTGGGATTTGTGTTGCTGATTGCTTGCGTCAACGTGGCCAACTTGCTGCTTGCGCGCTCTACCGGACGTGTCCGTGAATTTGCGATTCGCGCCGCGCTCGGTGCAAGCCAGCGCCGCGTGATCCGTCAGTTGCTCACCGAAAGCGTGCTGCTAGCGATGGCCGGCGGCGCACTGGGCTTGCTGCTCGCTTCGTGGGGAACGCGCGCGGCGCTCTCCATGCTTCCCAGCACTTTGCCGCGCGCCGGCGACGTGCGGCTAGACCTGCGCGTGCTGCTCTTCACGCTGGCGATATCGCTCGTGGCAGGAATTCTCTTTGGCCTTGCGCCGGCCCTGAAAACCTCGCAACCCGATTTGCACGAAACACTGAAAGGAGGAGGCCGCGGCGCCAGCGGCGCACGTTATCGCACGCAAGGAATTTTCGTCGTGGTCGAAATGGCCCTCACGGTTGTGCCGCTGATTGGCGCGGGGCTCACCATTCGCACTCTCGTGGGCCTTTGGAGCGTCAGTCCCGGTTTCGACCCGCACAACGTGCTCAACTTCAACGTTGGCTTTCCGCCTTCCGTGGCCGGCGGCAGTCCGGCGCAAATCCGCGCCAGCTTTCTCCAGCTTACCGACAAAATCGCCGCTGTTCCCGGCGTTGAGTCCGTATCGCTGATGAACGCGGCGATGCCCATGGGAGACAGATACGACCTGGACTTTTGGATCGAGGGACAACCGAAGCCCGCGACCGACAGCAATAAACCCCTCACACTGTGGTATCTCGTAGGCCCCGATTATCTGAAGGTGATGAAAATCCCGCTGTTGCGCGGACGCTTCCTCACCGCGCGGGACGATGCCAATTCCCGTGGCGTGTGCGTCATCGACGAGGATTTTGCGCGGCAGTTTTTTGGCAACCAGGATCCCATCGGCAAGCGCCTCGATTTCGACCTTGTCTACAAGCAGCTGGAAATCGTCGGCGTAGTCGGTCACGTCAAGCAGTTCGGCCTGGACGAAACCGCGCACTCGCTCGCACGGGCGCAGTTGTATGCTCCCGCTCTGCAGCTTCCCGACAATCTGACCAGCTCCTGGGTCAGCCTGACCGGCTATGTGGTTCGCACACAGGGCTCGCCCGACGCATTCGCAGGCTCTTTTCGCGACGCCATCCGTGGATACGACAGCAAGGCAGTTATGTTTCACGCACAAACTATGGATTCCATCGTCGCGCACTCGCTCGCGTCGCGGCGCTTCGCCATGATTCTGCTCGCTGTCTTCGCGGCGCTCGCGCTGGTGCTTGCCAGCATCGGAATTTACGGCGTGGTGTCTTATATCGCCGGCCAGCGCATGCACGAAATCGGCATCCGCATCGCCCTTGGCGCGCAAAGAAGCGACGTGCTGAAAATGGTTCTCGGCCAAGGGGCGCGTCTTGGAGTAATCGGCGTCGTCATTGGCCTCGCGGCCGCCGCCGGATTGACGCGCCTGATGTCCAAGATTCTCTACGGCGTAAGCGCGGCCGATCCGCTGACGTTTGCGTGCGTTGCGATTGTGTTGACGATCGTAGCGCTTGCTGCGTGTTACGTCCCAGCGAGGCGCGCTATGCGCGTCGATCCCATGCTCGCACTCAGAGAGGAATAATCTCAGGACTTCGCGTGAACGCCAGGCACTTTTGCGTGTTTTGCTGATTTTGTCTGAGCGACGGGACCCGATACCTCATCGTGACATTCTTTCCGACGAGGACTTTCCTCGATTCCCTCTGTGCAGCGTTGCAAACTTTAATTTGACACTGCTGGAAACGGGTGCTATCCCTGTCCGCAAAGTGAAAGGTGGAAGCGCCTCGATTCACCCCCACGCCGGGAAGGGATTCGTCCTATGCAAAAAACTTTCGGGAGCCTGCTTCTTGGAGCACTTTTCTTGGCTAGTTGTGTGCCCGGCGCTCGCGCGCAGACCGTTACCTATGACATCCACTTCACGAACTCTATACCGAAGGACGGACCATCACCTTCATCCGGTTCGTTCGTGTACAACTACGCGACGGGTAGCTTTGTAAAATTTACAGTGGTCTGGGATGGGCTCACGTTCGATCTCACGTCGACTGCCAACAATCCCGAGGTCACGAGTGGGGCTCCGGCATGTATCGGCACTGCCACGGGGGCGGCAGCGACCCTCGCGCTGATGACGCAATGCGACACAGCGAACCCCGCGACCACGACTACCTATTGGTACGGGATCAACCCAAACTTCCCTGAACGTGTGCTCAGGAACGCGGCCTTCACGTTTATCACTTTTCCGGCGCCTCTGCCGAGCTCTGGGGAAGCCGAGATGTCCACCGTCGTCCCTGGCACCGGAACAGGCCATGTGGCACAAGGGCCCTTCACCGTGTCCGAGGTCCCGATTTTTCCGCATTATTTGGGGGGAGCCGCCGGACAGATCATCCATATCGTCGCTGGACCGGTGATGGTGCCGCCCGGAGTTCCGGTTGAGGCGAATCTGGGGTTTGTGGATATCAATGGAAATAGTGTTGGGCCAAGTTCGACGGTAACGCTCAATGCAGGGGAGACGGCATCACTGGATTTGATCGTGGATACACTTGTGGGACAGTCCGGACAAAGAGTGGAAGTAAGACCGGTAGTGGAGGTTGCAGGCGCCGGCGCGGCTGCGGGCGCGGTTGCGCTAACGCCGCCGACGGTTGAACTGCCGGAAGTAACAGAGATATTCGACCGTTTAACCGGGGACGGAACCGTGCTGGTGCCGGGGGAGATTGCATATCCGCCGAACCCCCAATTCGCATTCCAGGGATTGGCGGCGAGACAAACGATGCGGCTGATCGTGGCTGCCGTTCCCCCGAATTTCTGCGTGGGCACCTTGGGGTTCGTCAATAAAGATGGCAGCCCAGTGGGGCCGAGCCTTCAGGTGAATCTGGCGCCAGGACAAGCGGCGTTGCTTGACTTGAATTCCGCCACCTTGGGGCTGCAGCCCGGACAACGAATGGAGCTACAACCGATGGTGCGCGGGACGCCGGCGACGGCAGCTAGACCTGCAGTCTCCTCAGCGTGCCTAGCAAACGCGGAGGTCTTCGACAATGCCACGGGGCGGAGCGCGACGTATCAAACGGGAGCAAGCGCATTGCCCAACCGCGCAGTAACGAAGCCGGCCAACTAAAGTGAACGTGTGCTTGTGTTGAGCAGATCGCTCACTTCGGTGCCACACAGAAGAAATTAGCGGCATCGTTCGTGTCGCCGTGACCTTTGTACTGCGCAGCGGCAGGATAGGCGCATAGCGGTCGCGTCATTTGGATACCCTTTGTGGCGTCATCGCCCGAAAATTTTGTGGCGATAATTTGGAAGGGCGCCTGGCCTTTTTCCACCCAGGCTTCGAGCGCGAGAAAAAAACTGTGCTGCGCGTCGTTGTTCTGAACCGTAGATCGCGTTAACGAGCTAAAGGGAGCCGGGCCCGGCCCTCCACCACAATGCTGAATGCCTGGGAGCATATACAGGCGCGAAAAAGATACGACGTTTTCTTTGCCCATCGCCTTAACTACGCTCTGGTAATAATTCACGGTATTGAGCGCCGGGATTGCGGGGTCGTCCCAGCCGTGATACACGATCAATCTTCCACCGTGATTGCGAAATGCCCACAAATCCGGATTCGTGGCGTTCAGGACATCGGCTAACTTCTGATCGGCGGCCTTCACGGCGTCGTCAATCTTTGCGTCCCTGTAGTTCCACGCAGCTGACGAGTAGACCATGTCGGCGAAAAACCCATTGCCGAACTGGAAGAGCAAGCTTTCCTCGGGTGTGCGGCCCGTGATCCAGGTCGCCCACCCGTTCTCGCCGGTCTCAGCTCCGGGGAGATAACCGGGGAAAAGCAGGCGGCCCCGCGAATCCTTGGCGCCGCCATAAAGCTTCTTGAGCGACGTGATCTGCGGGGCGGTGAGGCAAGAATCCGAATCGGCGCCCTTGCACAGCATGACCGCAGGATCGAAGCGGCACTTGCGCGGATCATTGAGAATACCGTCCGCGACGCCGTCCTGTGCGTCGCAAGCGTCATTCACCGCCTTCGCAAGCGCGGGCAATTTGCGGGAGGGAATGTAACTGGCGGCGTCGAGCGTGAGCGCCTGGACGTTCCAGAGCGCGTTGGTGAGCAGATGGGTCCAGAAATTGGCGGGTGCACCAGCGAGTATGCCATCGTAGTCATTGGGATACTTCTGGGCTTCCATCAGCGCCTGACGGCCGCCGTTTGAGCAGCCGGCGAAATACGAATAGCGCGGCGTCGTCCCGTAGAAAGCCTGGATGGCGGTTTTCGCGGCTGCGGTCATTTCGTGGATCGCGCGGTAGCCGAAGTCGGCGATTTTCTCCGGATGGCCGAGCGCCCAGCGAGCGTCCACTTCATCGGCGGAGTGTCCGGTGTCGGTGGCTGCGGTGGCGAAGCCGTTCATTACGGCTGCGGCCATTCCAGGATAGTCAATCGAGCCGGCGAAGCCGCCGTTACCCTGCGCCTGGAATTTGCCATTCCAGCCGCTGAGGGGCAGCCAGATTTCGTTCTTGATGTAGGAATCGGCGGAGGGAGAAGACTGCGCCGCAACTCTGCAAAAGGCAGGTGCGGCCTTGAACAACGGCTCTTGCGAGAAGCCGCCCGCGGTGACGGTCTGCGCCATGGTGACCTTCGCGTGAGGCAACATAAGCTGCGCGAGCTTTTCACAAGATTGCGAGCCAGCGGGTGACATCAGCTTTGCCGGTGCGAATGTTACTGAGGGCAAAATCGCCAGGGCGAAAACTAGAATTGAGAGTTTCCTCACGCGGGAGCTCCCTTGCATAAAGCACGTCACAAAACAGGCTGACACAGCGGCCGTGCTTGCGCAAGCGATTGAAAGGAATGGTAGGCCCGTGCGGGCTCGAACCGCAGACCTCTACCGTGTCAAGGTAGCGCTCTAACCAACTGAGCTACGGGCCTGATGGCGACAAACCAACTGGCCGGGCAAATCCAATCTTACCGTATTTCCAAGTGGGCGCACAATTTGGTTCACAGGCGCTTGAATTTCCGCTCGCAGCGCCAAGATTGCATCGTACTTTCGGCTGGCACATGATGTAGGTCAGCGGCGGCAAACGGGAATAATGAAGGAGATTCACTGATGCGGACGAATCGGCGTGAATTTCTTGCGGGCATCGGCGGAGCCACGGCACTCAAGGCGCTCGGAGACAGTGGCTCCGAGGCATTATTCGAGAGTTCAAGTCTTTCTTCCGTTCCTTCCCCCACGACGGCACTTCCTGCTAAAGGCAATTTTGCGATTCCCGAAGGGGTGACATACATCAACAGTGCATTCATTCATCCAATGCCCGTCGCAGCAGCGCAAGCTCTTCGGGAGTATGTGGACGTTCGGTCGGAGCCCGGGATCGCGTCAAAGCTGCAAAACGTGGACGTCAAAGCCGAGTTCGCCGCGCTGATCAACGCGAAGCCTTCGGAGATCAGCTTTGTCCCCAACACCAGTACAGGAGAGAATCTGGTCGTCAATGGATTAGGAATTCCGCACACAAATGGCAACGTGGTGACCGACGCGCTGCACTTCGAAGGGGCACTGTTGCATTTGGGAGAATTGCAGAAGCGCAACGGGCTGGATCTTCGCATCGTGCCCATGCGCAACTGGCGAATCGACATGCGCGACATGGAGCGCATGGTCGACAACAAAACGAAATTGCTCGAAATATCGCTGGTGGCGATGCCCAATGGTTTTCAGCATGACTTGAAGGCCGTCTGCGATCTCGCTCATGCGCATGGCGCATTGGTTTACGCGGACATCGCTCAGGCGGCGGGGAACATGCCCATCGACGTGCGGGAGAGCGATGTGGATTTCTGCGCCTGCTCGAGCTTCAAATGGCTGATGGGGGAGTTCGGGCTTGGCTTTCTGTTCGTGAAGGAATCGCTTCTCGATCGGATGAGCGCGTGTCTCCAATATGGCTATTCTGAGGCACGAGTGCTCGACTCGCACTTCATGCCAGGCGATCCTCCGAGCGATTCACCTTACACGTGGGAGCTCAAAAACGACGCGGGCGGGCACTTTGAAGTGGCCACGCCTACGATTGGCTTGATGTTTGCCCTCGGCCAATCGCTGCCCTACATCCGGAGGCTCGGCGTTGAGAACATCCGGGCGCACCGACAGCCGATGATCAAGAAACTTCAACAAGAAATGCCACGACTCGGATTCGAGCCGCTCACGCCCGCGGAGTCCACTTCAGCGGTGGTTGCGTTTGCGGTGAAAGATTACCAGTCTGTTTCAAAGCGCCTGCGCGAGGGAAACGTCAACGTCAGATTAGCCCGGAACTATATAAAAGTGTCTCCCTCGGTATTCAACGACATGAACGACATTGACAAATTGCTGGAAGTCTTGGCTCAATAGGACGGGCGCAGGGGACCAGCGAGTTCTTTGATTGCGTGGCGGCAATTTTTTTTTCGCGCGTGGCAATCTTGGCGACGGTTGGTTCTCAAAGAAAAACCACACGAATAGTACTTACGTACACAAACCCATATTTCACTTCCATAATTGGGATACACGCAAAAGAGAGCCATTCGGGGAGACCAGCCATCTATTTATGGCTATTACACTTACGACCTTGTGCCTCAATTGCGTTATGGATTAGCTCTTGCATGGCTAAGGGCTTCCGGTCAGTTGGCGATCGGAAAGTCGCAAGGCCGAGAATTTCGCGGTCCACGGGGCGAGACAAGCGCGAAAGCAAAAGAGCTTGGGGCCAACCTCAGTTCACTTTTCTTTCCGGTTTTTTGGAGGACTTCGCGGAATCAGTGTTTGTGGCGGTTCTGGTCGTTTGCAACCTTTCAAGGAGGAATCATGCAGAGAGCAGGTAAGCGAGTGAAGGGTCTACTCGCCTTCGCAATTCATTCGACAGCAATCTTCTTTTTCGTTTTTGCGCTGGCGTCCGTTTCTCCAGCGCAGTCCACCGCGACGCTTCAAGGAACCGTCACGGACACTTCCAACGCGGCCGTGCCGGGTGCGAAGGTGGTGATCCACGATCAGGACACGGGGGTCGAGCGCACCACACAGACAAACCAAGACGGTGCTTATCTGGTGCCTGGACTTCTCCCCGGCACGTACCAAATCACGTTCAGCGCGAATGGTTTTGAAAGCTACGTGATCAAGGACTTGAAGCTCGACGTGGCGACCACGGTAATGGAAAACGCGGAACTCAAGGTCGGCGAAGTAACGCAAGAAGTGACAGTATCGGGTGGCGAGCCGCTGGTGAACACGACCAGTCCCGGCGTGAGCCAAGTGATCACGCCGAAGACGGTGCAGGAGATTCCTCTCAACGGACGCCACTTCCTGGATCTGGCGCCTCTTACGCCGGGCACGATGACCGCGCCGCAAAACGGCTTCCTGGTTGCGCCACTACAGGGGTTGGGTGCGCTGAGCATAGACACCGCAGGGCAGCGCGAGACGACGCTGAATTTCCTGATCAACGGAATCAACTTGAACGACGAAGTGCAGAACCAGGTCACCTTCCAGCCTTCGATCGATACCATGTCGGAGTTCAAGATCGATAACTCGACGTTCCCCGCGCAATATGGGCGGAACTCCGGGGCAATCATCAACGTGGCGACGCGTTCGGGAACGAACGACTTCCACGGTGAAGCGTTCGACTTCCTGCGCAACAATTACTTTGATGCGCGCAACTTTTTCAATCCGGTGGGAACCACCCAATCGCCACTGAACCGCAACGATTTTGGCGGCGACTTCGGCGGACCCATCAAGAGGAACAAGGCATTTGTCTTCTTGAGTTATGAAGGGCTGCGGCAGCGGCACGGACTGCCACTCGAAGAGAGCGTGCCGGCCGCCGGAACAACGTCTACAGATCCCACGGTCAATAATATCCTTGCGATTCTGGCCAAGACGGCGCCGGCGAATGCGACTCTGGACGGGGAGCCGGCCTTCTTTGGCTCTACCGACGCTCCGGTGAACGAAGATATCGGAACCGGCGACGTGGACTTCAACTTGACAAGCAGCGATCTCCTCCACGGTTATTACGCAATCGAGAAGGATCATCGTTTTGAACCCACATCGGACGCCAACGTGGCCGGCTTCGGCGATACGCGCGACGGATCCCGGCAGCTGCTCACGCTGAGTGAAAGCCACATTTTCAATCCGAATCTCACCAACCAGGTTCGCTTGGGATTCAACCGTTTGTACATTACGTTCCTGCCGAACGACAGCGACATCGTGGCGTCCACAGTGGGCATCAATTTGCCCGGGGGTGTGCCGGACGTGGGCTTGCCTCTGATTTTGATCGAAGGCCTGCCGACGGGTACGCTGGAATTCGGCAACCCGGTTGGCGAACCGCAAGGACGCGGCGACACCACGGTGGCAGGCAACGATACGGTGAGCTGGCTCAAAGGACGGCACTCGTTCGATTTCGGCGTGGACGTGAGCCGGTTCTACAATAACAATATTTCGGAGAACGTCGGCGATTTCGTTTTTAGTTCGCTGACGAATTTCTTGAACGACGGCGCAGCGGCGTTCTCGACGGAAGAAGGCAACGCCGACGACAAAATCCTGATGCCGGCGTGGGGCCTCTTCGCGCAAGACAGCTTCAAGTGGAGACCCAATTTCACGTTCAACCTCGGTGTGCGCTATGACTGGAACGGGACGCCGACCGAGGCCGACAACCGTCTGGCGGTGTTCAATCCGGCGGCGGATGCGCTGGAGACGATCGGCACGCCTGGATTCACCCAAGTTTATCCGACAAACGATAAACTGTTTCAGCCGCGAGTAGGCCTTGCGTGGGATCCATGGGGCGACGGCAAGACATCGGTCCGCGCCGGCTATGCCATTCTGGCGCAGCAGCCGACGACCGATCTGGTGTCAGGGTTGTCCGGAAATCCGCCGTTCGCGGTGCCGCTGGCGAGCAGTTCCATCTCGAACAGCATCACTTTCGAAGCGCCGCCCGTGAGTCCCAAGACAGTTTCTCCGGACACTGTTGACCCGAACTATCATGATGCCTACGTCCAAGATTGGAACCTGACCGTCCAACGTGAACTCACAAACACCTTGGGCCTTCAGGTAGCGTATGTTGGTTCCAAGGCGACCCATTTGCAGCAGGAACTGAACCTCAACCAACCGGCGGTGGTTGCCGGCACGTTCTCGCCAGCGACCGCGGCGCCGTACCCGAACTTCAGCGAAATCGTGGATCTCGCGAGCAATGGGAATTCAAACTACAACGCGCTATGGGTTACGGCCAATAAGCAGGTGACCCATGGGTTCCAATTCCTCGCCACCTACACGTGGTCAAAATCGCTGGATTATTCATCGTTGGACGTGCCCAACAATCTTCCGCAGGACAGCAACAACCTGCGAAATGAGTACGGGCCGTCGGATTTCGATGCGCGGAATCGCTTTGTTCTGAGCGGCTTCTATACGTTGCCGTTCCAGGGCAATCGGCTGGTTTCCGGGTGGCAGCTTGCGCTCATCACCCAGGCGCAAAGCGGCAATCCGTTGACCGTGTATATGTCCGGAGTGAGCGGGCTTTTCCCGGGCGCCGTGGTACGGCCCAACGTCACAGGGCCAGTTGAGGTCACCGGCAATCCCGCGGACTGGATCGCAAACCCGCAGGTGTTTACCAATCCTTGCAGTTCGGCGACCGGGACGCTGGTTTGCAGCGCCGGAAACGAGGGAAGGAACTCGATCATCGGGCCCGATTTTGTGGACACGGACTTCTCGTTGATCAAGGACACCAAGATCACCGAGCGGGTCGGCTCCGAATTCCGGGTGGAGGCGTTCGACATTTTCAATCATCCGAATTTCGGCGATCCGAATTTCGTGTTCAACGCCGCGACGGGGACGATGCTGAGTTCAAGCGTGATCAACACAACGCGCTTCCCGGAGGGTGACTTTGGGTCATCACGGCAACTTCAGTTCGCGCTGAAGCTGACTTTCTAAGGGGAACAGCAGAAACGTAATCACCGGGCTGGGCCACTGCGGAGTGGCTCAGCCTTTTTTTGTGTGGTGGATTTGTGGCGGCCGATGGAAATGCCAAAGCCGCGTCAGTAAGGCTAACTAGGCTGACTGGATTGTTTCACGTGAATCTGAATTATCTCCTGCCCGCGAGGGTAGGACTTGAACGAAAACATCTGGTCGGAAACGCGCGTAAAACTTACCCATCGCGAACACAGGTTCTGATTCTTGGTAAACGGGTAACTGGAAACTTGCTCTCTGGGGTATCCGTCGCCCTCAACATGGTTCGGATTCTCGGACTATCGGGGCTGGCGCGGTCTCCACAGTCCCTGTACTGAGAGGACGATGGAGAAGAGCGAGGTCACGCCGAGCGCGAGGAGCGTCCAGATAAAGAAAAAGGCTCCGCTGGACTTGGCGATCGCTCCGCCGACTCCCGCCCCCTTCATGTGGATGACGGGGACGAGCAACCCAAGGAGCGACCCGAGGAGAATGATGACGTACCCCGAGCGCTTTCCGGCCAGCGCCAGCGTTCCGTACAGCCAGACGACCAGAATGGGCAGGACAATGAGGTCTGAAAGCCTCCCTGGCTCCATTCCGCGGACGATGTCGCCGGCCAGATGCAACGTCACGAAGAGGACCGAGAGGAGAGAGGCGATGGTTAACACAACGTTCTGTCTCATTGGATATCTCCGTTTAGACTGGAGCGCCCAGGTCTTGCAATGCGCGGAGGATACCACTTTTTACCATAGGTGAGTGTGCCCTGCTCGTCAGCGGGTTCAGCCGTGTTTGGCAGGTAAAAAAGGAAATCCCGATGTAAACCTGCCGGAACTGAGGTTCGTTTTTCTTCGAAGTGGTATTGAGAGTTCCATAGAAAGTGGCTATGCACAAATGCCGCTAGCTGAGTCAATCTAAGAAGGTGGCATTCGTTCAGTTTGATTCCGGCGCAATTCAAAAGGGGGGCATCGTGAGCATTCATCACCGTTCAGTCATGATCGCGCTGCTAAGTCTGTGTCTGGCAGCGTGTGTACAGTTGGCCGCACAATCGCACCAGGATTCGGACCCCGGGATGAATCAGACAGAGAGCGCAGTCTCCGGCCTTCACGACTTCGACTTCCTGGTCGGTCAATGGCACGCCCATCATCGAAAGCTGAAACAGCGACTCGCCAATAATCACGAGTGGACTGAATTCGAAGGCACGTTGTCTAACCAACCGCTTATGGGAGGTTACAGCAACGTCGACGATACAGTGATCAACCTTCCGGGTGCACCCTATCGCGGCCTGGCACTGCGGTCCTTCGACCCGAAGACCCAGCAGTGGTCAATCTGGTGGCTCGACAGCAGGACGCCATCCGATCCATTGGACCCGCCCATGATTGGAGGCTTCCACAATGGCGTGGGCACTTTCTATGGGTATGATACGGTCAAGGGAAAGCGCGTTCGGGCACGCTTCCTCTGGTCCAACATCACTCCGACATCCGGTCACTGGGAGCAAGCGGACTCGCCAGACGAGGGCAAGACCTGGGAGACAAACTGGGTGCAGGACATCACACGAGTTCGCTGACCGCGGGGACCAACAGATAGGAAAAATGGCCTCGTAGACCCTGACCGCTATTCCGATTTGCACTTGACGGGTATAGAGCTACCGTGGGTCGAAAGACGGCACTCGGGCAAGGCGTGACCGGGGTTGCGCCTTCAGCTTGGGAAGCATTCGAGGACGCGTTGCCCGGCTTTATGAGCAGGATGCGCCAAGGGAGGAGATCCGGCGGCGCATTGGGCAATACATTCGGCGCTGGAAGAAGTGGGTGCTGAGTGGTGTATGGGATGTGACTGGGTGCGATGAGTTCAGGTGGCGCTTGGTAAAAGACCCTTGGCACTACGTCTTCGCATCACGACCGCCACTAAAAATCCGATCCCGGTCAGCATGAGAACGCCAGCGGCTGGCTCAGGAGTCGTTACTTCGGTTACCGTCAAGGTTCCGTCACCGTCCTCGCCGAGATAGGTGCCGGGTGTGGTGAAGGCGCCCGCGGGGAAATAATCGGGTGAGAATGCTGTAATCGATGTGTCTACGATGAGGGGAAAATGCTACACGTCGGGCGTTATATACCGCCGCACCAGGAATAAAGACGGAGCGTCAACATTTTCACCTGTCATCGCTGCCACGATGCAAGTGCGAATGCCAACCAGAACAGCGAATAAAGACTGGCTACTACAACCGCCCCTAGCGCAAGGCTCTTCGCAAAGGACACTCGGAAAATGAGGCGCGAAAGAAAGCATGTCGCGACTCCGATCGCCAAAAACACCCAAAAGAAATTTATCCTCAGCCTCACGGCGGGAGTCCTTCTAAATCACGGAATAGCCTGGCAGTTGATTTCAATGTATCCACCGCTTACGACGGGCACCAGTCCAGTCCAGCCATAATAACTGAATTGATTTGTGTAGAGACATTTTTTGAGTTCTACGTTTCGACCGCATTGTTGCTGAATCAAGCCCTCGAACAGGGCAAGATTACACGTCAGCGTCCCAAAATTCCAGGTGGAACAATAATAGAGGTAGTTGCACGCGGAAGCCTGACACAATCCTACCAATATTGCCACGAAGGTTTTTTAAAGTTCTTGATCATCCACTCGAAATGCTTCAACGGGTCAAGGTTCTCCGCATGACGAGCAATCCATTCTGCTATTCCGAGCATTTCTTGTTTCTGGGCATCCTCGAGCGCAGCATTTTGCGTACTCTCTGTCAGCGCAGCCGCCAGTTCGCGAAAACCCCTGCTAGCGTTCCACTCCTTCAAAAACTCGGCTGCGACTTTGGCTTTCCGTTCGTATTCCTCCCGTCGCCTGCGCTCTTCCTCTGCTCTTTTCGCTTCCTCTTCCCTCCGCAGTCGTTCACGTTCATCCTCTTCGCGTACCAGCCTTAGGGATTTAGCTAGATGAGGAAGGAGCGCAAGCATATCGCCCAAGCATTTCTCCACGCGCCTCATTTTGCCGTCGCTCCACGATTTGCGAATATGGCGGAGTTCATAGGGCAAATTCTCAATTGTGATCCGCAGTTCTCCCGTTGGCAGATAGTCCCATTTCGGTCCGTAGCTGTAATGATATTTCTTAAGGTCTGCGAGTTCCTTTGGCGTAGGCGCATGCGGTTTTTGAGAAAAGGCCTCTATCAGACAAAAGCTAATCTCTTCGCCATCGACCCCTATCGCTAGCGTGGCGTCTGGGGCTTTGTCCCACTTCAGCGAGTGGCCTTGTTGTTCCATAGCGACGAAGAGAGCATCGAGGATGCGCAACGCCCTGGGAAGCGCGTCGGCTGAGACTCTAATGTGCGGTGCCTTGGGTTTCCATGGGTCCATGTGTCCGTTTGTGTCTTTCGATGCAGGCTCGAAAAGTCGTTTCGTTCGGACCGCGAGTGGATGTGTTATTTCCCGGTCATCTCGGACCTCGACTGTCGGTACGACACCTAGATCAACTCTTTTGGGCAAATCATAGGGTTTAGGCTCATGCGGTGTAATGGTGATCGTTTCACTCTGCCCTGTGGCAATTGCGGGAAGAGGAACACGTTTCGTTTCACGGCCCGTTTCCACGAGCCGCCAATAACCGAGGCCAGGAAGTGGAATTCCGTTCTTGCGGCAAATTTTCGCCAAGCCCACATCTGAAATGCCAAATTCAACAGCAAGCTTACGCATTGGTGTGGACCAAACGCGTTCGTACAGGTCGGCACGACTGACGTTATGAGTACCGCTCACGGTGGCCTCCAAATAGTTATTGTTTTCGGGATTCTGACCGGTTCAGTCAGCAGGTCCTCTCGGTGCTACAATTGCGAGCAGGCCGTACTGACGTTGGGATATGAGATCAATCATTCTATTGGTAGCGCTTGCTATGGCGCTTTCGGCTCCGTTATATGCTGATTCGTCCGCGATTGCGAAGCGGGACGCTGCGCTTAAGGAAATTGCCGCGTGCCTGCGGCGTAACGAGGTTTCAAGCAAGGAATGCAAGAATCTAAACAAGAACGTCGAGACCTTGGAGGATGTCTACCGGCAGGGCGATACAACGGTCCTTCCAACGTTGCTTCAGTTTACTTATCTGACTGACTTTTTCGGTGAGAGCTTGATCGCTGATCCGGACGCCTTTCTCAACGCTGTGTCCCATTTGTCACAACCGGCCCAGCACGCAGTCGCGACCGGGATCGCCGGAGGAGTGTTGCCCGGTCTGGAGCGTCCAAGGTTTGATGCAATCCGCGCTACCCTAATGAACATACCCAACTCGTCTCCTGTTTATCCGCTTGCGCGCAAGTGCTTAGACAGGCTGGAGACCGAAAATGCTCTATTCCTTGTTGACTATTTCTCGCCGCAGGCCTTCGCGCAGGATCCTCACGATATTCTAGTACGTTGGTATTCGACGGAGTTGTATGCACTGGGTGAAAAACCGCTACGCGGCGACACCAAAAATCCGGATGCTCAAGTGTATCGTTTGATGGTCCTTCCTACTTGGGGCAACGCAATTGCCGTCAGAATCGACCGACAGGGACAACGATATGGTCTCGCAGCTCGTAGGCTTGACGGCGAGGCAGGATATGGTCCGGGTAAGTTGGTCGAGATGAAAGACATCGATTTAAACGCGGACGATTCGAAAACACTTGAAACCCTCATCCAAGACCTCGACTTCTTCAAGCTGCCTACAAGCGATCACGTTGTGGGGTTTGATGGGGATGAATGGATTCTTGAGGGTGTCTCGCAGGGCCAATACCATGTCATCGATCGCTGGTGCGCGACATCCAACACCCGGAAACGAGGACTGACCGCATTCATTGCGTTTAGTAAATTCCTGCTACACAAATCTGCTCTTTCGCAGGGACCTACGAATAAAGGCCACAAGCTTCTCTGACAAGAAACGCTGTAATCATTCGCCATAGCCCCAGGGGGGTGCATTTTGCCCTCGCTGTACACTAACCCGATTTGCACTTGACACGAAAAAGCGGTTTTGTATACTCGATTTGCTGCTGAACGGCAGCGCTTATCCAGAGTGGCTGAGGGGACAGGCCCGACGAAGCCACAGCAACCTGGTCCGAGAACCAAGGTGCTAATTCCTGCCCGATGGGGATAGATAAGATCCTCGGCTGATCGAATCCGATCTACTGAAGATTCTGACCCCCAACTGAATCGCAACGGCGAAGAACGCCGGCCCGACGGGGCTCGTGTTTTTTGCGTTTGCGGCACGCAAGCGTGTTTGCGTGGAGAAGGCGTACTTCTCTATGCGGGCGCAGGCGTCCTGGAAAGCGCGATGCTGTTCTTGCGCAGCCAGGAGGGCTTTTCGTGCGTGTGAACGAAGTGGGGTGTGCGTCAGTCGCGGTGATCAAGCTGGGCGGGTCGATTCTTAAGGGACTGATTTCTTACCGGCGCGCGGCGCGATTTATCGGCCAGAGACACGCCTCGAATCCCAAGGAAAGCTTGGTGGTTGTAGTGTCCGCGCAAAGTGGCGAGACCGATGCGCTGTTGTGCGAAGCGCAGGCGATCGCCGACGAGCCGGGCGACGCGGCGCTGGATTTGCTGTGGTCGACGGGCGAATTGCGTTCCGTGGCGCGGCTAGCGCTGCATTTGCAGGCGGCGGGCGTTCGGGCGGCGGCATTGGACGTACGGCAAACGGGATTGCGCATTGCGGCGCGGGGGCTTGGCGTCGCGAGCGCGGAATTCGATCCCGCGAGCATTCGCAAGGCGCTAACGGCGCATCGCGTGGTGATCGTCCCGGGATTTTTGGCGACGGACATTTCCGGCGCGGTTGTGACACTGGGGCGCGGCGGCTCGGATTTGACCGCTGTGTTGCTGGCGGTGGGGCTCAGTGCGTCGCGATGCGAATTGATTAAAGACGTGCCGGGATACTTCACCGCCGATCCGAACGTCAATGCTGGAGCGCAGCACCTGCCTCAACTTTCCTTTGCGCAAGCGCTGGGGATGGCGGACGCCGGTTGCGATCTGGTGCAGCGAGCTGCCCTGGAAACGGCGGACCGATCCGGTTTGCCGATTGTGGTGCGCAGCCTCAACGAAAGCGCGCCGGAAAGCTGGGTCACGGCGGCACCAGATGTTCAAGACCAGAATCCCACGGAAGCGCGGATTGAGGAAGTGAACGAAGCGGATTTGAGGGCCATCACCACGGTTAGCGCGGGAAGTTGAAAGGCGCAGGAAACTGCGAATTCTGAGAGGAGAAGAAAGATGGACTTTGCGACACGAACGATTCATGCGGCGCAGGATGCGGAAGCGGGAACCGGTGCGCTGATCGCGCCGGTTTTTCAGACCTCGACGTACGAGCAGCAGGCTCCCGGAGACCACCGCGGCTTTGATTATTCACGCACGAATAATCCGACACGCGCGCGGCTGGAAGCGGTGCTGGCGGAACTGGAAGGAGTGAAGCACGCGGCGGTGTATGCCTCGGGGCTGGCGGCGGAAAACGCGATTTTCCAGGCCTATCTGCGGCCGGGAGACGAAGTCGTGATTCCGCTGGACACCTACGGCGGAACGTACCGAATTCTGAATCGCGTGTTCAAGCCGATGGACTGCGAAATTCGGCAGATTGATATCTCCGATGAGGCCGCGCTGGAGTCGGCGCTCACACACAAGACACGGCTGGTGTGGATCGAATCGCCGACGAATCCACGGCTTCTGATTTACGACATTAAGGCGATCAGCCGACTGGCGCACGACCGCGGCGCTCTGGTGGTGGTCGATAACACATTCGCATCACCATATTTTCAGCGGCCCTTCGAACTGGGCGCGGACATTGTGGTGCACAGCGTCACGAAGTATCTCGCGGGACATTCCGATTTGATCCAGGGCGCGGTGCTCGCCAAGGACGCCGCAATTTTCGAGCCGGTGAAATTCCTGCAGAACGCCACGGGCGCGGTGCCTTCACCGTTCGATTGCTGGCTGACGCTACGCGGGCTGCAAACGCTCGAATTGAGAATGCAGCGGCACGCGGAGAATGCCGCAGCGATCGCTGATGCCCTTCGCGAGCATCGCCTGGTGCGTCGCGTTTATTTTCCGGGGCTGCGCGAGCATTCCGGTCACGAGATCGCGCGACGGCAGATGAGCGGCTTCGGCGGAATGGTTTCGTTCGAACTGGAAGGAACGGTGGACGAAGTCACGTCGTTCGTTTCTTCGCGGCGGTATTTCACCTTGGGAGAAAGCCTGGGCGGAGTGAAGGCGCTGGTTTGCCATCCGGCGCGGATGACGCATGCTTCGATTCCGGCGGAAGAGCGGGCCAAACTGGGCCTCTCGGACACGCTGATTCGGCTTTCGCCCGGATGCGAGAACGCGAAGGACCTGGTTGAGGATTTGACCGAAGGCCTGGAGCAGATCGAAAAGGCGCGGAGCGAGCGGCAAGTTGCGGCGGCTGTAGCAGGATGAGCGGCGCTGCGAAAATAGAAGTCGGCATCCTGGGAGCGACAGGGGTGGTGGGCCAGCAATTTGTGGCGTTGCTGGCGAACCATCCCTGGTTTCGGCTGACGTGGCTCGCGGCCAGCGAGCGCTCGGCGGGAAAACGATACGGCGATTTGCCGTGGCGGCTGGCGGCTCCGTTGCCGGAAGATGCGGCCCGGCTGGAGGTGCAGTCGACGGAGGCGCGCCGCGCCCCGAAGATCGTTTTCTCGGCGCTGGACGCCAGCGTAGCGGGCGAAGTGGAGGCCGCGTTCGCGTCGGCGGGGCACATTGTGCTGAGCAATGCGCGGAATTACCGTATGGATCCGTTGGTTCCATTGCTGATTCCGGAAATCAATCCGCAACACTTGGACGCGCTTGCGCTGCAAAAAAGACAGAAAGGCTGGCGCGGCGCCGTGATCACAAATCCGAACTGCTCGACGATTTTCCTGGCGTTGGCACTTGCGGCGTTGCGGCAGCTCGAACCTGAAAAAGTAGTGGTCACCACGCTGCAGGCGCTTTCCGGCGCGGGGCATCCGGGAGTTTCCTCGCTCGACGCGTCAGGCAACGTGATTCCATTCATCGCGGGTGAAGAGGAAAAACTCGAGAACGAAACGGCAAAAATCCTTGGGAGGTTTTGCGGCGAGAAATTCGAGCCAGCAACCCTGACGATCAGCGCGCAGACGACGCGCGTGCCCGTGGTGAATGGGCACACGGAAATGGTTTCGGTGGGTTTCCGAAATGCTGTGGCGCACGAGGAAATACTGGTGGCATTTGAGACATTTGCGGGCAGGCCGCAAGAGCTGAATCTGCCGCATGCGCCGCGCCGCGCGATTGTTTATCTGGATGCGCCGGACCGGCCGCAGCCGCGTTTGGACGTGGAGCGCTTTGAAGGAATGGCGGTGCAGGTCGGGCGGCTGCGCGAATGCCCGGTGCTCGGCCACAAGTTCGTGCTGCTGGGACATAACACGATTCGCGGTGCGGCGGGAGCGGCGCTGCTGAATGCCGAATTGATGCACGCCGAAGGGCTATTGAATTAGAGCAAGTCCGTAGCGAGTCAGTGCGCGCCAGGTTGGTCCGGCCGTTCGGGCTTCGGCGTTTTTTCGGGCGCGGCTGGCGCCATCGTGGGTAGCGGCGCGGTCGATTTCGGGAAAGTCGTCGGCTTAGCGAAGCCCGGCGAGTCGTAGATGGCGTTGAAAAAGAATTTGTAAGTTCCGTGAGACTGCGCGCGCCACTGCGGCTTGAATCCGAAAAGATAGATTCGTCCGTTTCCGTACGCCACTTCGAGTGCGGCAGCTTTGCCTTCGATGCGTTCGGGATGTAACAGGTAGCCGCTGGCAAGCGGGCTGACGTCCTCGGGATAGGAGGCGAGAACGGCGCCGCGGAAGCCGGGCCTGACCGCGAACGCCGGACCATTCTCGAACATTACATCAGGATCGCGGGGCATGCCCCAAACGCCGGGGCGCGTCGCGTCGGGGATTTCCACGCGCAGGAGAGAGCCGGAACAGTAGAATTCGTCGGGCTTGAGATTCGCGAGCACGTTGGCCACTGGCAGGCCGAATTGGTCGATCACGAAGAGTGAGGCATTGTTGAACGCGATCAGCGTGCCGCCGCCGGCGACAAACTCCCGCAAGGATTCCACGCCGGTTTCGCCGACTCCGCCAGCATATTCGCCGGGCACCATGCCAGCGGGAAAGCCGTTCAGTATCTGATTTGGCTGCTCGTCGGGCAAAATGATGGCGTCGAATTCATCGAGGAGATGGCTGGCCTGCATGCCGCCATTGTGAATGGTGATGGGCGCGAAACCGTAGGTCTTCAGGATCCAGCGAGTCCATCCTTCGTCGATGCTCGGAGTCCAGGAGCGGTAAAGGCCCACGCGCGGTTTTTTCGTTGTGACGACGTCCTCGGGGGCTTTCTCGACAGCGCGAATTGAGAGCGAGAAGTCGTTGGCCAGGGCGGCGGCGCGATCGTGAGTCATTCCGGTCAAGACGGCGGTTCCGACGGGCAGGCCGCTCGCGGGATCGGTAGTAAAGCTGACGTGACCGCCCGCACCGAGAATTTCATTCATGGCTCTGAAATGCGCATTGGTGCGTGGGTCAAGCAGAAAAACGGAACCTGAGCCGTCGACGCTGCCGCTCGGGGCGGTAAACTGTTCGAGCAGTTTTAAGTTGGCACGCTGGTCGGACGCTACAGGCTGCAGAACCGCATCGGCGTTGACGCCCATCTGCATGGGAAGGGTCCAGCCGGCGACATCATATGGCCTGATGGGCGTGCCGTTCTCGCGCAAGTCGGGATATTTTTGTGGCTCGAAGAGCTCTTTGACGAGTCCGGCGAAGGGCTGGTCCATGAGAATCACCCATGAGCCGGCAGGATAATTTCGCCCATTGGCCGCGAAGGGCTGCGTGGCCTGATGCACTTCGATTCCATTGATCATTAACTTCTGGACCAGCGTGGTGGCTTCGGGAAGGTCACGCTGCTCGGTGGAAATGACGTAAGCGTACGGCGGATTGTTGGTAAAGCGAGCGATATTGTCGCGGCCGGCCTGATATTTGTTGTAGAGCAACTGCTCGGGATACTTCGCGGCGGTATCGAGCACCGACATGGAAGCGCCAACCATGTAGCGCACCGCGTCTCCCAGGCGCCACCATCCGCCGGCCCACGGGCTGCTGTAGAAAACCTGCGAATCGAGCGAGCGAAAATCTTGCGGAAAATCGCGCACGGTGTAGAAATGTGGCGTGGCGTATTCGTAGAGCGCGGTTTCCGTGAAAAACGAAATGGAATTGCGGAAGATGCCGGTGAAGTCCTGAAAGCCGGGATACCAGTTGTCGAAGCCGACGCGATTGATGGCGCCGGGCATGTCGTGCTCGTCGAGATAAGCGGCCATGTCGATGCCAAGAGCGTTCAGCCAGCGCATCAGGATGGGCTGAATGTTCGAGGAGATCGGTTCAACAAACGGCGGAATGAAAATGCGCGCGGGGAACGGCGCGGTTTGGTGCTGCGTATAGAAAATCTCGGGGTTCCAGACGAGTTCCTGTCGCGTGACTTCCTGCGACTCAAGCATGTTGTTCATGTAGCCGTCGCGGTTGTTATCGTGGCCGACGTATTCCTGATAGAGATCGGGCAGCGGGCTGACTTCATAAGGCGTACCGAGATTTTTGCGATACCAGGCGACGACTTCGTTCTGACCGTCCGGATTCAGCGTGGGCCAAAGGACGAAAATCACATTGTGAAGGATGGCGTCGATTTCCGGATCGTTCTGAGCGGAGAGCAATTTGTAGGCGAGGATAATGGAGTGCTGGGCGCCGGCGACTTCGCTGGAATGCATGCCGCCGTCGATGTGGACGAAAATCTTGCCTTCGCGCGCCAGAGCGTGCGCAGCGGAATCGTCGAGGCCGCGCGCCCAGGTGAGACGCCGGTTGATGTCCGTGTATTTGTCCAGTTCCGCCAGATTCTCCGGCGAAGAAATAATGGCGATTTCCCAGTCGAGGCCGCGCGTGGTTTTGCCGACGTTGATGATTTTGATCCGATTGGAACTCTGCGCGAGCTTTTGGAAATAGGCGCGGGATTCGTCGTAATTCGCTAGATAGAAGTCGTCGCCGGGGGTATGGCCGAGGACGGAGGCCGGAGTGGGAATCGTGGGTGAGGCCGTGGCCGCGTCTTGCGTTTGCGGAGCGGCGATCGACGGGCACAGGCAGCAAGCGAACGCCGCCAAGGCGAAAGCTGAGAGAGTTCGTTTTATGTATCGCATGAGGCGCACTCTAGCGATTTGGAACAGGAATGTAAAGATGCGCGAAACGTGGGCAGCCAGCGTCAGTGAGCGAAGGCGATGTTGAATCCGGTCGACAGAACGACGTCGTTGGGCACAGTGCCGGCAATGGGCGGATTGGCAACATAGTTGTCGGTCAGCGTGGTCTGCCAGCCAAGCCACTTATTGATCTTGGTCACCACGGACGTATTCAGATCAAAGCTGTACTGGTTTATTCGAGTCAGTGTCGGATAAATGATGAAACTCTCGGTTAAAACGGTGCTTGCGCCGAATTTGTGCATGAGCGTTTCGCCGGCTGTGACGCCGGGGAGATTTCTGTCGATGCTGACGGCTCCCATCGTGGCCGAAGCGCCGCTGCTGTAAGACGCGCGAGTGTAGTTGAAGCCCAAATTGAGATCGAGGGTCGTCTGGGGTGTATCGATCGCATGCCAGCCCAAGCCGCCTGAATAAATCCCCTGCAGATTCAGGTCTTCCAGCGCGTCGTGGGTAAAGGCGCCGCTTGCGAATACAAACACTTGCTTGGTGATGTTCTTGTTGTACGCAACAGCCCCCAAAATCTCGTCCGCGGTCACGCCGCCTGGCGTCCCGCTCGTTGAGGTGCCGCTCGTCGCGTAAATGGAGGAGACGGAGAGTTTGAATTCGTCGGAAAGAGTTTTTCGGTCGCCGGTGAACGCGGTGTTGAAGGTAGTGGTGTCACTATTGCCGCGGGCGAGCGCGAGGCCGATGTTCAGGCCGCCAGTCCAATCGTCGATAAAACGGGGATGGAGGCTTTTCTCATAAGCCTGTTGGTCCTGCTCGGAGCGGACGATAGTGATTTTTGCGAGAGGTATGTGGACGTCGCCCGCTGTTGCCGTGTGCACAATGAGGTCCGTCCCGTCGGAAGCGACTGTACCGCTGATGGTCTTTTTGTCGGGCGTGGCCACGTACAGCGGCTTGTCGGAAGTCAGCGCCTGCACCGCGGTCCACTTTATTTTGATCTCGCCTGCTGCGTCCGTCTTCAAGGTGATTTCCTGGTTATCCATCGCCGTGATTGTTCCGGTCAGATGGTCGCCATTCTTAAGAGTCAGGGAGTCCGCGAAAGCGGCCTGTGCGACGAAAAGGGCAAAGGTGATCGCTAAAGAATACAAAAACCTCATTGTTCCTCCGATGGGAATGGGGGCTTCAAAAGTCTAGCAAGAATCGAGAAAATCGAGAAGCCACCGGGCTCCGGGCGATTCGTAGCAAACGGCAATTGCGAGCCGGTCGCGCCGGACGGGCTTTCGATTGACCGCCGTTCCGGCCAAAATTCACGCTTTCGCTCTGCGTGAAGTGTCGGGCGCGCTCTGTGGCGCGGAAGCGGACGGCCGGGTCGGGCCGGCGCCTGCGCCGGTCCGCTCGAGCGCTGCGGCGATTTCGTCCAGGTCCGCGGAAGTCAGTTGGAGAGTCGCGGCGCGAATCCAGCCGTCGATTTGCTCCGGCGAACGCGCTCCGACGATCGCGCCAGTGACCCCGGGCCACTCGATGGTCCACGCCACCGCGACCTCCGATACCGAGGTGTGGTGCCGCTGGGCAATCGGGCGCAGCGCGTCGCGCAGACTGAGGTTCTTGCCCAGTTTAGGCTGCTGAAACTCTTCTCCGCGCCTGCGCCAATCGTCCTTGGACATTTTCGCGACACGCTCGGCGGAGAACGACTCCGTGAGCAGTCCGGATTGCATCGGGCTGTAACAAATAACGCCGGTCTCATGCTGGGCGCACCAGGGAATTTCTTTCGCGGTGACTTCGCGGCGAATCAACGAAAAGGGCGGTTGCAGAGAAGCGACGTGATGGATGGGCTCGCAGCGTTCCAGGAGTGCGACATTGAAGTTACAGACGCCTCCGACGCGCACTTTCCCTTCGCTGATGAGCTCCGACATAGTGGCCCAAGAACCTTCGATGGGTGTACCGGCTTCGTCGGGCCAGTGGAATTGGTAAAGATCGATGCGCTCGACGCCGAGGCGGCGCAGCGAGGCCTCGCATTCGCGGCGAATGGATTCAGGTGCCAAGATTCGCTTGCCAGGCACCATGCGATTGGCATCGTCCCAGACCACGCCGCATTTTGTGAAAACCAGAGGACGCTCAGACGGCGAGAGTTCATGCAGGAACTTGCCGACGACCTCTTCCGAATGGCCGAGGCCGTAGACGGCGGCGGTGTCGAACCAGTTTATCCCCAGCTCGATGGCATGGTGCATGGTTTTGAGCGATTGCGCGTCGTCCTGCGGGCCCCACGAAAAGGCCCAGTCGCCGCCGCCGATCGCCCATGTGCCAAGACCAACGGTCGTGATCTCGAAGCTGCTTGAACCCAGGTTGCGCTTAGGCAGATTCATGACTCACCTCGCCTCGTTTCATCGCATGTCTATACGATTCATTCTAGACGCGGCGGTCGCAGTTTTGAAGGATAAACGGGTGCGGGGCCGCTTCTGTCCATTTGCGCACCATCTGTCTTACGCGAAACCACAGCGGTTTGTGTTGCGTCCTGTAACCGGCGAATGCTTCGCTGGTATATACTCGCACTTCTTTCTGTCGAATAATTCCGAGGAGAAACTGACCGTGACACATCGCAGCCGCATTGCCCTTTTGTTCGGCACCGCCTTCCTCCTGCTGGTGACGCTCGCACTTATGTTTTCAAAATCGCTGTTCGCGCAACAAATGGACCCAAGCCTTTTTGGCGGCATGCATTGGCGCATGATTGGGCCGTTTCGCAGCGGGCGCGCGGTGGCGGTGACGGGCGTGCCGGGCCAACCAGACGTGTTCTATTTTGGCGCGGTGGGCGGCGGCGTGTGGAAAACGACGGATGCCGGCCGCGTGTGGGAGCCCGTATTTGACGCGGAAAAGATTGCGTCCATCGGAGCGATTGCCGTCGCGCCTTCGGATACTAATGTGGTTTACGTCGGTTCCGGCGAGCCCGATATGCGCTCGGATATTTCGTACGGCAATGGAATGTACAAGTCCACCGATGCCGGCAAAGCGTGGACGCACATCGGGCTCGAAGACACGCGGCAAATCGCAACGGTTCTGGTTGACCCCCACGATGCGAACCGCGTTTTCGTCGCGGCGCTTGGTCATTCCTACGGGCCGAACGCAGAGCGCGGCGTGTTTCGCTCGACCGACGGCGGCGTGACTTGGAAGAAGATTCTGTTCAAGGACGAAAACACCGGCGCGATTGACATCGCGTTCGACCCGCAGAATTCGAGCACGATTTACGCGGCGCTGTGGCAGACGCGGCGGCCGCCCTGGAACGTCTATCCGCCGTCGAACGGGCCCGGCAGCGGGCTCTACAAATCCACGGACGGCGGGGACAACTGGACACAATTGACCAGTGGTTTGCCCACCGAAGGCCTTGGCCGCATCGGCATTGCGGTGGCGCCGACGGATTCCAACCGCGTCTACGCACTTGTCGACGCAAAAAGTGGTGGAGTGTACCGTTCGGACGATGCGGGGCAAACCTGGCGGCTGGACGACAACGAATCACGAATTTGGGGCCGCGGATGGTATTTCGGCGGCATCACCATCGACCCGAAGGATGCGGACATCGTCTACGTGATGAATACTTCGACGTATCGTTCCACCGACGGCGGCGCGAGCTTCACGGCGATCAAAGGCGCGCCGGGTGGCGACGATTACCATACGCTTTGGATCGAGCCGGATGATCCGAACCGGATGATTCTAGGCTGCGACCAGGGCGTGATTATCAGCGTGGACGACGCGAAGACCTGGAGCTCCTGGTACAACCAGCCCATCGGGCAGTTCTACCATGTGGAAACTGACAACCGCTTTCCCTACTGGGTTTATGGGGCGCAGCAGGATAGCGGCGCCGCCGGTACGACCAGCCACAGCCGCCACCGCGGCATCACCGCTCGCGATTGGCTGCCGATTACCGTTGGCGGAGAGAACGGATACATCGCCGCGGATCCATTGCACGAAGGGATTTTGTTTGGCGGGACGGTGACGCGCTACAACATCTTCACCGGCGCTAGCCAGGACGTCACGCCGTCGCTTGCGCATCCGGGAGACTATCGGCACACGTGGACCCAGCCGCTGGTTTTCTCGCCGGCGGATCCACACGCGCTCTACTTCGGCACGCAAGTTCTTTTCAAGACCACGGACGGTGGCCAAAGCTGGCAAATCATCAGCCCGGACTTGTCGCGGGAGAATCCAGGTACGCCTCCGAATCTGGATCCGACAACGGCGAACGACATCGATGGTGGCGGCCGCCATGGACTCATCTACACTATTTCGCCGTCCCCGGTGAATAAGGACCTGATTTGGACTGGCAGTGATGATGGCAGCATCCACGTTACCAGTGATGGCGGACAGAATTGGCAGGACGTTACGCCGCCGGCGCTGACCCCGTGGAGCAAAGTGACATTCATCGACGCTTCGCACTATGACGCCAATGAGGCGTTCGCGGCGATCGACCGCCATCGTCTCGACGACCTGAAACCGTACATTTACGTCACGCGCGACGGCGGCAAGAGCTGGCAGGACATTTCCTCGGGAATTCCGGTTGGCAGTTATGTGAACGTGATTCGGGAAGACCCGGTCCGGCGCGGGCTTCTCTACGCGGGAACGGAAACGGGCGTGTTCGTATCGTTCGACGATGGAGCGCAATGGCAGCCGCTGCAGTTGAACATGCCGACGGTTCCGGTGCGGGACATCAAGATTCACGATGCCGACCTTGTCGTGGCCACGCACGGGCGGGCATTTTGGATTTTGGACGATGTCACCCCGCTGCGGCAGGCCTCTACCGAAGTCGCAAATTCGTCTGCGTATCTGTTCAAGCCGGAAACAGCGTGGCGCGTGCGTCCGGGCTCGGACGAAGGCACGCCGCTGCCCGCGGAAGTTGCCGCCGGAGAAAACCCT
>JASHQB010000278.1 GCA_030037775.1 Candidatus Acidiferrales bacterium
GAACGCGGACGCGTGCTCGTGGCGCTGGGACGCCGCAATGAGGCGCGCGCGGATTTCCTGAAGGCTCGCGCCCTCGAGCCCGCCAACATCGCGCCTGCAGACGACGAGGCTGCCGCCGGGCTGCGCGAGCTGCAGTCGCCGCCGCACCGCGAGATTGACTTCACCAACGAAACCGACACGTTCAACTACACCAACCCGGCCGACGCGCAGACCGTCGTCTTTGTCGACAAGCCGAACGATCACTGGATTCTTTCCACCGAGGCGGACTCCTACCAGCGCTTCGGCGCGGACGCGCAGAAGGGCATTGCCGCGGCGGCCTATCGCTTCAAGGGCGGCAACTGGCTGACCCTCGGCGCGGGCGGAGGAAACGCGCAGGGCGTGATTCCCGAAGCGGAGACGTATTTCGAATACGACCATGGCTTCCGCATTTCCGAGATGGCGCCGCTGCGCGGAATCGAATCCACCTACAACCAGCACTGGTATTGGTACAACGGCGCGCACGTCATGGCGCTGACCGGAACCGTGGCCGCAGACCTGGCGCACGATTTTCGCTGGACGTTTTCGGCGAGCGAAGCGCGCAGCGGCTTCGCGGGCACTCCCGTGGCGTGGGAGCCCTCCGGTTACACCAAGCTGGAATTTCCGCTTCCGCACGTGCGCGCAGAGAGGTTCCTGCCCAACCTGATGTTCGCGGTGGGCTCGGAGAACTACGCGGAACTCGACCAGGTCACCGCGTTCGCGTCGCGCACCTACGGCGGCGGCTTTCGCCTGGGAATCACCGAGCGGCAGTACGCGAATTTCTACTTTGCGTGGCAGGAGCGCAACGGGGGGAACACCGAAGGAATTTACGGCGTGAGCTATGGGCTACGGTTCTGAGTTAGCGGGGCTGCATTCGATCAACGCGGACGCCGCCGCTTTCGTTGTACGCGCGATTCTTTTCTCGGCGCTAGGCATCCTGGCGCTGGTGGGATTCATTCTGGTGCGGCGCGCGGTGCGCCGGCAGTATTTCGATCGCTTGGCCGGCGCGGAATTTTACGTGCGGCAGCACTGGGACGAGATTCTTTCCGGCGAAATTCCGGCGGACGAATGGCGCGTGGTGCGCAGCGACGCGGAAGCCATCATCACCATGACGCTGGACCTGCTGGACGCCGCGCGGGGAGAGGAAGGCGCCAAACTCCTGGCCTTTCTCCGGCGTACCGGCTTGCTGGACCGCATGGCCGTGGACGCGCGCCGGCTGCACGGATGGCAGCGCGAAGCGGCGCTGGTTCGCCTGGGACGCACGCGCGCCCCGGAGGCGGTGCCGATTCTGGTGGGGGCGCTCGACGATCCGCGCGCGCACACGCAACTGGCCGCCGTACGCGGGCTGGCGCGAACGGGACTGGCAACGGCCGCGGAGGCCATGCTGGAGCGCGTGGTCACCGGCGAGCTGAAGCTGGAAGCCACGTCGCTGCTGAACGCGCTGATGATTTGCACGCGCAACAATCCGCGAATCCTGATGCCGTATCTTTACGTTGCGGAGGGGCATGTGCGCGAGATTCTGGCGCGCGTGATGGCGGAAACAGCTTCGCTGGCGCTGGGCGACGACCTGCTGGTGCTGGCCTACGACCTGTCCGACGAAGTGCGCGCCTCGGTCGCGCGCGCTCTCGGCCATGCCGAGTTCGGCTTCGCCTTTGCCGCGCTCGATATGCTGGCCACCGACCACAAGTGGTTCGTGCGGCTGCGCGCCATCACCAGCCTGGGGCAATTTCGCGAAACGCGCGCCCTGCCCACGCTCCTGCGCGGCGTATGTGATCGCAGCCGCCACGTGCGGCAGCGCGCCGCGGAGGCCCTGGCGCAGATGCCCAATCCCGTCGCGGTGCTGCGGGAGGTCCTGGATACGCGCGACGCTTATGCGCTGCAGGCGATGATCGCCGAGATGGACCGCATCGGCGTATACGACAAAGTCGTGGAAGAACTGCAAGCCGCGGGCCATTTGGCGGGAGGCGCCGACGCGCGCTGCCTGCTGCAGGCGCTCGAAAGCGGCGCGGAAGAGCTGAACGCGCTGATGCGCATTGCTCCCGCGCAGAAAGCCGCAAAACTGGTCTGAGATGCGCACGCTGCTCGACATTTCGAACGACACTCTTTTCTTCTACTACCTTGCGTCGAATCTCATCTATCTGGTGCTGCTGATCGTCGCGCTGCTTTCCAGCCGCGCGCATCACCAGCACTTGGCGTCGCTGCGGCTGGAGCGCTTGAAGTTTTCACCGGTGACGCCGCCGATCACGCTGATCGCCCCGGCGCACAACGAAGAGGGTTCCATCGTGCCGTCGGTGCGCTCGCTGCTGCGCGTGGATTACCCGGAACTGGAAGTGGTGGTGGTGAACGACGGCTCGAAGGACCGCACGCTGGCGAAACTGACCGAAGAATACCAGCTCGAGCCGGCGCGCGTGCTCTACATCCCGCACATCCCCAGCGCCCAGGTGCGCGGAATTTACCGCAGCGCGCGCGAGCCGCGGCTCATCGTGGTGGACAAAGAAGCGGGCGGCTCGAAGGCGGACGCCGTCAACGCGGGCCTGAATGCGGCCACCAGCCCTTACACCTGCGTGGTGGACGCCGACTCGATGCTCGAACCCGACGCGCTGCTGCGCATCATGGTGAAAATCCTGGAGGACCCCAAGCACGTGATCGCTGCCGGAGGCATTGTGCGCGCGCTCAACGGCTGCGAACTCTCGGGCGGGAAAATTCGCAGGGTGCGCTTGCCACGGAGCCCGATCGTCATCATTCAGGTGATCGAATACCTGCGCGCGTTTCTCATCGGGCGGGAAGCGTGGTCGCGCGGCAATATGCTCACGATTATTTCCGGCGCTTTCGGCGTCTTTCGCCGCGACGTGATTCTGCGCGCGGGTGGCTACCGCGCCGAAGCCATTGGCGAAGACTTCGACTTGGTGGCACGCATCCACCGCATGATGCGCGACGAAAAGCAAGAGTATCGCATCACCTTCGTGCCGGACCCGGTCTGCTGGACGGAAGTGCCTCCCTCGATGCGCTCGCTGGGGCGGCAGCGCGCGCGCTGGCAGAAAGGTCTGGTCGATACGCTTTGGCCCAATCGCGACATGCTCTTCCGCCGCAAGTATGGCCGCATCGGCTGGGTCGCCCTGCCGTACATGTGGGTTTTCGAATTTTTCGCGCCCGTGATCGAACTGCTGGGGCTGGCCACGATCGCGCTGGCGGCGATTCTGGGCGTGCTTAGCCACACGTTCTTCCTCGAGTTCTTGATCTACGGCTATTTGTTCGCGGCGATGATCTCGGTGGGCGCGGTGCTGCAGGAGGAAGTGACCTACCGCCGCTATAACGACTGGCGCGACGTGGCCCTGCTGATTCTTTTCTGCTTCCTCGAACAAGTGCCGTACCGTCAGTTTCACTTAATCTGGAGGATGCACGGCATGTGGCAGTACGCGCGCGGCGACGTGGTGTGGCGGCCGATGGAGCGCGTCGGCCTGGAAACCGCTACGCCTCCGCCCCCTGCGCGTCCCTAGCGCGCATCTCCGCAGTGCCGAAATTTGGATTACTGCATCTGCGGCACGGCGTTGCCGGTTAGGTCGAAGCCGCCGTAATAGACGGTCCATGTGCCGGCCACGGCCCGCGGGACCAAATCGATGATGCCCATCGGCTGCGGCACTTCGTCCGGGGCGACCCAAAACATCTGCGGCCCGGCGTGTTCCTTCGGCGAATGCACGCGAATCAGGAAAGTTTCGTCGCCCTCAACGCTCATGCCGTTGCGCATCGCGAACCAGAAGCGCCACTCCTGCATCTGGTCGCGGATGCGCTCGAAGAGCGGCCCGTTCCGGCCTTCGACCAGCTCCACCTGCGGCGGCGGAATAATCGGCCCCAGCGGCGCGGGAACGTGCACTTTCACTACGAACTGCTGCGGCAGCGCTTCGCCCGCGGAAACAAATTCCAAATCGCCGGGAATCTGCTCCGGCTGGGCGGGCAATTGCCAGCCGGGCGTGGAGTAATTCATCTCCTTGCCGTCGGCGAATTCCAGGTGGATCAGCGTGACGTTCATCTGCGCAGGGCACGCCGCGGTGGTGATGCCGCTGGTCGCGCCCAGGGTGAACGTGGCGCGCGGCGCGATGGGTTGCTTCCACTGCGCGATTTCGTACTGCGAAGGCAGATAGGTCGCGAACCACGTCGGCGTAGTGGTCTGCGTGGCGGAGGCGGCGAACACGCCGGGATAAATCAGTTTGCCGGCGGCGTCTTCATATTCGGCCACCACGGCGAACTCCTGAATGGCCTGCGGGAAAAAATTCTGAAAGGTGATGACGCCCACGGAATTGATGCGTGCGATGAACGAGTTGTTCAGCACCAGCAGTTGCAAAAAATCGCGCGGCAGCTCGACGGTCACGTCCTTCGACTGGCAAAGCGGCGCCGCCGACGGCGGATCTTTCTTCGCAGCGGGCTTGCTGTCGGACTTTTTCTCGGGCGCCGCCGGTGTGGAGTTATGCTGCACCGCCGCCGGCAGCGCGGTGGTCAGCAGCAACGCCGTCAGCGCCGCGCCTCCGGCGCCCCGGCCGAACCATCCTGCCCGGTGCATAACAATTCACGATAGCATACGAGCGCGCGCCGATGAACTGTCTAGCGCGCGGGGAATTTCCTCAGCGCAACAGCTGCTCGGGCCGCGCGGTGTTGCCGGCCGACGCGCAGCATGCGCCCGCATCGCTTGCCGCCGCGAAACTCTGAGGGTAATATCCCGCCAGTACATCGCCCCGCGAGCGGCGGCGGGCGGCCGCCGCTGCAACGCTGTTCGCGGCGCGAAAGGAGCTGCCCATGCGCGTGACACTTGCCGCCGCAGCGTGCTTGTTGCTCTTCGCGCCTTCGCGCGCCCTCGCGCAACCGCAGCAGGAGCGCCCGGGCGTTCCGCCGCCCGCCGCGGAGCCGAACTTCACCATCACGCGCCACGGCACGATCGTTTTCGACGCGGACATCGCGGCGCCCGAGCCGGGCTCCGGCTCGCGCGTCTTGCTGAGCGAGAGCATCGAAATTTCCGGCGTGAAGCACTCGCAAGGCTGGCTGGATTTCGTCCACGCCTTCGCGGCCTCGACCAGCCGCACGCTTTTGGACGCCATGCCGCCCTCGGCGAGCGCGAAGAAAGGCAAAGTCATCGTCGCGTTCGCGCTGCGCCGCGACGGCAGCGTGGAGGGAGCGGTTTCCATCGCGCATTCGTCGGGAGATGCGTCCGTCGACGACGCCGCGCGCCTGGCCATCGCCAAAGCGGCGCCCTTCGGCGCGCTGCCTTCCGATTTTTCCCGCGCGCTCGCGCAGTTTCGCGTGACCCTTGCCTACAATCATCCGCATCCTCTGCCGCCAGCCGGAGCCTCGCAGTGAAGCGCCCCGTTAGCATTACAGTGATTGCGATCATGATCCTCGTCGGGCTGGGGGTTGAGCTGCTGGTGCTGCCCGACGTTCAATTTCAGTTTGCGTCGATATTTGGCATCTATCTATTCAGTTGGGCGGCTTTATGGGTGTTTGTTGCGTTTTTCGCGATGCACCTATTTGCCGGCATTGGCCTGCTCCGATGCAGACCGTGGGCGCGCCTTCTGGCTATCGCCCTGTACGCTTACTCAATCGTGGACAGCATTCTTACACGGGCCCTCCCCGGGAGCTTCGGGCGCTATGTACAGGCGCTCAAAACGTCGCATCACAGAATCAATTATACCGAGTCGTTCGTTCCCGGATGGCCGGTCCCCATTCGTTTCTCATTTTGGGCCCTGCTTTGGTTCGGGATTCCCGTTTGG
The DNA here is from genome assembly GCA_030037775.1 of Candidatus Acidiferrales bacterium. GTDB lineage: Bacteria > Acidobacteriota > Terriglobia > Acidiferrales > UBA7541 > DAHUXN01. Next base: position 5,772 of record JASHQB010000278.1, read on the forward strand.
TGTACTTTCATTTACTTCCTTTGGACGCGCCGCCCAGCTTTTTACGCCGCACGCGCCTTCGATTCGGCGCTTCCGGCGGGAGGAGCCTCGCAATGAAGCGCTCCGGCGGCGTCACGGCGGCGGCAGTGATGCTGATCGTCGCGAGCGTGCTGGTGACGTTCGGCGGGTTGTTCGGCGTGCTCGGCACCGTGTTAGCTCAAAGCGTAGGGTCGAAGCTCCCCGCGCCCGTTTTCGCGCGCGAGCTTGCCGGAACCATCGTTGTGCTGCTGATCGCCATCTGGGGGATCGTCACGGGAGTCGGCGTGCTGCGCCTGCGCCGCTGGGCATGGTTTTGCGCGCTCGTGATCAGCGGGCTGCTCGTCGCCGACGCACTTCGCACTCTCGTTGAAGCGCGAACGCTCATTCGCGCCACCACCGGCGTGCCAACGGTCAGCGCGGG
>JASHQB010000026.1 GCA_030037775.1 Candidatus Acidiferrales bacterium
TCGGAGCCGGCCCGGTAGACGAGCGCCCAATCACCGTCCGGCGAGACGGGGACGTACTCCTGCGGCCCCTCCCACCATTGGTCGCTCGGCAATTCGAGGACGAGTGAATCCGTCGAGGTGACAGCCTTCGATTGCGATGCAGTTCTCCTAACAGCAGGCGCGGACTGCGCGCCAGTCGCTTGCTGCGCCGACTGCCCCCGCGAACATACCGATGCAGCGAACGCGAGCAAAAGAACCACAACACCGGCGATTCGGTCGTTGTTCACGAAACCACACTCCAATCACTCTTTGGCGCCGCGCCGAGCGGACCGATCAACTCCTGAGTTTTCGGCAAGCGGGTAATTGACCCGCTGCCCAATCTCGAATTCATGAGCTCTTGCCCCAGATGTCTCCCACCGTGAAGCCCGCCGGAAAGGGATCATCTGCGTCCACCACATATTGCGAGAATCCCGTAATCCACGCGCGCCCGCTGATCGTGGGAACCACCGCCCCGTATTTTCCCACGCGCGTTTCGGCCACCAGCTTGCCGGTGAACGTCGTGCCCAGAATTCCTTCATGTACAAAATCGTGATTCAGCGCCAGCTTTCCTTTCGCGTGCAGCGTCGCCATCTTCGCGCAGGTTCCGGTTCCGCACGGCGAACGGTCCAGCGCGCCGGTCCACGACTCAGGCCTGTTCCAATCCAGCTCGCCCGTCGACACAATCACCGCGTTCCGGCGGCTCACCCCCGCAGTCGTCGACGGCCCCGAAAGCTGCGCAATTGTAATTCCCGCAATTTGCGGATTCTCCGGATGCGCCACCGCCAACTGCTCTCGCGCCGCCGCCTTGATCATTTCGCCGATGCGAACAATGTCGCGCCCCTCGTCCGGCGTCAGTCGCAGGCCGAACGCTTCCGCTTCCGCGATCACGTAAAACATCCCGCCGTACGCCACGTCCACATTCACGGTGCCCAGCTTCGGCACCTCCACGCGTGCGTCCAGATGCGTCGCAAACGCCGGCACATTCTGAAATGTCACACGCGTGACTTTGCCGTTTTCCATTTCGGCTTCGACTTCCACCAGGCCCGCCGGCGTCTCCAGTTTCAGTTTGGTCGCGCGCCCCTTCGCCGCAATCATCCCCGTTTCCAGCAGCACCGTCACCACGCAGATTGTGTTCGTGCCCGACATCGGCGGATACTCCACCTGCTCCATGATCACAAATCCCGCATCCGCATCCGGCCGCGTTGGGGGTAGAATAAGGTTGCAATTGGAGGCCGGGTAACCCCGGGGTTCACGCAGCATGAGTTTGCGCAGGTCGTCCGCGTGCTTTTGCAGGTACACCATCTTCTCGAACATGCTCTTGCCGGGCACGTCCAATACGCCGCCGACAATCACTCGCCCCGGCTCACCGCAGGCGTGGGCGTCAACCGCAGAGATCATGCGTGTCAATCGCAACGGACCGCCTCCCATGTTCTGGCCGCAAACCCGAACCTCAATAGCAGACCCGCCTGCCTCTGTCCAGATTTCTCAGCACGCCACACCGCCCCTACCGCCACCGTGCCGCGCCTGCCTGCCCGGCGCCTATATGCCCGGTGACGCGATCGCGCCTGCCGCCGCGCCGAGCTATGCCGTGAGTTCTGGCTGTAAACGTTTTCAGGATATTGCCATATCACCGCTGGTGTTAGCCCCGCCAGACACGTCAGGACAGCGCAATATCGCACTATGTTCCAATGTAAACGTTTTCGCGTCAAATATTCGGTATTTGACATCGGATATGTTATACATACAATGGCTCTTTGCCTATGAAAACCGGTACCCAGCGTCTCCGAGTCATTGATTCCCATACTGCCGGTGAGCCCACCCGTATTATTGTTTCCGGCGGGCCTGACCTGGGCAAGGGCTCCGTTGCTTCCAAGCTCGCCCTCTTTCGAGACAAGTTTGATTCGCTTCGCTCCGCCGTGGTCAATGAGCCTCGCGGTTCTGACGCCATTGTCGGTGCCCTCCTGTGCGAGCCGCAAGACCCGGCCTGCGTCGCCGGCATTGTTTTCTTCAATAATGTGGGCTATCTGGCCATGTGCGGCCACGGCACCATCGGTCTGATGGTCACCCTGGCCTACCTGAAGAAGCTGTCTCCCGGCCGGCATCAGATCGAAACTCCCGTCGGCAAAGTAACTGCCCACCTTCACGACGACGCTCGCGTCACCGTGCAGAACGTCGTCAGCTACCGCCACGCCTCGAAGGTGAAGGTTGAGGTTCCCGGCCACGGCCCCGTTACCGGAGATATCGCCTGGGGCGGAAACTGGTTTTTCCTGGTCAATGATCACCGCATGGACATTTCCTTCGCCAACATCGACCGCCTCACCGAATTCACCTGGGCCATTCGTCAGCAGTTGCAAAAACACAAGATCACCGGGCGCGATGGGCAAGAGATCGACCACATCGAACTTTTCGGTCCGCCACAAGCGCCCGAAGCCGACAGCAAGAATTTCGTTTTGTGCCCCGGAAAGAGCTACGACCGCTCGCCCTGCGGCACCGGCACTTCGGCAAAGATGGCCTGTCTCTACGCCGACGGCAAATTGCACGCCGGCCAGGTCTGGCGCCAGGAGAGCATCGTGGGAAGCATCTTCGAGGGCGCGGTTGCCGAAAATGCGGGCGAGTTGCATCCCAGCATCACCGGGTCGGCGTTTGTGAACGGGGACAGCGAGTTGATCCTCGACCCGCAAGATCCGTTCTGTTTTGGAATCAGGCCATGAAGTTGCCGATTTACGACGTCTTCATCATCGGCGCGGGAATCGTTGGTGCGGCCTGCGCGGCCGCCTGCGCCGCCGAGGGCTTGAGCGTCGGAATTGCCGAAGCCGAGACGATCGGCGGAGGCGCCACTGCCGCCGGCATGGGCCATCTCGTCGTGATGGACGACTCCGAGGCGCAATTCGCCTTGACTCGTTATTCGCAGATGCTTTGGCACCGTTTGTCCGTTGATCTGCCGGTGGACGTTGAATATGACGGCTGCGGAACCATCTGGGTCGCCGCGGATGCGGAAGAGATGAGCGCGGTCATGCAAAAAAAGCAGTTTTATGAAGCCCGTGGCGTCCGCGCGCAAATTCTGGACGCCCGCGCGCTCCATGAAGCTGAGCCAAACCTCCGCGCCGGCCTGCCCGGCGGCTTGCTCGTGCCCGAAGACTCCGTCATTTACGCCCCCTGCGCCGCGCGCTTTCTCGTCGAGCAAGCGCAGTCTCGCGGCGCCCATTTGCACGTCCCTCGCGTCGTAACCGAAATCGCTCCCGATGGCGTTCGCTTGAACGACGGTACCTCCGTGGTCGCTCAATCCATCGT
>JASHQB010000279.1 GCA_030037775.1 Candidatus Acidiferrales bacterium
CGGGAACTTTCCTCGAACGCATTTTGCAGCGCCTCCGCGCGGTGGGGGACGGCGTAGTGATGCAGGAAATTCGTGGCGACCAGATTGTGGCGGCGACAGGCAATGATTTGCTGGCGATGATTGCGAAGGCGCGCGGATTTATTTCGGACGCGGGACTTAAGAAAGGCGAGCGATGTGCGTTGCTGGCTGCGAACAGCATCCGCTGGGCGGCGCTCGATCTGGCGTTGATGGCCGACGGAATTATTGTTGTGCCGTTGTACGCGCGGCAGGCGGCGGGCGAGCTCGCGGCGATGATTCGTGACAGCGGAGCGTCGCGAATCTGCTGTGAGAATGGTGGCCTGCGCGATGCGATTCTGCGCGCGTTGCCTGAAGCGCCGCCGGTTTCGCTCTTCGATGAAATTTTTGCCGCACGGGATGAAGGGCAGTCGCCGCCTCGGCCGCTCGCGGCCAGGGACGCGGTGACGATTATTTACACGTCCGGCACTTCGGGCGAAGCAAAGGGCGTGGTGCTGAACGCGGGAAACGTCGATTACATGCTGGCGTGCACCACGGCGCGGCTGGATCAGCTGACGGGAAAGAAGAGCGCGCCGGAGCAGGTGTTTCACTACTTGCCGTTCAATTTTGCGGCGTCGTGGATTTCGCTGCTGACGTATCTTTCGCGGAACAGCGTGATTTCGCTCTCGACGGACCTGACCAAGCTCGCGGACGAAATGAAAATCGCAGCGCCAAATTATTTTCTGAATGTGCCCACGCTGCTGGAACGCATGCGGGCGAGGGTTGAAGAAAATATTCGTGCGAAGGGCGGATGGGTTGCATCGATTTTTGCGAAGGCGAAACGCGCAGCATTCTCGGATGACCCACTTCGCGCGCGCTTTTCGGACCGCGCGGCGCTGGCACTGGCGAAAACGCTTATATTTCGAGCGGTCCGCAAAGGGCTCGGGCGGAATCTGAAGGCGCTGATTTGCGGCTCGGCTCCGCTAGCGGTAGAAACGCAGAAGTTTTTTATGATGCTGGGCATTCCGGTCCTGCAGGCGTACGGATTGACGGAAACGACTGCAATCTGCACGCTGGACGATCCAGCATGCGTCGAACCTGGATACGTGGGTCCGGCGATTCCGGGACTGGAGATGAAGATTGGCGAGAATCAGGAGATCTTGGCGCGCGGACCGAATATTTTTTCCGGCTACTGGAATCGTCCGGGGGAAACGGCGAATGCCTTGCGTGACGGCTGGTTTCATACCGGCGACCAAGGCGAGATGAACGAGCGTAGAAATTGGAAGATTACCGGGCGCATCAAGAATTTGATTATCTTGAATTCGGGACACAACATCGCACCGGAACCACTGGAGGAAGAACTGGCCAGCCATTTGCCCGGCGCGCAAGTAATGCTGGCGGGCAACGGGCGCAGCTATTTGATCGCGCTGGTGGCGGCAAATTCGGGGACGACAGAAGCGAGCGTCGGCGCGGTGCTGGAGAAAGTAAATGCACGATTGCCGCACTACCGGCAGATTCGCGCATTTCATCGCACCGCAGAGCCGTTCACGATCGAAAGCGGGATGCTCACGGCCAATGGTAAACTCAAGCGCGACGTGATTACCGCCCATTTTGCCGCGCAAATCGAGCAGCTCTACGGGAAGCGAAGCGCATGAAAAGCTTCCACGGCAAGACGCTTTCGTGGAGCATCGAAGCGGGCGCAATCGAAATCAAGCTGCATCACGCGCCTTGCAACGAGATCGGCTCGGCGATGCTGGTGGAACTGGAAGCATTCGCGGAAGCGTTCGAGGCGGCGAGCGAGAGCAGCAGGGCGCTGATTCTTTATAGTGGGCTTACCGCAGGATTTAGCGCCGGCGCCGATTTGCGCGAGCTATACCGGCGCTCCCAAGGGCTCTCGGCGGCGGACCGGGTCGCGGGCGTGCGAGATTTCCTGCTGCGCATCCATCGCGTGCTGAATACAATCGACGCCGCTCCACTGGTAACCATTGCAGCCCTTCACGGCGTGACGTTTGGCGGCGGGCTGGAATTGGCACTGGCGTGCGATTTGATTATTGCCGACAAAACGGCGCGATTTTGCTTTCCGGAACTGCGGCTGGGATTGATTCCTGGATTCGGCGGGATTCCAAGGCTGAAGCGGGACATCGGAAACGCGGTGGTCCGGGACATGCTGCTGACCGGGCGCAGCTTCAACGCAACAAAGGCGCAGGCGGCCGGGCTGGTAAGCCAAGTGACGGCCGAAGGTGAGGCGCTTTCGGTGGCGCGCATGACGGCGGCGCAGATTCTTAAATTTGATCGCGGGACGACGGTGGCGGCGAAGCACTTCATCAAGCCGATTCCGCACGAAGAACTGAGGCGGGAGATCGAGATTTTCTGCGAGATGTTCAGCCGGCCTGCGGTGGAGGAAGGGCTACGGAAATTTGTAGAAAGCGCGGATGCGATGCCTTATTTGCCTTGAGGGCCAAATCGACAGCAAATTGAAATTTGGGGAGCGATACAAGATGCCCACCGCAATTCGTAAATCTCTGGCAGCCGTTGCGGCCCTCGCATTTGCGGCCCTGCTTCTATGGGTGGTTACGACGCGTCCGGCCGACGCGCAGCAGAAGACATTTAAGATTACCGATACCGAAAAACTGGTCAGCCTGTCCGACCCGCAGATTTCGCCAGATGACAAATCTATTGCGGTCGCCGTGGGACGTTACAATATGAAGGAAGACGGCACGGACACTGAGATTGTGCTTATCGACATCGC
>JASHQB010000027.1 GCA_030037775.1 Candidatus Acidiferrales bacterium
CACGCGAACTGCGCGCCGTCGCGGGCATTTGCCCGTCATGCGATTTGGGCACCTGCGCGGACGCCATCGGCGAGCCACAAAATCGCATTTACGAACGGCGCTTTGTGAAACTGCTCAAGGCGCGCATCGTTCGCAAAGCGGCGCTGTTTCCGGGGCGATACGCGCTGAATGGGCTCGGCGACGTGCGCACGGTGAGGCAATTCGACGACGCCATCACGGCTAAGTTCTGCGGCTTTCGCGACGCGGACGATTATTATGCGCGGTCGAGCGCGCTGCCGCTCCTCGGCGAGATTCGCGTGCCGACGCTGCTTTTGACCGCGCAGGATGACCCCATGATCCCATTTCCTTCCTTCGCTGCGGCAAAGCTGAACGCGAATCCGCACATCACGCTGGAAGCGCCGCGTCACGGCGGGCATTGCGGATTCATCGCGAAGAAAGCGAGCGGGGAGCGCTTTTGGGCTGAGGCGCGGATCGTGGAATTCTGCCGCGCCCATTCGCACCTCGCGGCGCTGTGAATGCCGATCCGCTCAGTGGAAGTGAGAGAGCATCACGGCGCCCGCGGAAGTGTCTCCGCGAGCCAAAAGGAACTGTTTGCCATCGAGCGACCAGGCAAACGACCAGATGTGCATGGAAGTGAGGTTTGTCAGCTTCTTAGGCGGCTCAGGCGCGCTGCCGGCCGGGCCGATGGGCTTTTCCCAGAGGTTGGAAACGCCGGAAACCGAGTCATCGACGATATATATAATTCCGCGCCCATCGGGAGTCCAGGACACGCGAGTCTGGCCCGAATTCAGGTTCAGTGAGTTGCCCGCTGGAATCGTCGACACAACCGCGCCGGTCGCGGCATCTAGAATGACGAGGTCTACTTTTCCGGGCGAATCTTCCCAATCGTAGACGGAAACATAGCGCCCATCGCGAGAGATTTCAGGCTCGACGTAAGCTTTGTCGGCGACCTGGGCGGGATTCTGGCCGTCGATTCCCACGCGCCACAGGCGAGATTTTCCGTTGCCGGTGTGTTGGTAGAAAACAGTTTTCCCGTCCGGTGAACATGCGGGGAAGATGTTCTCGGGATCTGTGGTCAGTTGCTTTAGATTTCCGCCATTGTCATCGGCGCGCCATATCTGTGTATGGGTGCTAAAGACAAAATTGCCGCTTCGTCCGCAAGAGGACGGGCCGGCGTTGAAGTCTGAGCCGGTATTGAGCTCCTGCGAATTGCCGTTCGCGACAGAGAGTTTGGCCAGGCCGACCTCGCCGGAACTGTAATAACCGTAGATAACGTCGTCCTTCGGGGTCCAGGCCGTGCCCATAAAACCGTCGGCCCGCTCGCTGTCCGATGTGATTTCGCGCGGAGAGGCATTCGCCCATTTGGACATATCGCCGGTCATGAGCCACAGGCTGGAGCGAAACGACGCCTGGATGGTCACCAAACCGGAGCCGTCAGCGGTGACGCTGGAACCCACATAATAGTTTAGGTCGTTCGTAATCCTTCTTTCCTGGCCCCCGGGATAGGAGAGCAGCCAGATTTGAGAGTTCCGTGCGGTTTCGCCTTCCGGCGTGCCGTCGAAAGTGATTCCTGAGCCGTCAGGTAACCAGGCGATTTGCCGCAATTCCTCCCAGCTTGACGTTCCCAGGGGCGTCGTCTTGCTGTCAGCAACGTCGACCATTTCGACGGTCGTATGGCCCAAAAAACCAGCAGCCTGCAAGCCGATGGCGATGCGCTTTCCATCGGGGGACCAAGCCGGTCCTCCGTCGCTAAAGTTAGCAGGGTCGTGAATGGTTATCAGCGCGCGGATGTTCGAGCCGTCGGCACTGGCAAGCATGATGGAGGAAGCGCCTTTGTCGCCGGAATCACGCACGAAGACGAGCTGGCTGCCATCGGGAGAAAAGCTGATGGGACTGTTGATACCGGAAAGAATCTGCTGCGGGACGCCGCCAAGGGAAGGAACCTTCTCGAGTATGGTGCTGCCGCCGCTTCCCGGCTGCGCAACACAGTACAAGTAATTCCCATCGCGAGAAAACATCAGATCGCCGTCATTGTAGGTCGTAGAGCTTGGCGGGAGAACTTGCACCGTGCTCCCCGTGGCGAGCTGGCGGACCCAGAGGCTCTGCTTGTCGGTGTTCACCACGTAGGCGAGCCACTTGCCATCGGGGGAAATCGCGGCGGGGCCGACATTACCGGAAGTGGTCAGGCGCGAAATGCTCATCTGCTGGAACGAGGACGGCGATTGTATCGGGTGGTAGCGCTCCCAGTAGTGCCTCGCGACCACTACAGCAAAGAGGAGCAGCGCGATGCCCACGCGCACCCAATACCAACGCGGCTCTCGTAATACCCGCAGAAAGCCCCACCATTGCGCCTTGCGCGGAGCGAGCGTCTCGCCTGCCGGCGCTGGAGAAGAGCTGACGGAAATTTGAGCTGCGGACTTGCGCGAGAAGCCGCTCGACGGTGCACCGGCTGTGGCGCCGGCAGGAGAAATCACAGCTCGCTGCGAGGGCATCGAAGCGGGAGCGACGCGCGCCGAATCGGTGTCGCGCTTCAGGCGCTTCAAGTCCGCGCGCATTTCGGCCGCGGTCTGGTAGCGCAAGTCGCGGTCTTTCTCGATGGCCTTGCCGATGATTTCTTCGAGCTTCGGCGGCAGGTTCGGATTCAGCTCGCCGGGCGCGGCGGGCATGCGGTTCAGAATCATGTCGAAAATCACCGCCGGCGTGCCGCCGGCGAATGGCGTTTTACCCGTGGCCATTTCGTAGAGTATGCATCCGAAGCTGAAAAGATCGGAGCGCGCGTCGAGCTCTTCGCCGCGCGCCTGCTCGGGAGACATGTAGGAAACCGTGCCCAGCGTCGAGCCGGGCGTAGTCAACAAATGATCCGACGTCACGTCTGTACTCGCCGTCGCCGACGCCAGCATCCCCACACCACGAACAGGGGATTGCTTCGCCAGCCCGAAGTCGAGAATTTTTGCTTGTCCGCGGGTGGTGATGAAGATATTCGCTGGCTTAAGATCGCGGTGCACGATGCCGCGCGAGTGCGCCGCGTCCAGCGCGTCCGCAATTTGAATCGCAAAATCCAGCAGCACGTCGTTCGCCAGCGGACGGCCGGCGATTCGCTCGCGCAGCGTTTGCCCTTCGAGCAGCTCCATCACCAGAAAATGCTGCCCCTCGTACTCTCCGATGTCATAGAGGACGCAGACGCCGGGATGGTTCAGGGCAGAGACGGCGCGCGCCTCGCGCTCGAATCGTTCCAGCGCAAACTTGTCGTGGCGCAACTCGTCGGAAAGGAACT
>JASHQB010000280.1 GCA_030037775.1 Candidatus Acidiferrales bacterium
CGTATTTTGGATGGCGGTCTCTGTTGGCGGGCTGGAACAAGATTGTCGAGATCCATGGCAATCATGCCGGAATGTTCAACCAGGAAGGCGCTGAGCAAATAGCCAAGGAGATGAAGTTCTATATGGATCAGGCCGAGACGAGTTGGGCCGCAGGCGGAAAATCCGATTGACCTCGCAAACTCCCGTGGCCACTCGATATCAGCTGCGCTGTTTGCACAAAGAGCTCGCCCTCGCGCCTTCGGAGGTCCACGCTTGGTTCGTGGATCTTCGGCTCGACTCGGAATGGCTCTCTGAGCTGCGGCCGATGCTGTCAGCGGACGAAGAGAAGCGCGCGCAGCGCTTCCGCTCCACAGTGGACAAAGAACGCTTCATTGCGTCGCACGGAGTACTCCGCACTTTGCTCGCGCGTTACACTCTTCAGCGGCCCGAGCAGCTGTCATTCGCTGAGGGACCAAATGGCAAGCCGGCCCTGGCGCCCGGCTCTAACGAGAAAGACATCCAGTTCAATTTGGCACACTCCGGTGATCATGCGCTCATTGCTATTGCGGCCGGCCGGGAAGTTGGCGTCGATATCGAGCGCGTTGTGCAACAGGATGATCACGAGCGAATCGCGCGCCGTTTTTTTTCCTCCCGAGAGCTTGCTTCGTTCCTGGGATACCCCAACACTCAACGGACCGAGGCTTTTTTCCGTCATTGGGTTCGAAAAGAAGCCTACCTCAAGGCTCGCGGCTTGGGCCTTACCCGCCACGAAGAGGGTTTCGATGTACCGCTGACCGAGGAGAAAGTTTCCATGTTCGCCCACGTCGACGGCACGACGTGGACCGCGCGCGAGATTTTGCCTGTTCCGGGCTACACTGCGGCTGTCGTGGCCCAGGGGGCAGATTGGCGCCTGCGATCCTTCGACTAGAGCGTGGCGGGATCCGCTGTGTGTCAGTATTCCCCAAAGAGCCGGTCGCGTACTGCGTCATCTGCCGGCATGTCTGGCCCGCTCAGCAGATGATCTGGGACGCGCGACAAATCCTCCGCAATTCGTGGCATGGCGCGATGGCGCAGGGCCTGTGCTTCCGGGCTCGGATCCTCGAATAGAATCCGAAGCCAGCCGCAGACCTTGCGAGTGACGTGGAAGTAGGTATCGTGCTCGCGCGCGAAGTGATGGCAAGCCGTGTCCCAAGCGGAGTGTTCGAGGAGCGCGTCGCGCAATACGCGGACGTCTCTCAAAGTTATCGACATCCCTTGCCCAAACGTAGGATCGCTGGTTCCGGCGGCATCACCGATTAATACCACGCCGTCGCGATAGGGATGATCAATCCAGGACTCCGTCCCTTCAAACGTCGCCAGCGGGCCTATGCTTTCGACGTCGGCGTACGCTTCCGCAACGCTGGGCGCCACCTTCTCTGACTCCGCCAGAAAAGCGCCCAGCTTTTCGCTGCCTTGCAGGAAGAGCCCATTCTCTGTCGAGTAGCCCAGATAGGCGCGCCATCGCCCCTTCGTCAGTGGTACAATTCCCACAACCAATCCCAGATCCGCATTGAACAGGTAGGTCATCACATCCTGTCGCTCCTTCACTCCGGTCAGAAGCACCCCCGCAAAGTGAAAGGGCTGCGGGCTTTTGTGTGATGTAAAACCTGCCCATTTGCGCACCGCCGAACCGCGGCCATCGGCGCCCACCACCAGCCGCGCTCGAATCCGCTCCTCTTTGGTGTCGCGGGTGATAACCGCGCCATTATTTGCTCCTGGTTCAACCGCTACCACCACCACGCCTCGGCGCACTTGGGCTCCCGCCCGCCCTGCCTCGGCCAGTAATGCTTCTTGCATCTCTGGATGAAAATATGTAAAGCCCGGCTCTTTCTGCGGCGTTGTCTCAATGATGTTGCGCACGCCAAATCCCATGTCCATGCCCAAAATCTGATTGGCGCACGTCTTCATCAGAAGCTCCGCAAGGCCAAGCTTCTTTGCTTCCGCTACGCCCCACGGAGTTAAGGCCTCGCCCCGCACGCGGTCACGAAATTGGAGTTCCTTCTCCAGCACCAGCACTCGGGCGCCCTGCCTGGCCATCGATATGGCCAGCGCTGAGGCGCCTAGGCCGCCTCCGACCGTCACCAGATCAAACGGAGAGGAATTCATCATCACCTCGTCCCTTTGCCGCCAGGAACAAAAATGCTTACTCGAGGGTTTTCCGGAAATAGCGCGTCGACGGGTACCATCGAGGCGATTCTAGCTTGGGATAGGCTCGTTGTCTGGACTCAATATGCTCCCAGATCGAGAAATCGAAACATGGGGCCAACTTCTGACAAATCTTATCGGACCAAGTCGGCCGTCGGGGCAGAAACTCTGGCGACTCGGTGAACCCAACGCACGGTCCACACGTCGGCACACGAATATGGGAGTCAGCAGCACTCTGAAGACAAGTGCGCAGTCTGGCTTGGCCCAATGACTAGCCTCATCGCTTGTTACTGTCGCGCGGTGAGTTCAGGTAAGTCGCTCCCCTCTGTAGTATGTTCGTGCCAGCAAATGGCAACCCCTAACGTGGTCAGGCAGGTCAAGACCGCAGAGAGGGCCAAGAACTTTGTTTATAAAGGGCTTCTTGCGGCAGGCTGCCGGACTGCCTAATTGAGGTTAACATGGCGGTCGAACTCCTCCCGCCTGGTTCCTGACCCGGCCTCCTTACTATCCAGTGGATAGCTTCAGGGCGATTGGGTGGCGCGAACACCGGATTCAAACAACGATTCGGATGGGATTCCTACTCTGTTTTTCCGCTTGCTCTCGTGATCAGTAGTTCCTGTCCCTCTAACCCTGGCCTTTCTTTGTTCTCGTGACCAGTAGTTTGCGGTTTCTGCAGAGCAATAGAATTTCCGTTCACAGGATCAACATGCGCTCGCGAGACCTAACAGTCACGAGCCTGTTCCAGCACCTTCTCAGGGTCGTGCCCGCGTGGTGGCGGAGGACGGCCAGGGAGTTGCTGGTGTTGCTGTTCCTCGCGCTCGTTGTGGTTATGCAGCTTTCCGGCTGCGCTCTGACCAGCGCGGGCAACGCTCCTCCGGCCAACCCCGAGGGGACCCTGGCTGCTCCGCTGAGCATCAGTTTCGGGACTGTCGCCGTCGGTTCGACCACAACGCAAAACGCCATGCTGTCCAATACAGGGTCTGCCGCCGTGACCGTTTCGCAGGCCACCATTTCAACGAGCAACTTTAGCCTTTTGGGTGTGAGCTTCCCGAT
>JASHQB010000281.1 GCA_030037775.1 Candidatus Acidiferrales bacterium
CATCACACGAGCGCCATTTCGTGACATCGAGGAAGCCCAGGAAGCCAAAGCCGCATCATCGTCAGACTGCGGGGGGTGAGCCCGAGCTATCTGCGCGAGGGAACTGAGCTGCTGCTCAGCGGCGCTAATGTATTCCTGGCGGAGGATCTGGCCGACATAAAAGTCCACGCTGAACAACACAACAAACAGAAGAAACAGGTAAGTGAGGCCAAGCTTCCAGAAAAGACTAACTCGCGGCGGTTTCAAAGAGGTAGCCTGCTCCGCGAACGGTCTTCAGATACTCCGGCCTTTCGGGATTGCGCTCGACCTTCTCGCGTAAGCGGCGCACGTAGACATCCACGCTGCGCGGCGTCACAAAACGGTCCGTGCCCCAAACGGCATCGAGCAACTGGTCGCGAGAAAACACGCGATTGGGGCGAGATGCCAGATAGTAGAGGAGGCGAAACTCTAGCGTGCTGAGCGGCAGGGTCCGGCCCTCGCGTTGGGCGCGGTACGAAATTGGATCCACGCGAAGCCCTCCGATCTCAAGAAGCTTGGCCTCGTCGCCCGGCGGTTGAACCCGCCGCAGAAGCGCCTTCACTCGGGCCACCAACTCGCGAGGGCTGAACGGCTTGGTGACGTAGTCATCGGCGCCCAGCTCCAGCCCGACCACGCGGTCGGCCTCTTCGCCGCGTGCCGTCAGCATCAAGATAGGCAGCCGGCCGAGTCGATCGTCGCGGCGAATCTCTCTGCAAATCTCCAGGCCGGAAAGCTTCGGCAGCATAAGGTCCAGGATCAGCAGATCGGGCGGCGATTTCCTGATTTGCGCAAGGCCGGTTGCGCCGTCACCGGACGCGGTTACTTGGTAACCGTCTTTCTCGAGATTATAACGGACCAATTCGACGATGTCTTTGTCGTCTTCGACAACCATTATGCGAGCGCGCAGAGGCATCCTGGGAGATGAGCATAGCGGAATGGGTTCGCGCCTTCAAGGCGATGGAACAATCGTTACAGTTTATTTATATAGCCTTAGCCAAGATTGTTACTCGCCACAGAGGACACGCTCTACTGACGTGACGGGCGACCCTTCGCGCCCGGGGCCGATCTATCGCGCTACGCGGCGAGAGGAAGCAACTGCAAGTCGCAGAATTCGCTCTACTTCGTGCTTTTGGTAAGGATAACACAGAAAATCGAAGGCGCCCGCGTTCATGGCCGCCAGATATTCGTGGTATTCGTTCGGGCACGACGGCGTGGAAGCAATCACCACCGGCACTTCCGGCGTTTGTCGTTTGGCATATTTGACCAATTCCTTGTAACTGCCATCTTCAAGGCCAAAGCCACAGAGGCAAGCAGCGATGCTGCCGACACCGAGAAGCCCCCTCGCTGCCTCAACACCCTTTACCGACTCTATCTCGATCCTATGGCGCGCCAGAATTCCCGTAAGCGCCTCGCGCACCTTCAAATCCGCGGTCGCAATCATCACGATTGGCGCAGTGCGGTCCGGAGAGAACTCCGGCCGTACATGATCCCTCGAAAGAGCGGGTTCTGTGCCGATTGCCGCCATCATGTTCATTCGATTGACCCTTCGCCGAGTGTCATGGAGAAGAAGAGTGGAGTCGGCCCAGCCCTTCTGGCCTTGATCTCTCAAGGCGCCTCGACTCCCGCTCCTCTTCTTCCAGTCGAACGGAATTAGCATTCCGCACCGCAATACTCTGTGCAAATGCGTCCGGGAGCAATACGGTCGATTCGTTAGCGGCGACAGGGAATATGCTGTAGGCATTTCCGGCGTTTCCCGAAAGAATGATTTGGGATAAAGAATACCGAATGAAATCGTAGGCCGGGCGGGCCTTCGCTAAGGTTCAATAATCTGGTTGCGCACCGCGTATCGCACGAGCTCACTTACCGTATGCAGTTGCAGCTTGCGCATAATGTTGGCGCGATGAGTCTCTGCCGTCTTCACACTTATGCACAGGGAAGAGGCCACTTCCTTGCTGCTCTTTCCCTCGGCCAGGAGCTGCACGATTTCGCGCTCACGAGAAGTCAGCCGGTCGCCGATCAACTCCAGCGGTTCAGAGTGAGCCGCCGAACTGAAGTTGCTCAAGATTACTTCTGTAGCGCGCGGCGTGAAAAACGGTTTGTGCTGCGCCAAGGTCTCAACGGCGGCGACCAAATCGCCATCGGAATCTGACTTGATCATGTAGCCGCGAACCCCGGCATCCAAGATCTCACGAATGAGCTGGTCGGAATAGTGTACCGACAGTATCAGCACCTCGGCGTTCGGCGCCACTTTGCGAACGCGGCGAGCGGCCTCGATGCCATTCAATTCGGGCATGCTAATATCCATAATCACGACGTCCGGCTTCATCTCCTCGGCTTTGGAAACCGCTTCACGCCCCGTGTGCGCCTCTGCGCAAACTTCCCATCCCGGATGCGACTGCAGCAGAGACTTCACGCCGCGCCGCATCAGGTCGTGATCGTCAGCAATCAGGATGCGAAGGTTTTTCATTCCCAGTCTCGATCGATGTATTCAGTCCCTTCAACCGTTGGCACCAAGGGTGCGAAGAGACCCAGCAGCCAGCACAGAATTCTGTGGTCTTCGTTCTTTGGTTGCTGGCAGGACCGTGCGCAAGATACTCGATTGCCGCTTGCGCAAAACACTCAGGTATCGAACTGCCGCGAGAGGCGGTCGTACACGGACCTGGCTCACTCGTCCGCGAAGCAAGGATAGCATCGTGTTGCGAAAACCGTCAAAGCAACGGCAATCGGCTGGCGCTTCTGTAGCTCTGGTACATGCAACGAGCATGTTCGCTTGGCATGCTCGGTTTGCCCGGGCCGTCAGCTCCCTCGATCTGCAAGGCACTCACGCAATTGCTGCCGCGCGCGCAAGAAACGAGTTTTCACAGCTGATTCCGAGAGATTCAGAATCTTTGCCGCTTCCTTGGTTTGACGCTCCTGAAGTCCGAGCAACCAAACCACTACGCGGGACGAGCTCCGCAATCCATCGATGGCTTCCCTCAGCAAGCGCCGCGCTTCACTCCTCGAATAAAGCGCTTCGGGATGCGAAGACTCGCCGGCGCATAACATTTCGAGCGGGTTTGGACTGCCAGGGCCGGCGTCATACGACAAATGAAAATTCTCGGAGCGGCGCTTGCGCACCTTCATTCTCGCTTCGTTGATCGCAATGCGGATCAGCCAGCTGGAAAAACGCGCGTCCCCGTGGAACTGGTCGATGTGCGCATAAGCCTTAAGCAAGGTTTGCTGCGTCGCGTCTTCGGCATCTTCCCGGTTGCCCGCAATCTTCAAGGCGACGTGATAGGCCTTCCGCATGTACGGGCGAACGAGTTTCGAAAAAGCAGCACTGTCCCCGTTGCGCGACTGCATGACCAGGAGCATTTCATCTTCGGGCTGGAATTCAGTCTGTGTTTCGACTGCGGGCTGTGGCTTGGCCGCGATATCTTTTTTCTCAGCTTGCACAGTTCACCTCGTCTCTTGAATTGGGACTTTCAAAATGGACGGCTTGCCGCCACTCCTGCTAGTCCGATCGTGAATCGCCGAAGCGGGAATCGACAGTTGAAACAGCAACTGGCATGAATCTAGGTCATCTCTAGTCTCGAACCCAACTCCCGAAGCACCGCCACCGTAACCCACGCAAAAGTCATGGTCTATCCGAGGCATGCTGTAACTTTCGGTTGGGTATTACTGTATGCTGGGGGTATCCCACCTACGCCGCTTGTCGTGTACTTTCCGAAGGACCACCTTCAGTTCCACTCACATATGTACATGGAACAATGGATTGTCGCACTGCAAAGCGCCCTCTATCCTGCTCAAGACATGGAAAGGACGGCCGCAGGACGGCACCCGCTCACGTTCAACGAGCTGCCCTAGATCACCAGAGCCTAAGTCCACATGCTCAGTCGGCTCTACGAAATCCCTTAAAGTTCACAAGAAGGAGGCAGAAGAATCATGAAACTGATCTTTCGAATGCTTACCGCAATGGTCGCGATCATATTGATTGGGTCGACACTTCGCGTGTGCTCAGCCGATACAAGAGATACGGAAGAGAAGCGGCTGCGAAACTCGGGCCGTGTCCTGGGCGAAATCATGAACATCCCGGACAATATTCCTCGAGACCTCCTCGATAGAGCCCGTTGTGTTGTGGTCATCCCCTCGGTCTTGAA
>JASHQB010000282.1 GCA_030037775.1 Candidatus Acidiferrales bacterium
TGCTGGACGGGCGATGCCAATGCCGATCCACACGCAAAAAAGCCAGAAGCAGGAAGCGACGGCGCCGGGATCAAAGAGGCCGTAGACGAGGCTGAGAGCGAGAAAACTGCCAAAGCGAAGCGGGAAGCGCAGCAGGTTGGAAAAATCGAACTGCGCGCCTACGGTGGCGGCGAAAATCGGATAGATCTGCCAGAAAAGAAAAACAAGCCACGTCAGTCCGGCGAGCCACGGCCATCGGTTTTGCGCGACGAGGAAATATGTGGCGATACCCATGAAAATGCCGCCGCCGAAGACAATGCCGGTCATCATGAGCCAAAGAATCCCGGAGGAAACGGCTTCGAGGCGGCCTTTAACGTTGCGCAGGGAATTCTTGAAGAGCATCCAGCGAAGGCGGCCAACGAGGCGGATCTGCTGTCCGACGCCGGGGATTTGATTTAGCCCAGCCACGTGAGCTCCCGGTCGGTTTCGCGCGTGCCGCCGACGATATCGAGGAAAATCTGTTCGAGGGTAAGCTTGCCGTCACCGGACGCGGCGACACCCTGGCGGGCTTCGATGCCGGCGCGGAGTTCCTCGAGCGAGCCCTGGGCGACGAGCTGGCCTTTGGAAATGATGGCAACGTGGGAGCAGAGGCGTTCGACGATTTCGAGGACGTGGGAGGTGAGGAAAATGGTAGCGCCGCGCGCAATCATGCGCTGGAGCATAGCTTTCAAAGTGGTGGCGGCGATGGCGTCGACGCCTTCAAATGGCTCGTCGAGAAAAAGAATTTTCGGGCCGTGAATGACGGCGGCGGCCATGGCGAGTTTTTTCTGCATGCCGTGAGAGTAGTCGGTGATGAGAGTTTTGGGGCGGTCGGCGAGCTGCATGAATTCGAGGAGCTCCTGCGTGCGCTGGGAGGCGGTGGCGCGGTCGAGGCCGTACATGCGGCCGACGAAATTGAGATATTCGGAGGCGGTGAGGCGGCCGAAAAGGGCGAGGCCTTCAGGGACCACGCCGATGTTGGACTTGACTTCGACAGAGTGGGTCTCGAGATCGAGATCGAGGACGCGGATGTTGCCGGAAGTGGGCGCGAGGAGACCGGTGAGCATTTTGATCATGGTGGACTTGCCTGCTCCGTTGGGGCCAAGGAAGCCAAAAAACTGGCCGGCTTCGACGGAGAGATTGACGTTATCGACGGCGACGAGCTCGCCGAAGCGGCGCGTGAGATTTTGGGTGGAGATGGCGATTCCGTTGGGCATCGGGTGAATGTAACAGAAGAAGTGACAAGTGACGAGTGGCAAGTGGCAAGTGACGACTGAAACGAGCGCTTTCAGCGAGACCTGCTCGAGCGGCGGATTCATTGTGTCGAGGGCCGGGGAGGCGTAGGATGCGCGAAACAATCCTCACGCGGGAGTGGAACTCATGGCTACGCATCCAAAGGCCAGGTGCTCGGCCCTGTTCGCGCGATATATTTCTTTCGGAATTTTGGCAGCTCTCTTTGCTCTCGCGGTGCCTGATCAGGCCGGCGCGCAGACCCGAAAGATCGAGCTGAGCGACTTTCAGAAAATCGTTGTCGTCTCCTACCCTGCGATTTCGCCGGATGGAAAGTCCATCGTCATCATTGTGACGCGCGTGAATTGGAATGAGGACCGTCACGACAGCCAGCTCGTCCTCGTGGATATCGCTACCGGCGCGCAGCGCCCACTCACCAACATCCGCAAAGGATTGAGTTCGCCGCAGTGGTCGCCGTCGGGCGATCGGCTGGCATTCGTCGCAGAGGCCGGCGAAGAGAAGAAAGCCGCCGAGCAAGTCTTCGTGCTGCCCATGAATGGCGGCGAGGCAACGCAGATCACCAGCGCCCCTCTGGGAGTCGAGCAGTTTGCGTGGCGTCCTGACGGTGCGTTCGTAGCTTTCTCTTCACCGGACGAAGCGCCCAATAAAGCAGACATCGAGAAACATCACGACTTCTTCGAAGTGGGCGATAACAGCTACCTCGACACATCCGCGCCTACTTCTTCACACCTGTGGCTCGTCTCCGCCTCGGGTAGCGCGGCGAAGCGGCTCACTTCCGGCGCTTGGAGCCTGTCGAAGGACGAGGACCATGTTGTATCGTCGCTTTCCTGGTCGCCAGACGGCAAGCAGATCTGCTTCACGCGCCAAGCCGACCCGCACGTTGGCGATTCCGATCAAACTGTCCTGGAGATCCTGGACGTTGATAGCGGTCAATTCCGGCAACTGACGAAGCACAGTTCGTTCGAAAGCTTCGGCTTCTTCTCACCGGACGGCTCCAAGATTGCCTATTGGTTCCCGCGCGATGGGGACTTCAACAATGAGAATGAGATTTTTGTCGCGCCGTCGGCTGGCGGTGATGGAACGGATGTAACTCGCGCGCTTGATCGCAATGTTCAGCGTGCTGTCTGGATGCCTGACGGCAGATCACTTCTCCTTCTTGGACACGATGGCACACGGACGGTCATGTGGATCCAGCCGCTCGACGGTGCTGCCAGAAAAGTCGACCTCGGCGAAGTCAATCCTGGATGGGGAAATGGCTGGATGGCCATGGGTGCGAACGTAGGTAAGGACGGTGCGATCGCTTTCCCCGGCAGCACTCAGACTCACCCCGATGAGCTCTATTACCTTGCCTCACCGGACGCAAAACCCAAGCGCCTGACGGACTTCAATCATTTGATGGCTACGCTTGACCTCGGCCATACGGAACCGTTCGAGTGGCAAGGGCCGGACGGCTTCGCGGAAGATGGCGTCGTTTTATATCCTCCAAATTTCTCGCGCGATAAGAAATACCCGCTCGTTCTCTTTATTCACGGCGGGCCAACGGATGCTTCAACAATCGATTTCGATCCCACCTCGCAGCTCATGGCATCGCACGGTTATGTGGTGTTCGAGCCGAACTATCGCGGCAGCGATAACCTCGGAAACAAATACCAGGTCGCCATCGTCAAGGATATGGTTGACGGCCCCGGCCGCGACATCATGTCCGGCATCGCCGCGCTGGAAAAGCAGGGTTTCATCGACGAATCGCGCGTCGCTGTTTCTGGATGGTCGTATGGCGGATACATGACGTCCTGGCTTATCGGCCATTACCATATCTGGAAGGCGGCTGTGTCGGGAGCCGCTTCAAACAGTCGGGCGGACGCCTACAATCTCTCGGATTACGGCGTCAAATGGCGTTTCATGGCCGGCGGCTCGCCGTGGAAACAGGAGAACGCGAAAAGATATGAGGAACAATCGCCGATCACCTACGCGACGGCCGTCACGACGCCCACTCTCATACTCCACGACACGGGCGATCGTCGTGTCCCCGTCACCAACGCTTACGCGCTATATCACGCGCTCAAGGATGATGGTGTCACGGTGAAATTTATCGCCATTCCCGTGGCGAGCCACTTTCCGGACGATCCTGTGCGCACGTCGGATGTGCTCCGCTACTGGCTCGATTGGCTCGACCAGTATTTGAAATAGCGAGCGAGTGTCGGGACAGGCTCGATCTATAAAAGCCGTGATAGGCAAGCGACGATCATTGGTTTGGCGGGGGGTTCACGTGGGCTGCGAGATCCCTAAATGCGGGGTCGTCGTGTAGAAATTGGAAGGAAGATTCGTTTTTGAGAGCAAGGAGCGGACTCTCACGCCGGTCATAGGCAATCTTCAAATAGTGCAAGGCGTCGTTTTTGTTGCCAAGCCGGGCAGACGTTACGGCGAGGGAGTAGGCGGAGACTGCGCCTTGCTCGTTGAGACTTTTTTGGACGCGGAGCGTTTCTTCCAGCATACGCTTGTAGCCACCGCTTGAGAATCCCGTTTCCGCGGCCTTCTCGACCGCGAGTTCGTTCTGGTCGTTGGTCGCCAGCGCTGTTTTTTTCCATTCGGAGAGATAGGCCGGATAGTCCTTGCGGTCAAAGAAAATCTCAGACAAATAACGATGTGCAGAGGCGAAGGAAGGCTCCTCTGTTTCGATGTCTGTGAGCAGTTTCAAAGCTGCGTCCGTCTGGCCGGTGTGGTAGAGGAAGAGTCCCTTATCCGCGAGAATGGCCCGAGAAGAGGGATCAAGACGCTGCGCCTCTTCAATCTGCATGAGGGCTTCGGGAAAGCGCCCGGTGGAGAAAAGGAAACTCGCGTACCAGTGATGGGCCCGAGCGTAATCGGGTTCCAGAGCTATGGCTTGCTGAAACTCGCGTTCGGCCGAGAGAGCATCCCATTTCCAGAAGAAAGTGACGAAGGCGAGAGAGGTATAGGCTTCGGCGGAGGAACTGTCGAGTTCAACCGCTTTGGTTGCCGCAGCGAAAGCCCGCGGATAGGCCTCGCTGGGAGGCATCGCGCTGTACTCGCGCAAAAGGTTATAGCAGTCAGCTAATCCGACATAGGGCTTGGGGTAGTTCGGGTCGCGAACAATGGCCTGAGTGAAATAGTCGACGGCACGGTTAAGATCATCGGGAGTCCGCTGGTTCCAGTAGTAGCGGCCGGTCAGATAAAGGTTTTCCGCTTCGGCATTGTAAGCCTTGGGAACGCGTGCCGAGTTTGTGGCCGCCCGCGTTGGTTCAAAACGGCGCAGGCCAAACACGATTGCAGCAACAGCGAGCAAGGCGACGAGAGTCCAAGCGGTTAGCTGTTTTCCGGAAGTGGGAATGCGAAGCCCTTTTAGAGCGCGCTTGGTCGACTCGTGCGGCTCGTCGAATCGAGGTTCTTGGGAGCCGGTAACACGGTCCGGCACCTTGTAGGTATTCAGCCATTCGATTAGCTCGGTTCTATAGGCGAAGACGCGTCCCTTGGCACCGCCGGGAATGCGATGAACCGGCAGCGCGTTGTTCTTTTCCCATCGGCGGACGGTCTTCTCATCGCGGCCGAAGAAATCGGCGATTTCCTTCCAGGATTCCAAGCGGTGACCGGCATCACTCATGATGGCTAGCGCATTTGAAGCAGATTGTCCGACTTTGTCCGGCTATGTCCGGTTCTGACTCTCGTGTTTTGGACAGTGTGGCCAGTATACCTCCCACGAGCACAAGCGGAAAAGCGGAGAAGCGGAAAACTGCGGGGAAGAGAAACTACATGGATTAAAGGCGACTCTAGGTTTGGCGTGAGCCGACGGGCGGGGCGGTCGTTGCGGCCTGCGGATACAGAGCAAGCACCGCCGGGAGGATGACGCGGAAGGTGCAGCCGCCTTCGGGGCGATTGAAGCCGAAAATCTGGCCGCCGTGCTCCTGAACGATTCCGTAACAGATGCTGAGGCCCAAGCCGGTGCCCTTGCCGACAGGCTTGGTGGTGTAGAAGGGATCGAAGACGCGGTCGGGCTCGCGCAGGCCAGGGCCGGAATCGGAAAAATCGAGGACCACGCTGCCGCGCTCGGTACGCATGCGGACAACCAAAGAGCCGCCCCCGACGGTTTCCATGGCGTCGACGGAATTGGCGATCAAGTTGAAGAAAACCTGCAAGAGCTGGTTGGGGTCGCCGCGGACGGCGGGAAGCACGCCGGGGTTTTCGACTTCGATGCGGATTTTCTTATCGCGCAAATCGAGCTGGCGCAGTTCGATGGCGCTGGTGACAACGGAGCGGAGGTCGAGGAGCTGTTTTTCGGCGGGGACTTGGCGCGCGAAGCTGAGCAAGTTGGTGACGAGCACTTTGGTGCGGCGGGCCTGTTCGCGTATTTTTTCACCGAGGCCGCGCGAGCGTTCCGAAGTGGTGGGGTCAGCCTGAATCAAATCGCTATAGCCGAGGATGGCGGTGAGCGGATTATTGATTTCGTGCGCGGCGCCGGCGGCAAGCTGGCCGAGCGAAGCGAGCTTTTCCGCTTGGACAAATTGCATTTGCAGACGCTTGAGGTGCTCGACGGATTCCTGCAGACCCTGGAGCAGGCGAAGGCGCTCGCGGTCGACGAGCTGCTGGCGCAAGAAAACCAGGGCGGTGCCAATGGTTATGGTGACAAGGGTCAGCAACAGCCGAAACCGACGGACGGGCGCAGGAGCGTTGCTGACAAAACCGCTCCAGGCCGCCATGAACGGCATGGAGAGAACGCACAAGATGGCAAGACGGGCGAAGCGCTGGGAGTCGCGCATTTTGACGTTTTGCGTCAAATCGGGCGCGGGCGAACTGCGGCGCGCGATGATGCCGGCGGTGCCGAACCAAACAAAAGCGGCCATGAGCGGAAGATTCGAGAAGCTCCCGGGAGTGTAGGTTCCCCGAGAGACAGATGTTTCCACCAGCCAGAGGCTGGCAATGTACATCATAGAAGCGCCGAAAAGGTTGGCATAGATGACGCGCCAGATTCTGTTGGCGCGGAGGGCAAAGAAGCCGACGCCGACGGGGAAGACCAAATTGGCGAGAGCATAAACCTGAACGTCGCGGACATGCTCGAGGCTGGCGCTGGCGGGATTGCGGGACCATGCGATGACCATGAACAGATAGACGAAGAGCCACCAGACGGCGAGCAGCAGCATGTCCAGATGGCCGTAACGCAGAGCTTCGCGCATCTTACGGGCATGAGGCGCCATGGCCAGAGCGCCCATGAATGGGACGGCGTGGAGGAAAAAGATGATATCGAGGAAGCCGATGGCATGGCTGACGTGGTGCAGGGCCAGGGCGTCGTAAGTCCAAACCAACTGGCCTGCCAGCCATAGCGTGCAGCCAAAGGCCAGCAGCATCCAGAAGTCATTTTGGCGGCGATAGGGCGAAGAAGCATTCCAGAGCAGACAGGCGTTGGCAAAGAGGGGCACGACGCAAAGGGCGATATTGGCGACTGTGGCGCGCGTAGAGCTCGACGGCACAACCACCGAAAGGAGGGCGAATCCGCCGACAAAGACGACCCAAGCGACAACAATCACCCAAGTTGATTTTGACAGTCTCATTTGTCGCCTGAAAACGCTATCTATTTAGACTAGCACGAGGGTAGTAAGTACACGCGAGGTAGAGCCCAATCAATAAATACGCGCGCGGCGTGGTGTGCCCCAGGCACGGGTTTCCCGGCGGCTAATCGTGAATGGACAGGGCCGCGCGGCCGGGGAACTTGGCTTCGCGGCCGAGCTCCTCTTCGATACGGAGAAGCTGATTGTATTTGGCGATGCGATCGGTGCGGGAAGCGGAGCCGGTTTTGATCTGGCCGGTGCCCATAGCGACGGTGAAATCGGCGATGAACGTGTCT
>JASHQB010000028.1 GCA_030037775.1 Candidatus Acidiferrales bacterium
TACAGGGGCTAGTAGTCAGTTTGTATGTTCGCCGTTTATTCGCCATATCAATAGGGCACGCCTCTTTGCCCCCGGCCCCAGCCAATGTACAATTTTGGAACTATGCCAAGCTCATGGAGTGGCCATCTGACCTTCGGTTTGATTTCGCTCCCGATTCGCCTGTCTCCCGCGGCGCGCACTGAGCGCATTAGCTTTAACCAGCTGCACAAAGAGTGTCACACGCGCCTCAAGCAGCCGCTCTTCTGCCCCACGTGTAACCGCATGGTTGAACGCTCCGAAATCGAGAAGGGCTACGAATACGAGAAGGGCCAATATGTCCTGTTCAGCGAGGAAGAACTGAAGAAGGTCGAGCCGGAATCCGCCCGCACCATGGAAATCCTGGAATTCGTCAAGCTCGACGAAATCGACCCCGTCTATTTCGATGCCTCTTACTACGTCGCGCCCGAGGAAGGCGGCGAGAAGGCCTATCGTCTGCTCACCGAAGCCATGCAGCAGGCCGGTTACGCTGGTATCGCCAAAGTCAGCATGCACAATCGCGAGAACATCGTCATCATTCGCGCCCGCGACGGCGGCCTGACCCTCCACACCATGTTTTATTCTAACGAAATCCGCTCAGCCGAATACGGC
The DNA here is from genome assembly GCA_030037775.1 of Candidatus Acidiferrales bacterium. GTDB lineage: Bacteria > Acidobacteriota > Terriglobia > Acidiferrales > UBA7541 > DAHUXN01. The sequence continues at coordinate 628 of JASHQB010000028.1, forward strand.
AACGCCGCCAAGGCCGAAATCAAAGATCAGGAGCGCACTTTGGCGCGCCAGTTGATCGAGAATCTCGCCGCCGGTTTTGAGCCGGAAAAGTACAGTGACACCTATCAGGATAGCCTACGCTCTTTGGTGGACGCCAAGATGGCCGGCAGGGAAGTCACCGCCGTGCAACACCATGCTGTCGCGCCAGTGATTGATCTGATGGCTGCTTTGAAGAAGAGTCTCGAGAAGAAACCGCCGGTACCGAGCAGGAAGCAGCCCCAGTTGTTTGAATCGCAAAAGAAGGAAGCCGCCGCGGCTGGTCCTCGCGCTGTCAAGTCCCGCCGCAAAGTCGGCTAAACCGGCCAACGATTTCGCGGCGTCTGCGCTTAACCGGTGTGTCTAGCCGATTTACTCCTTCCGCGGACACCCCGACCCGTTATAGACTCCCGCGCAATCTTAGGTGGGAGATGAATCATGGCAAGTCAAGCGCAAGAACAGCAGCCTACGCCCGAGCATTTTTTCGACGCCATTAACGCCTACCAGCAGACGGCTGCAATAAAGGCCGCGGTCGAGCTGGAGGTTTTCACGGCGATTGGCGAGGGCAATACGACCGCCGCGGCCATTGCAGGCCGTTGCAAATCTGCTGAGCGTGGCGTTCGCATCCTGTGCGATTTTCTGACGATCCATGACTTCTTGACAAAAGAAGGGGATCGCTACGGCCTCACACCGGACTCCGCGTTGTTTCTCAATCGCCACTCTCCGGCGTATATCGGAGGGGCGATTGGATTCCTGCTTACGTCGCGCATCACGGAAGCTCACGCGCGGCTGACGCAGGCGGTGCGCATCGGCGGCACCGCGTTAGGCGTCGGCACTCTGGAACCGGAAAATCCCGACTGGGTGGAGTTTGCGCGCGCCATGATGCCGTTGATGAGTATGCCGGCCGAGATCATGGCGGCCGAACTGCGCAAAGGCGCAGAAGCGCAAAAGGTGCTCGACATTGCCGCCGGCCACGGGATATTCGGCATTGCCGTCGCTCGCCACAATCCCACGGCTCACATCTACGCTTCTGATTGGCGCAACGTGCTCGCCGTCGCCCAGGAAAATGCCCAAGCGGCAGGGATCGCCAGCCGATATCACCTGCTTCCTGGCGATGCCTTTGAGACCGAATTTGGCAGCGGCTACGATCTGGTGTTGATCACCAACTTCCTGCACCACTTCGATCAGCCGTCGTGCTCCATTTTCATGCGCAAGGTGCACGCGGCTCTCCAGCCCGGCGGGCGAGCGGCAATCGTGGATCTTGTTCCCAACCCGGATCGCATCTCGCCGCCTACAGCGGCTGCTTTCAGCATGATGATGCTGGCCACGACGCCTTCCGGCGATGCGTACACTCTCGCCCAATACGAAGCGATATCGAAAGATGCGGGTTTCGCGCGGGTTGAGCTGGCAGCGCCGCAGATCGGCTTGGACCAATTGGTTATCGCGCACAAGTAGAACTCCAAGAAATCCATAGCGTCTGATTATTCTGTGGGCATCCTACACAGCGTGCGGGCCAGAAACATTTGTATTCACCTGAAGTATTGACTGCTGCGTGGCCTGGCTATGCAAATTCAAGGATGCACGAGGCCTACTGAATCCAGTGGAAGCCGGTGTTCACGAGCTCGAACTTTTTGCGGTCAACGAGGTGAAGCTGCATGTGGAGCTTGTGCTTGTCCATCTCGCCATCGAGGACTAGTTGATCCTGGGCAGGCCTGTCGAAGGTGAAGCGAGCGCTCCAATCCTTGCGGCTGTTCTCGGGATCAGGGTCGGTAAGCGTGACAGTCTTGTCGAGGACATTAATCGAAGCACGATAATAGGCCAGTGAGTCGTCCGGGCGCTCGAAGGCAACCCTCTTATCGGCATCAAGACTGAGCTCCCAGATAACACCCGAATCGAAGATAATGCGCCGCCACCGCTCGTTGTCCGTCAGAAGCGGTGGGCGGACTTGCCCGTCGATCGAGAGTTGGTCCACGTCCCAGATTCCGTAGAGAGCAGGCCTCGAAGCGGAACTGGCGCGGAAAAGCCACTGATTTACCCAGGCATCGTACGCAGTTCCGCCTATGAGGTAGACGGCGAGGAGGGCCTGAACAGCCGTCGCGAGACGATTGGCGCGACGGGCGTGGAAGAGCTGAGGCTGCCGGGAAGGTGGAGCAGTGCCGTTCAAAACAAACACGTTTGCCAGGCGGGGAAGCTCGGGAGCAAGCAAGAACAAAGCCAGCAGGATGAAGTTAAAGACCTGCAGTTTATTCGCGACGTTATAGCTCATGTTGATCACGAAGACGTTGGTCAAATCTGCGAGGCAAATCAATGCGCCAAGCGTCGTCGTGCGAGGAAAGAACAGCAAGATGCCTCCGAGAACTTCGGCGCACCCGGCGAAGATTTCGTACGCCGGCCCTGCACCCATGTACGTCCAGAGAACTTGTATGGGTAAAAAGTGGCCGAACGGCCGAACTAGTTCAAAGAGATTCGGGTAAGGCATCTGCGCCGGGATGACTTTGAATATTCCGTAAGAAAACATCATCGCAGCGAGCGCAAAACGGATGACCAGCCGGAACCATTTATACAGCGTTTCATAGGCTTCGCGCTGCCGATCCAGAATCGACCAAGTGACCGTGGCAAGAACAGCGATGACGAGCGCGCAGAATGCCTCCACCCAGTAGTAGGACCCATCCCACCCGGGGCCTGTACTCGGTGAACGGGTCATGTGAAAAATATGTGCGCCTGCCCAGAGGACTATCTGGCGCATCGGCCATATCCCTCCGAGCACCAGAGGGGACTCACCTTTCATAAACAGCAGATACTGAAGCCATATCGGACAGAAGTACACCACGAACAATCCCAGATAAATGAAGCTGAACCGGAAAGCGATGCGCGTCCCGATATTCCAGTATGGAACCCGCTGTTCTTCCTGCATGTGTTCTTCTTGGGTCTGAATTGCCATGCGATGCCTCCCCGCCGAACCCTACAGAAGGGAAATGAATCTACTGGTAGTCCTGCAAGTGCGACCTATCAGAGCCATGGGTCACCCCGAGCTTTGCATCTGCGTGGGAGCTTAAGTGAGTTGAGAGCTCCATGACCCAATGCCAGATGTATCCGATACCGGTGGATAAGTCAAAGCACCGAAAAAACAGCAGGATTGCACAGGAGTTCGCGGCGGTCGCTGCGGAGCGCTGCAAGGCCGAAAATCACACCGAAAAGAAAGTTGGTTGCGTCGCCAGTGCCTGCGAAAATCGTACCGGCAGCGGAGGCGTTCAGTTTTAGAACGATACACACGAATAACAACACTCGCACCGCGATGACAACTGCGAAGAGAATGAAGTATCGGCGAGCCAGCCGCGAAGGTTCAACGCGCGATGTCGGCCGGCTCAAAAGCGCGCCGACGATTAACCCTGCGAGAAATACGGCCACGATGTAACCCACTCGGTAGATCATGGACATCCTCTTGGCAATTTGTCATCGATAGCCGCGTCTGATGCTTACCTTTTCTTGTGGGATGCATCGGCTTACCACTTCAACAAAATCAATTCCGAGCAGAACCCCGGCCCCATCGCTCCCAGGATCCCGTAACTTCCGGGCTCCGGCCGGTGATTGGCCATCACGTCTTCCAGCACCAGCAGCACCGACACGGAAGACAAGTTCCCGACTTTCGCCAGGCAGTCCCACGACGCTTCGAGCTCTCCATCCTTCAGCTCCAGCGCTTCTTCCACCGCTTCCAGCACTTTCGGTCCGCCGGTGTGGAAAATCCAGCTCGAAATATCCTTCTTCTCGAGCCCGAGGTCGCTCAGGAACTGCTCCGCGTCCTTTCCCAGGTTCTGCTTCACCACGTCCGGAACGCCGGGCGACAGCACAATTTGGAATCCCTTCTCGGAAATGTCCCAGCCCATGGTGCGTTCCGTATTTGGATAGAACGTCGAACGCGTCGCAATAATCTCCGGCCCCTGAAAATCTCTTTCATCCCCGGTGATCACCACCGCCGCCGCCCCATCGCCAAAGAGTCCCGCCGAAATCAAATTCGCCATCGACAGGTCGTCGCGCTGGATGGTCAGCGAACACAGTTCAACAGCCAGCAGTATCGCCGTATGTCCCGGAAACCCGCGCACGTAATCTGCCGCCCGCGCAATTCCCGCCGCTCCCGCCACGCAGCCGAGACCAAACAGCGGATTCCTTTTGATGTTCGGGCACAGCCCCAGACGGTTCACCAGCCGCGCATCGAGCGAGGGGCTCGCAATTCCGGTCACCGACACCACAAAAATCGCATCCACTTCCCGCGCCGGAAGCCCGATCGGCTTCAGCGCCGCCGTAATGGCCTGCTCGCCGATGTCGAGTCCCGTCTCGATCCACACATTGTTCGCTTCGCCCCAGGTCGAAAGGCCGTAATAGCCTTCGAGCGGCATGGACATGTACCGCCCCTCTACCTTCACGTTCGCATGCAATTTGTCCAGCACTTCGGGTCTCTTCAAGCGCTCGCCCCAGTATTGCTTCAGGGCTTCCACGAGCACTTCCTGGCTGAAATAATGTTTAGGAAACGCGCCGGCAACGCTCGCAATTCTCATCCGCCACCTGCCCTCTCATTTTCTCGTAGCCAAACGCTCGCCTGCGCGCGCATCTGCAGCCGAAGCTCTCCAGCCCGACCAACTCTCTTCGCGCGTTCCGGCAAGTTCAGCCACCACGACTGATGGAACCCGCACCGGCGCCATCAAGTTGCGTCGCCTATCCTAGGTTCTGGTGTCCCGCTCGCTTGACTGATTCTATCTTTCAGCCCGCCTATCGCAAATACTAATCTTGTAATCGCCCCTGCCCGCCGGACCTCCGCGCGAACCTCGCCCCACTGCGCCCTCGACCACCGCGAACGTCAACCAACGGAAATCTGAAGTAACCAATGCACCGGCGAAGCGCTTCGTCGCTTCGCGAAGCTCCCCGCGTTCTCGCCTCTGCGAGCGCAACGCGCGCTGTTACAATGTCACCCGCTTCTGCCTCGGCCGCTCTTCTTCCCGCACGTCCGTGCGGACTTCCTGTTCTTCCTGATCGCCGGCCCGTTCTACACCCTCGACAATCTCGGCTTCGTAATCCTGTCCCTCTTCTGCCAATTCATCCACGCTTTCCGAATCCACGTCTTCAATATCTGAGAGGCCTTCGTTGTCGCCGGACTGACCCCCCGCGAACGTCCGCTCCGACTCGCTTTCCGGAATCACCCCCGCGTTGCCGGAATCCAGCCCGCGCGAAAGCCGCGCTTGTCTCGCCCGCCGATTTTTCGCGGCCCGCTGCCTGTTTGTTGTTTTCTTTTTGCTGGTCGCCTTCTTGCCGCGCGCCTTCTTGGACCCACCGCGTTTCTTGCTCTTCTTCCGCTTCACTTTTTTCGTAGCCATGGGCCGAAGTGTACCACCGCCGGACGCGTCGCGACAACGAGCGCAAAGCGGCGCCCGTCTGGCACCGCCCAGCGGCTTCATCCCTCCCAGTTTTGCGATATTCTCCTAGTTGGGGTACTCGCGCTCGCCGAACTTGAAGACCACTCCCGCCGAGAACCACATGTTGTTTTGGTGAACCTGGAAGAACGGTGTTCGATAATAGTCGATTTCGAATGCCCGCACCGACCAGTGCCGGTCAATGTTGAAATCGAGTCCGCCGCCCGTCCGGAACGAGAATCCATTCTCCGAATATTTCTGTCCCGGCGGCGTCAAATTCAAATCCAGCCGCGAAACTCCCAAGAGAGCCTCTGCGAACGGATCGAGCATTAGATTGCGGGGCCGGTAATAGAATCGTCCGCCCAGGTGATCGCCAAAGAGCCTCGTATTGCCGCCGTTGACCGACGCGAATTGCTCGTCTCCGTCGGCGTATACCTGCAACCACGATGTCACATTCACGCCGACTGACGCGTAATACCCGCTGTAACTCGGCCAGCCCGTCGAATTGAACTGCGTGTCATCAAATCCGCCGCCGAGCTCGAGCGTCACTCCCCGCTGCACGCCCCTTTGCGGCGCTTGCGCGTACGCGGACAGCGCCAAACACGCCAGCGCACACGCCCCTGCCAACGGCCTCAGCATATCTCAACCTTTCCAGCCCCATCGGGCCTTCCCAATGTTTACAGCACAGATGCCGATCTGTGAGTGAGACTAAGCTGGGCTACTTCTTATGCAGTTCCAACCATTCACCCGGAGCTTCCGGAAGCGGCACGAGCGTCATTTGAGGAGCGCCCTCTGCTTGCCGCTCGGAACCGTTTCCCGCGCCTGCCCCCATTCGAGCAAACGCTGGAACCATCCCTAGGGTGACAATTTTTCCCGCACCTTTCAACCGCGGTTTGCGTCTTTTGCCGCCAATTCCTTACCTGGCCAACCTTACGCGGTCAAAAGGCCGCTCGCCTTCTCGAGCGCCAAGGATTAGGTGCCCTGGCCCGCGTCACAGACAATTTCGCCGCGTCCGGCCGTGGGATTCATAGCAAGCAGAGAGTTTTTGCCGCCCGCTTTTACTCGCCTTTGTACGGCCGCGCTTCAGGCCGGCATCGCATGGACTTCCTGAGGTCCCGTCTTCTACGGCGCGGCGCGCTCGCTGAGCCCCACGAGTTTCCGAAACTCGGGATCATCATGCAGGCAATTCAGGTCGGAATCCTTGGCTGCCCAATGCCGGTTGCCGTATCCAGCAGCGAGGGCTTTCTTGAGCGTCTCGAGTGCGTCCGTCTTCCGCCCAAGTAGCCCATACCCGCACGCCGCATTGTAGAGCGTATTCGCGTCGCCCGGGCGCAGAGCCACCGCCGTTTGCAAGTGCCGGATGGCTTCCTCGGCGTTCCCGGCATATGCGAGATTTCCCGCAAGCAAAACGCGGGCGCGCACATCCTCGGGGACCAATTCCAACTGTTGCCGAAGGACTTTGGCTTGTACCTCGCGCAAGCGGTCGCTTTGTTTTTTTTGTCCCAGCTGATCGAGAACTTGCTGATAGGGGATATAAACATTGTAATCGTCGCCATTGGCTTCGATGGCGCGCTCGGTCAGGGCCGCTGCTTCTTCGTTCCGCCCTGCGGCAAAGTACGCGCGTCCCAGAATATTCCATGCGCCCTCGCAATCGGGCTTGCGTTCGATGGCGCGCCACGCCAGCAGCCCCGCATCCTCAAATTTCTTCTGAGCGTAAAACAGCCGCGCGCGTCCGACTAGCACTTCCGGCAAATCCGGCGCAAGCGCCATCGCGCGGTCGCAGGCCGCCACGCCCCGTTCGATCCAGTTCGGATTCTGTTCGCGAATTTCATAAATGAGTCCGCACAGGTTTGCGATCCCCGCGTGCGCCAGCGCGAAATTCGGATCCAATTGAATCGCCTGCTCGAACATCTGCAGTGCGTAATCCATGTTCTCGCGCCGCGTGTAGCTTCTTCCTCGCAAATAAAAATCGTATGCCTGAGGGTTCTCTGTCGGTTTGTGCGCGATGATCTTGTCTTCTTGCGGCGTCAGTGTGATCCGCAGCGCCTGCGCGATGCTTCGCGCAATTTCCTCTTGTATGGCGAACACGTCCTCCAGTTGCCGGTCGTAGCGCTCCGCCCACACCGAATGCCGCGTCGACGCCTCCACCAGTTGCGCCGTGATCCGCACGCGATTTCCCGCTCGTCGGATGGACCCCTCCAGCACGTACGCCGCGCCCAGTTGTTGCCCCACCTGCTGCGCCGTCACCGGCTTGTCGCGGAACGCCAGCATCTCGGAACGCGGGAAAATCTCCAGTTGCGCGATCTTCGAAATCTCCGTGACGATATCCTCGGTAATGCCGTCGCGAAAATATTCGTCCTCTTTCGCCCCGCTCTGATTTTCGAAATAGAGCACCGCCACGGACTTTTGCTTCACCGACGCAGCCGCCTGCACCGCCGGGCCCGAGTCGCTCTTTTGCGCCGCCGTGGGCCGCCGGCTCGATTCGATGTCCCGGCTCAGCCGCTTCAAGTCCGCCCGCAATTCCGCTGCCGTCTGGCAGCGCAGGTCCGGATCCTTCTCCAGCGCCTTCGCCAGAATGTTTTCCAGCGCCAGCGGCACTCGCGCGTTCAGTTCTTTCGCCGAGGGCGGCGTGGAATGCAATATCCCGTCGAAAATCACCGCCGAAGTCGCGCCGGAGAAGGGAACTGCTCCCGTCGCCATCTCGTACAGCACCACGCCCAGTGAAAATAAATCCGCCCGCGCATCCAGCTCTTCGCCGCGCGCCTGCTCGGGAGACATATACGCCACTGTGCCCATCGAGCTTCCCGGACTCGTCAGTTGCTCTTCGCCCAGCACGTGCGTTTTCGTCCGCATGGACGTAATGTCCACCGACTCCGCCGAAGGCTTCCCCGTCGGTGTCAATTTCGCTAAACCAAAATCCAGAATCTTCGCCTGCCCGCGCTCCACCAGAAAAATATTCGCCGGCTTGATGTCGCGGTGCACGATTCCCTTGGCATGCGCCGCATCCAGCCCGTTCGCGATCTGAATCCCGATCTCCAACAGGTCCGGGATCTCGATGGGCTTCCCGGCAATGCGGTGCTTCAGCGTCTGTCCCTCGAGCAGCTCCATGGCGATGAATGGCCGCCCCTCGAATTCTCCAATGTCGTAAATCGTGCAGATGTTCGCGTGGTTCAGTGCCGAGGCCGCGCGTGCTTCGCGCCGGAATCGCTCGATCGCTTGTGGGTCGTGGGAAATGTCGTCCGGAAGGAATTTCAGCGCGACGTTGCGGCCCAGGCGCGTGTCTCTGGCTTTGTACACCACGCCCATTCCCCCGCCGCCCAGTTTTTCCAAAACACTGTAGTGTGAGACGGTGCTGCCTTCAATCGAGGAAGTATCGGGCATGGGCAGCACATTGTACGCCACCCCCCTGGCCCCCGCAATCGCCCAGCGCAGCGTTCCGAAAGCTTCAGACGTTTACAGGAGCGAACCTCTTAGTGAACTTCCGCTCCTGATGTTACGATGCCATCACTTCCGCTATGCTCAAACGCGCAGCGCACCCCGCCAGCCTCTCGGTAATTTTCAATCGCCTCGAAAAATTCTATGGCGAATCCAAGCCGCCCTATCCCACCGATCCTTACGAAATGCTGCTCCATCGCAACTGCGGCTATCCGCAATCCGACGAGCGCTGCGAGAAGGGTTTTCGCGCGCTCAAAAAAGAAATCGGCCTCGCCCCGCAGAAAATCCTCGATGCCCCCGACGCGAAACTCCGCGGAGTCATGCGCCCCAGCGTCATGAAGCCCGAGCTTGCCGCATTTCGCCTAAAGGAAATCGCTGCGCGCGTCCTCGACGAATTTTCCGGCGACATGCGCGCCGTCCTGAAGCGTCCCTTGCCCGAAGCCAAGAAGGCTCTGAAAAAATTTCCGACCGTCGGCGATTCCACCGGCGAAAAGATTCTCCTCTTCACCAAGACCGCTCCTGTCGCCGCCGTTCCCTCAAACGCCGTTCACACCGCGCTGCGCCTCTTCGGCGGCGATCCCGCATGGGCCACCTCCAAGTGGAATGCCGCCTACCGTTTCGCGCAAGAAGCCATCCTTGCCGGACTCCCGCAGAACTGCGCGGTCCAGCTCCGCGCCTATCTCCTTCTCAAACAGCACGCGCACGAACTTTGCAAATCCGCGCGTCCGCTGTGCGATCAATGTCCGGTCTCCTCCCTCTGCCCCTATTTCCAGAATAATTTTGCAAAATAAAATTCCCCTTGCCGGCGCGCCTGCCTGCGAAGCAAACTCTCGCCGTCCAGTCCGCATCGTAAATTTGGGCACTCTGTATCAACCGAAGTTACAATTCGAAATTCTTTTTTGAACGTGCGAGCACTCTTCCGGGAGCGGAATAAATGTACCGGCGCGCCCTCTTCCTCATCGTAATCGCGGCCCTGCTCCTCGAAATCACATCCTGCGGCAGCAGCGCCGGCGCTCCGCCCATCAGCGTCACCGTCAGCTCCAGCGCCACAACCATCCCGGTCGGTGGTGAGGTCTTCTTCTCCGCCACGGTCGTGAACAGCAGCAATCAGGCGGTCACCTGGGCCGTTGCCGGCGGCGCGAGCAATGGTTCCATCAGTGCCAACGGCGAGTACACCGCGCCCGCAAGCGTCCCCGCTCCGCCCACGGTTACCGTCACCGCCACTCCGCAAGCTGACACTTCCGTCAGCGGTCAGGCGAGCGTCACCGTCACCATTGGCATCACCATCTCCACTCCCGATCCCACCGTCCTGCCGCTGCAGACCTCACCGTTCACCGCCACGGTGTTGGGCAGCACGAATCAAACCGTCACCTGGGAAGTCAACAGCATCCCTGGCGGCAACGCCTCCGTCGGCACCATTTCGGCCGGCGGTGTCTACCAGGCACCTGAGTCTCTCGCCGTAGACTCCTCTGGCGATGCCGTCACCTCCGCCGTCGTCACCGCCCTCGCGCAGGCGAATACCGCGATTACCGCTTCCGAAGCGGTTACCCTACTGACCGACAATCAGCAGGCGCAAAATCTGCCCATCGAACTCGGCACCTCGGGCGGCAACACCAACGACCGGACCGCTACTGAATGCGCCAGCGGCACCCTCGGCTCTCTGGTCGTTCGCGCCGGAACGCAATACATTCTCAGCAATAATCACGTGCTTGCTGACGAAGACGCCGGCAGCATCGGCGATGCCATCATTCAGCCCGGCCTGATCGACACCGCCACTCCGTGTTCCTCCACCGGCGCGAATACCGTCGCCAATCTCTCGCAATTCATCGAGCTGGAGCAGCCCGCGGGTTGCACCTCGAACTGTATGCCTCCCGCCGACGCCGCTATCGCTCAAGTGGTCACTTCTCCCGCCAGCGTGGATTCCACCGGCGCCATCATCCAACTCGGCGACACCACCAACGCCTCCGGCGTGCCGACTGATGAACCTCCCGCCAGCACTGTTCTTCCTGCCTCTTCGCTCATTCCAGATTCCACCGCTGTCGCCAAAAGCGGCCGCAGCACGGGACTCACTTGCTCCACCGTCGAAGCCACTGACTTCGACGTTT